>JBIIZY010000249.1:0-2962 GCA_044346035.1 Rhodoferax sp. | reverse complement strand
CCGTACACCTGGCCGCGCTGGATCTGGATGCCAACATCGCTCAAGGCCTGCAAACCGCCAAAGCGTTTGGACACGCCCGCTACATTCAATACGGTGTCTGTCATAGTGGTTCCGGTTCGGTCGGCTGCGATCAAGACTGGGGCGGCGCGATGGACTTGCCATGCTCTGGCGCGGGCCACAGGCCGCGGGGCCGCATCAGCATGATGGTGATCATGGCCAACGCGATCAGCAGCTGGCGCAAGATGGACGCATCCAGCCGCCCGCCGGTGAGGTTTTGCAGGGGGCCTGCTACGTAGCGCAGCACCTCAGGCAAGGCAGCCAGCAGCACCGCACCCAAAATCACGCCGGGCAGGTGCCCCACCCCGCCAAGCACCACCATGGCGACGATCATCACCGACTCCATCAAGGTGAAGGACTCGGGCGAGATGAAGCCCTGGAACGCACCAAACAGCGTGCCCGACACACCCCCAAAAGTAGCGCCCATGCCGAAGGCCAGCAGCTTCATGTTGCGGGTGTTGATGCCCATGGCCTTGGCGGCGATCTCGTCTTCCCGAATGGCCATCCAAGCGCGGCCGACCCGGGAGACTTGCAGGCGGTGGCTGATGATCACACTGAGCACCACCAAGAACAAAAACAGGTAGTAGTACAGCGTGACCGAGGCAATCTCATAGTCACCCAGCATGAGCTTTTTGCCCAGGTCGATACCAAAGAACTGCAGCGAGTCGATCTGTCCTATGCCTTTGGGCCCGTTGGTGATGTTGACCGGCGCATCGAGGTTGTTCAAAAACACCCGGATGATTTCGCCAAAGCCCAAAGTCACGATCGCCAGGTAGTCGCCGCGCAGGCGCAAGGTGGGCGCGCCCAGCAGCACGCCAAACAAACCTGCCAAGCCCGCCGCCATCGGGATCACCAACCACAAGGGCGTGTGCAAGCCGTTGGGGAACATCGCGGCAAAAGCGGGAAAGGTTTCGGTGAGGTGCGGCGAGGACATCAGGCCAAACATGTAGGCGCCAATGGCAAAGAAGGCCACATAGCCCAAGTCCAGCAATCCGGCGTAGCCCACCACAATGTTCAGGCCAATGGCCAGCAACACGTACAGCAGCGCCATGTCGGCGATGCGCACCCAGGCGTTGCCAAAGTTCTGCAGGATCAGCGGCAGGACCAGCAGGGCCAAGCCTGCAAGGAAGTACCCGACCAGGTTGTTTTGCGGTTTCATGGTCGGCTCCTTAGGCTCGGTCCGCCACGCGCTCACCGAGCAGCCCCGAGGGCCGCAGCGTCAGCACAATGATCAGAATGATGAAAGCAAAGATGTCGGAGTAGTGGCTTCCCAAAACACCGCCGGTCAGGCTGCCGATGTAGCCCGCACCAATGGATTCGATCAAGCCCAGCAGTAGCGCTCCAACGACGGCCCCACCCAGATTGCCAATGCCGCCAAACACCGCTGCGGTAAAGGCCTTCAGGCCTGGCAGAAAACCCATGGCGTGGTGGGCGGTTCCGTAGTTGGAGGCGTACATGACGCCGGCAATGGCGGCCAGCACCGCGCCGATGATGAAGGTGGCAGAAATGACCACATCGGGTTTCACGCCCATGAGGCCGGCCACACGCGGGTTCTCGGCCGTAGCGCGCATGGCGCGTCCGAGCTTGGTGTAGTTGACCAGCCACATCAGCACCGCCAGCGACACCGCGGTGACGCCCAAGATCATGACCTGGGTGGGCGTGATCACCGCGCCGCCGATAAAGATGGGGTCGCTGGGCAGCAGGGTGGGATAGGACTTGTAGGTGGGCTCCCAAATGATCATGGCCAGCGTCTGCAGCAAGATCGACATGCCGATGGCCGTGATGAGCGGTGCCAGCTTGGGGCTGTTGCGCAAGGGGCGATAGGCCACTTTTTCGATGGTGAAGTTGAGCGCGCCTGCGACCACACAAGCGATCACTAGGGCCAAGAAAAGAATCACAAAACCAGGGGCGCCGGGCATGGCCTCTTGCATCATGCCGATGATGGTCCAGCTGGTCAGGGCCCCGACCATCATGACCTCGCCGTGGGCGAAATTGATCAGGTTGATGATGCCGTACACCATGGTGTAGCCCAAGGCGATCAGCGCGTACATGCTGCCCAACACCAGACCGTTGATGATCTGCTGTAACAAAATATCCATAGAACGTGTCTCCGATTGTTGGCCCGTGCTTGCAGCAACACGCGCCAGCGCGGTGTGTGCAAACGGATAGGCCTTGTGGGCCTGGCCTATTTCTAAGCAAGAAACCCGCCACGTGTGTTAGGCGGCCCTTGGGTGGGGCGCATTGTAGCCAAGGGTGGCAGGGCTTTCGCCCCCGGTGCGACGGGGTTTACCCTTGCGCTGCGGCACGCGCGCTGCTAACGGCACCACAAGGATTCGACGCTGTCGACGGCGCCCAGAAACAGGCCACCCACGGGGCCTCCAACGTGGTGTGGAAACGGCGAAGAGATGGCCCTGACACGGCCCTGAATCGGTCGATACTATGCACCCCACGCCGACCATCTCATGGACCTGTTCACCACCGCCCCGAAGCCGCCGCTGGCGGAATTGCTGCGCCCGCAAACGCTGGACGAGCTTGCAGGCCAACGGCATCTTCTGGGGCCGGGCAAACCACTGCGCCTGGCCTTTGAAGCCAAGAAGCTGCACTCCTTTATTTTGTGGGGACCACCGGGGGTGGGAAAGACCACGCTGGGCCGGCTGGCGGCCCGCGCCACCGACAGCCACTTCATCGCCATCTCGGCGGTGCTGGCGGGGGTGAAAGATATCCGCCAAGCCATTGATGACGCACGCGCCACCTTGGACACTTCGGGCCAGTCCACGGTGCTCTTTGTGGATGAGATCCACCGCTTCAACAAAGCCCAGCAAGACGCACTGTTGCCGCATGTGGAGTCGGGCCTGTTCACGCTGGTGGGCGGCACCACCGAACATCCGGGCATGGAGGTCAACAA
>JBIIZY010000106.1:0-10027 GCA_044346035.1 Rhodoferax sp. | reverse complement strand
AGCTGCTCAAAACGCGCAGGGGCACCCGGTATTTGCCAGCAAACTCGACCGAGCGAATTTGCAGCACCTTGGAGCCCATGGAGGCCATCTCCAGCATCTCTTCAAAGCTCACGGTCTTGAGCCGGCGCGCCTGGGCGACCACGCGCGGGTCGGTGGTGTAGACGCCATCGACATCGGTGTAAATCAGGCATTCGGCCGCCTTCATCGCAGCGGCGACGGCGACTGCCGAGGTGTCCGACCCACCGCGCCCCAGCGTGGTGATGTTGCCCAGCTCGTCCAAGCCCTGAAACCCAGTCACGATGACCACTTTGCCTGCGTTGAGGTCTTGGCGCACTTTGGCGTCGTCGATCGATTCGATGCGGGCCTTGGTGTAGGCGCTGTTGGTGCGGATAGGTACTTGCCAGCCTGCATAGCTCACCGACTGCATGCCCTCACCCTGCAAGGCAATGGCCAGCAATGCGCTGGACGCTTGCTCGCCGGTGGCAGCAAGCATGTCGAGCTCGCGTGCGTAGGCGGCGTCTTGGCGGGAAGGGGCTAATTCGGAAGCAAGGCCCAAGAGCCGGTTGGTTTCGCCACTCATGGCGGATGGAACGACCACCATTTGGTGCCCGGCGCGTGCCCATTTGGCAACACGTTTGGCGACATTGCGGATGCGGTCGGTGGACCCCATGGATGTGCCGCCGTATTTGTGAACTATCAGGGCCATTGGTCTGCGGGAGTGTGTGTCTAAGCCGCGGGATTGTACCAAGCGAGTACCTCGCCACTGCGCTGCACAAACCCCTGTCCCACCTTGATGTGCAGACGGTGTCCGCGGGTGATGCAGGCCTTTACTTGACGCTGCAACTGCGCAAGCTGCGCCGCACTGGGAATCACGCCAAACGCGGTTTTGAGCCAGTAGCGCAGCACATTGTTTTGGCGGGCATCGGTCAGCGTTTGCAGATGGCCAATGCGCGGCAAACCATCGCTGGTGCGCGCCACGGTTTGCAAGTCTTCAGCCGCCAGCGCGTCGAGCAGCTCCAATGCCTGGGCCGCGTGGGTGGCGCTGCGTGCATAGGTGTCGCGAAACTGCGGGCAGGTCACCGCCAGCGCAGGCAACAACTGCGAGCGCAGCCGGTTACGGGTGTAGCGGGTGTCGGAGTTGGAGGGGTCTTCCACGAAAACACCGCCCTGTAGCGCAAGGAACTGGCGGATGTCGGCACCCGCCACCTGCAGCCAGGGGCGACGGTAATGCACGCCATTGCGCAGCCACGATGCACGCATACCCGACAGGCCGGCCAACCCTGCACCACGGCCCAGGGCAATCAGCATGGTTTCAACCTGGTCGTCAGCGTGTTGGGCCAAGGCGATGGTTGCCAGCGCACCCAAACCACCAGGCTGGACCGCCAGGCGATCAAGCGCGTGGTAGCGCGCGCGGCGTGCGGCGTCCTCGGGGCTTTGTCCGGCGGCATGGCGGGCATCTACCTGTGCCACACGCAACTCCACCTGCAGGGCGGCGCAGGTTTGCACGCACTGCTGCTCAAACGCTGCTGCGGCCTGCTGCAGACCGTGGTTGACATGCAGCGCAAGCACCTGGCCGGGCCACTGGCGCGCACAAGCGTAGAGCAAGGCGGTCGAGTCGGCACCGCCGCTAAGGGCAACGCCCAAAGGCAAGGCGGGCTTGAGGTCAGCGATTGCCGCCTGCACCGACACCGTCATGGCCGACAGCGCGGGCAGCTACTTGGAAGACGCCTTGGTGTCGGTGAAGCGGCCATAGCTCTGCAAGCGCTCGTAGCGCCGGTCCAGCAGCTCCTTGACTTTCAGGTCGGCCACTTGGCGGTAGGCATCGACCAGGCCGCGCTTGAGGAACGCAGCAGCCTGCTTGGTGTCGCGGTGCGCGCCACCTACCGGCTCGCTCACGATTTTGTCGACCAGGCCGAGCGCCTTGAGGCGGTGTGCGGTGATGCCCAGGGCCTCGGCCGCCTCTTGCGCCATGTCGGAGGTTTTCCAGAGGATGGAGGCGCAGCCCTCGGGACTGATAACCGAGTAAATGGAGTACTGCAGCATGATGACCTGGTCGGCCACCGAGATGGCCAGTGCGCCGCCCGAGCCACCTTCGCCGATGATGGTGGTGATAATGGGCACCTCCAGCTGCGCCATCTCAAAGATATTGCGCCCAATCGCCTCGGATTGGCCGCGCTCCTCGGCGTCGATGCCGGGGTAGGCGCCGGGCGTATCCACAAAAGTGAACACCGGCAGACCGAATTTTTCTGCCAGCTTCATGAGGCGCAGCGCCTTGCGGTAGCCCTCGGGCTTGCTCATGCCAAAGTTGCGCAGGCCGCGTTCCTTGGTATCGCGTCCCTTTTGCTGGCCAATCACCATGCAGGGCGTGCCGTTGAACCGGGCCAAGCCACCGACGATGCTGAGGTCATCAGCGAAATGGCGGTCGCCATGCAGCTCGGTGAAGTGGGTGAAGATTTCGGCGACGTAGTCCAGCGTGTAAGGCCGCTCGGCGTGGCGGGCGATCTTGGTGATCTGCCAGGGGGTGAGGTCGCTGTAGATGTCTTTGGTGAGCTGCTGGCTTTTCTTGGCCAGTTGGTCGATCTCGGCGGAGATGTCTACCGCCGATTCGTTTTGCACGTAGCGCAACTCTTCTATCTTGGTTTCTAGCTCGGCAATGGGTTGCTCAAAGTCTAAAAATACTCTCTTGCCCATGCAATTCTCCTGTGAACGGTGGGGGTCCTGCGACGGGGGCTGTGCGCCCGTTCAGTAGGCCACCGGCAACGGGTCCAATGACCGCCAAATATACCAAGTCGCCACGCTGCAATAGGGCTGCCAAGCGGCGGCCACTTCACGCGCGTCGCTTCTGCTGACCACATCACCAGAGAAGTAGTTGCGGCTGATGCCGTTGATGAGACCCACGTCGTCGAGTGGTAGCACGTTGGGGCGCATCAAATGGAAAATCAAAAACATCTCGGCGGTCCAGCGGCCAATGCCACGGATGCCCACCAGCTCGGCAATGATGGCATCGTCGTCCATGCTGGCCCACTGCGCGACATTGAGCGCACCGCTGTCGAAATGCAGGGCCAGGTCGACCAGGTACTCCACCTTGCGTGCGCTCAAGCCGGCGGTGCGCATGTCATCGACCTTCAGGCGCAGCACGTTGGCTGGCGTCATCGCGCGCGGCAAGGCTGAAAAACGGTCCCACACGGTCTGCGCGGCCTTGACCGAGATTTGCTGGCCCACGATGCTGCGCGACAGGGTGACAAATGCATCACCACGCGTTTGCAGGCAGGCGTTGCCAAACTGCGGGATGAGCCGCTTCATCACCCGGTCTTTTTTCATCAGGTGCTTGCAGGCGTCCTGCCAAAAATCTGGCGTTACCGGCACGGCGTCTGGGGTGCTTGCTGGGGCCATCAGCGCAGCGCCTCCCAGGTGGTGCCTTGTCCGGCGTCTTTGAGGACCACGCCTTGGGCGCGCAGGCTGTCGCGGATCTGGTCGGCCAAGGCAAAGTTCTTCGCGGCCTTGGCCGCGGTGCGTTGGTCTATCAGGGCCAGAATGTCCGCCTCCGACAGGCCAGCACCAGCTTGCAAAAAGGCCTTGGGCGCTTGCTCCAGCAGCCCCAGGCAGCCGCCAAGCTGCTTTAGCAACAGCGCAAGGTCTGCGCTGCCGCTGCGGTAGACCTCGGACGCCAAATCAAACAACACCGCAATGGCTTCGGGCGTACCAAAGTCTTCGTCCATCGCCGCTTGGAATCGCTGCGCAACCGGATTGCTCCAGTCGATGCCACCGTCGGCTGGCAAGTCGCCGGCTTGGTCAATGGCCGCGTAGAGTCGGCGCAAGCCTGCGTGGGCGTCACTGAGGTGCACATCGCTGTAGTTCAAGGCGCTGCGGTAGTGGGTGCGCAGCAGGAAAAAGCGCACGGTCTCCGGATCGAACTTGGCCAAAACCTCGCGGATGGTGAAGAAGTTGCCCAGGCTCTTGGACATCTTCTCGTTGTCCACCCGCACAAAGCCGTTGTGCATCCAAAACCGCGCCAGCGGCTTGCCGGTGGCGCCTTCACTCTGGGCGATCTCGTTCTCGTGGTGCGGAAACTGCAAATCGGCACCGCCGCCGTGGATGTCGAAGGTCTCGCCCAGCGCGGCGCAGCTCATGGCGGAGCACTCGATGTGCCAGCCGGGCCGGCCCACGCCAAACGGCTGGCCCCACAGCGCGCTGTCCCATTTGGCGTCATCGGGCTCGCTCGGTTTGGCGGCCTTCCACAGCACAAAGTCCAGCGCATCTTCCTTGCTGCCATCTACCGCTACACGCTCACCCGCACGCAGCTCGTCGAGCGACTTGCCAGACAGCTTGCCGTAACCTGCGAACTTGCGCACCGCAAAGTTGACATCGCCCGAAGCGGCTTGGTACGCCAAACCTTTGTCACGCAGGGTGCCAATGAGTTGCAACATCTGCGGCACGTACTCGGTGGCGCGTGGCTCCAGGGTGGGTGGTTCGATGCGCAGCAGGCCAATGTCTTGGTGCATGGCAGCCACCATCTCCTCGGTGAGTGCGCGGATGCTGATCCCGCGCTCCAGCGCGCGCCGGATGATCTTGTCGTCGATGTCCGTGATGTTGCGCACGTAGGTGACACGGTAGCCGCTGACTTTGAGCCAGCGCTGCACCACATCGAACGCCATCATCATGCGGGCGTGGCCGATGTGGCAGAGGTCATAGATCGTCATACCGCAGACGTACATGCGGACATGCCCTTCAGTGAGTGGGGTAAACGGCTCTATGGCACGGGTGAGCGTGTTGTAAATGCGCAGAGGCATCGGATCGCTTTTCTTATTGAACGTCAGTCGCAAAAACCAGCGCGGACACGCAAAGGGTTGGTCGAATGTGGGGGTGAAAGTGGGGTCGTTTCTGGTGGGGCATTGGAGCCCCTCAGATACAATCCGGCGCAGTATAAAGCCCCGCTCCCAAGCCGGATCGCGGGGTCAACCCAACCAAGGTAGGCGCGCGTGCAACTCGTCGGAAAGTGGTTTAGCTATGGGCTCGCGGTGGTTCTGCTGCTTGCCACACCAAGCGCTTTCGCAGACGAGTACGCTGAAGCCTTGGAGCTGGTGCGGGCGGGCCAACTGCCGCAAGCCATGGCCAAGGTGGATCGGTTTTTGGCCACCCAGCCCAAAGACCCCCAGATGCGTTTCTTGAAGGGCGTGATACAGCGCGACGTTGGCAAAACGCAAGACGCCATTGCCACTTTTACCCGCCTTACTGAAGACTACCCCGAGCTGCCCGAGCCCTACAACAACCTGGCCGTGCTGTACGCAAGCCAGAACCAGCTAGACCGGGCGCGCACCGCCTTGGAAATGGCCATTCGCACCAACCCGAGCTACGCCACCGCCCACGAGAACCTTGGTGATGTGTATGCGCGCTTGGCCAGTCAGGCTTACAGCCGCGCGCTTCAAATCGAGAACTCGCCCACTGCCTTGCCCAAACTCGACTTGATACGGGAGTTGTTTGGCAGCGGCGCCAACCGTGGGCAACGCCCCAACCTGCCCAGTGCGCTTGCACCGGCCGTGTCTGGCACTTCCACTGCTGCGGGCAAGGCGCCGCCCACACTCCCGGCGGTGCCACGCGCAGCAGCAAAACCAGCGAGCGCCGCCGCCAGCGCTGCAGCAACCCAGACGGCCAGCCCAAGCGCCACCATCCCCACGGCAACGACAACGGCAACCACGGCGGCAGCTACCACCGCGAATACGACGGCAAGCACTGCGCCAACTCCCACCCCGGCTACCGCCCCCAGCACGTCCCCCGCTAAGAGCGCGACCGCGACCCCTGCGGCTCCTGTGTCCACCGCAGCACCCGCCGCTCCCGCGGCTGCCAACGCCGCAGATGCCGCAAGCGCTGCCACCGACGAAAAGGAAGCTGCCAGTACGGTACGCGCATGGGCAGCGGCCTGGGCCGCCAAGGACGTGAAAGCCTACCTGGGTTTTTACGGCAAGGGTTTTGATGTGCCGGGTTCACTATCGCGTGCAGCATGGGAAAAAGAGCGCCGCCAACGCATCACCAGCAAAGCATCTATCAGCGTCAAGCTTGAAAACATGCGGGTGCGCACCAGCGGCAACCAAGCAACGGTGAAGTTCCGGCAGGACTACCGCGCCAACGGCCTGGCCGTGTCCAGCCGCAAGACGCTGGAATTGCAAAAGAGCGGTGGGCGCTGGTACATCGTCAAGGAGTCGGTGGGTGAATAATTGCCTGCGCCTCGGGTCCCGGTGGGCGCTTGCGGTTGGGTTGTTGTGGCTCCTGGCGAGCACGCCCCAGAGCGTGTGGGCGCAGGGCGCAGCCAATACCCCCGGCTTGGCGGAAGCACGGCTCATAGAAATCTACCAACTGATTGGTGCTGGAGACCACCGTGAGGCCTTGGCCAAGTCAGAAAAACTAGCAACCGAACTGCCGCATTTTCATCTGGCGCAGCTGGTGTACGGCGATCTGCTGGCAGCGCGCACGCGCTCGGTGCGCGCTGTGGGCGATGTACCCGATGAGATCGCACGCTCTGCGGTTGGCACCCTGAAAGACCTGCGCGAGGAGTCACAGCGCCGCATCCAAGCCCTTCAAGAGCGCCCACAGCCCGGCACGGTGCCATCGCAGTTCGTGGCCCTGTCTGCCCGGACCAAACATGCTATTGCGGTAGACGCGTCGCGCTCGCGCTTGTACCTGTTCGAGAACTCAACAACCGGCATGCGCCTGGTGTCCGACTACTACATCTCGGTTGGCAAGGCCGGTATAGCCAAGGCCGTTGAAGGCGACCAACGAACGCCCTTGGGCGTGTACTACATCACCAGCAACCTAGACAAAAAGTCGCTCACAGACTTCTATGGTGCGGGCGCTTTGCCGATCAACTACCCCAACGTGCTCGACACCAAACGTGGCAAAACTGGCAGTGGCATTTGGCTGCACGGCACACCGCCCAACCAATTCGCGCGACCGCCACAGGCGACCGATGGCTGCGTGGTGCTGACGAACCCGGACCTGGAGCACATCCTGCGAACCGTAGAGGTGCGCAGCACGCCGGTGGTCATCGCCGAGCGCTTGCAGTGGCAGGACTCGCGCACTTTGCGACAAACGGGCGCCGCCTTTGAGGAGGCTTTGCGTGCGTGGAGAAACGCGAAAACCATGGGCGATGTGAACCACATCTTGTCGTTCTACGCGCCGGACTTCAACAGCAATGGCAGAACGCTGGCGCAGTGGACTCCGCAACTCAAGAGCGAGTTACGCAAGGCCAGGGGCCGCACCATCGAACTCAAAGACGTTTCCCTGCTGCGCTGGACCGACTCAGCCGACACCATGGTGGTAACGTTTGGCGAGGTACCGCAAGGCACGCGCAGCGGTTGGACCAAGCGCCAGTATTGGGTGCGCAACAGCGAACAGTGGAAGATTTTTTATGAAGGAAGCCTGTAATGAAACTGCTCTCCCAGCAACGCCGTGCGTTGCTCTTGGTCTGCGCCAGTGCGTTGGTGGTGTGTGGGGCGCACGCACAAAGTGCGCCCAAGGTGCGTTTTCAAACCAGCCTGGGTGAGTTCACGGTCGAGGTGTACCCCGACAAGGCACCCAAGACCGTTGCCAACTTCGTGCAGTACGTTCAAGACAAGCAGTACGACGGTACGGTGTTTCACCGGGTTATGGACAACTTCATGGTCCAAGGCGGCGGCATGACACCCGACATGCGGGAAAAATCCACGCGTGCGCCCATCCCGCTAGAAGCGCGCAACGGCCTGCGCAACGACCGGGGCACGATCGCCATGGCGCGCACATCCAATCCCAACTCGGCCACCGCCCAGTTCTTCATCAACGTGGTCGACAACCCCGGCCTCAATGCACCCCAGCCCGATGGCTTTGGCTACGCGGTGTTTGGCAAGGTGGTGGCTGGCATGGACGTGGTCGATAAGATTCGCGCCGCACCCACTGGCAACCGGGGCATGCACCAGAACGTGCCGCTCACACCCATCCTCATTCAATCCGTCACTCTCTCCGCACAACCATGAGCAATCCACAAGTTGAACTGCATATTGCAGACTACGGCGTCATCACCCTGGAGTTGGACCAGGAAAAAGCCCCCAAATCGGTGGCCAACTTTCTGGCCTATGTCGCCAAGGGCCATTACGACAACACGCTGTTCCATCGCGTTATTCCTGGCTTCATGGTGCAAGGTGGCGGTATGGAGCCCGGCATGAAGCAAAAGTCCACCGACGCGCCCATCACCAACGAAGCCAACAACGGCCTCAAAAACACCGTCTACAGCGTGGCCATGGCGCGCACCGGTGACCCGCACTCGGCAACCGCGCAGTTCTTTATCAACGTAGCGGACAACGGATTCCTGAACCACAGTGCACCGACCTCCAGCGGCTGGGGCTATGCGGTGTTTGGACGGGTCACGGCGGGCACCGAGGTGGTCGACAAGATCACGGCCGTCAAAACCGGGCGCAAGGGGTTTCACGACGACGTGCCGCAAGACGACGTGCGCATCGAAAAAGCCGTCGCACTGTAAGTTGCTGGGGCTGCAAGGTGGAAATCGCGCTGCCCCCAACTTGGCAGCGGGTCGATTTCATCTCCGACATCCATCTGCAGGCCAGCGAGCCCGCCACTTTTTCGCTGTGGCGTGACTATGTCTTGGGCACGCCGGCCGACGCGCTGTTTATTCTGGGCGACTTGTTCGAGGTGTGGGTGGGTGACGACGTGTTGGAAGCCAGCGAAGGCTTTGAGCAACGCTGCACCCAAGTGCTGGCTGCCGCCTCAGAGCGGCTGGCGCTGCACATCATGGTGGGTAACCGGGACTTTCTGTTGGGCGAGCACTTTTTTGGTACTTGCCACGCGCGCCGTTTGGCGGACCCCACGGTGCTGGTCCGTGACGATCTGCGTATCGCCCTCAACCACGCTGACGCGCTGTGCCTGGACGACACTGCCTACCAAGAGTTCAGAACCGTAAGCCGGGCAACGCAGTGGCAGGCTGACTTTCTGGCCCAGCCACTTGCACAGCGTCGCGCTGCAGCGCAACGCATGCGCGCACAGAGCGAATCGCACAAGCGCGACGTGGGCTACACCGATGTAAACCAAGCCGCCGTGCAAGCGCAACTTGCCGCGCTGTCCTGCCAGTTGATGGTGCATGGCCACACGCACCAACCGGCGGTGCATTCGGTAGCGGGTGGCGGTGTGCGCTATGTGTTAAGCGACTGGGACGCGGCACAGCAGCCGCCCCGGGGCGATGTACTGCGCCTGGAGTTGCTGCCACAGCACGGCCACCGCTGGTCACGGCTGTCGCCCACTACTGCAGCAAAGCCTGTGGGTTGACCTCGTCGATCTGCCACGGGTCAAGAAACTGCTGCGCGTAGCGCAGGTACACGCCCTCTTTGACAAACACGTCAAACAAGTCGGGGTCAATGTGCCCGTTGTGTTTGAACTTGCGCATGATGCCCATGGCCTGCGACAGCTTCATGCCCTGCTTGTACGGCCGGTCACGTGCGGTAAGCGCCTCAAAGATGTCGGCGATGCCCATGACACGGGCCTGAATCGACATTTGCTCGCGCGTAAGCCCCTTGGGATAGCCCTTGCCGTCCATGCGCTCATGGTGGCCACCGGCGTACTCCGGAACCCGGCGCAAGTGCTTGGGCCAAGGCAACTGCTCGAGCATCTTGATGGTGGCGACGATGTGGTAGTTGATGGTGTCGCGCTCTGCGGCGGTCAAGGTGCCGCTGCGGATTGTGAGGTTTTCGATCTCGTCGGCGCTCAAAAAGTCCGACTCCACCCCCGCCACGTTGCGCCACCGCATACCGGTGCCAATGTCGCGCACGCGCTGCATGTCTGCGTCGCCCATGACCTCTGCACCTTGGTTGGCAGCGCGCAGAAAAGCGCGGTCCGCCTCTAACGAAGCGATGGCAGTGCGGGATTGGCTCCACACCACCGCTTCGGCGCTGGCATCCTTGCAGTCCCGCAGCGCCAGTTGCGCGCGCAGTGCAGCGATTTCTTGGTCGCGCTTGAGTACTTCAAACCGGGTGTCAATTTGGTCGATGCG
>JBIIZY010000105.1:0-10045 GCA_044346035.1 Rhodoferax sp. | reverse complement strand
GGCCGTTAGTGCGCTCCAGCAGCCCACGGCCAGCATGGCGATGAGGTGGTCCACGCCCGTTAAGGGGTGCAGCATGCCTTGCAACATGCTGGCAGCCGCTTGCTGGTGCAGCGCGCCATCACCAGCGTGGCCAGTGTGTGCTGCAACGCTGCCTGCTGCACACAGCAGGCCGAGCAGCAAGCACCGCGCGCGGGCCACGTGGCGCTGGCTCTGCGTTACGGCGGGAAGGGAAGATGGTGGTGGCATGGCGGGTTCCTTTCTGGCGGAAGCGGTGGCGGTAGCAGTATCTGGTAGCGCAGTGGGCGGGTAGACGCAGTGGCTGCGAAAAGCGGTTCGAAGTTCGGTGTGGGCAAGCGGTTGGCGGCACCGGTTTACACGATGGGTTGGTGCACCGTGACAAGCTTGGTGCCGTCCGGGAAGGTGGCTTCCACCTGGATGTCGGGGATCATCTCGGCGATGCCGTCCATCACATCGGCGCGGCTTAACACCGTGCGGCCCTCGCCCATCAGCTGCGCCACGGTTTTTCCATCGCGCGCGCCTTCCATGACGGCGGCGCTGATCAGGGCGACTGCTTCGGGGTAGTTGAGCTTGAGGCCGCGGGCCTTGCGCCGCTCGGCCAGCAAGGCGGCGGTAAAGAGCAGCAGCTTGTCTTTTTCGCGGGGGGTCAGTTCCATGGTGGGTGGCGTTGGCGGGTGAATTGGGTTTGAAGCTTACCAAGCAAAGCCCATGCCCTTTTTTGGCACGAAACCTGCTGCCCAGCGCAAGTGCCCCACGACCCGTCCTTGTCCGCAAATGCCGCCGCGCCCGAGCCCGCGCCGATGCAACGGGTTGTCAAGGTGCGGCGCGACTACAACAACTGGGTGGCCAGCGAAACCATGGAGGACTACGCGCTGCGCTTCACGCCGCAGCGTTTTCGCCGTTGGTCCGAGTGGCGGGTGGCCAATACCGCGTTTGGCGCGGCCTCATTTCTGATCTTGGAGGCCGTGGGCGCCACCTTGCTGGTGCAGTACGGCTTCGTCAACGCCTTCTGGGCGATTGTGGTCACCGGCTTGGTGATCTTCTTGGCCGGCTGGCCGATCAGCGTGGTCGCCGCCCGCTACGGCGTGGACATGGATTTGCTCACCCGCGGGGCAGGTTTTGGCTACCTGGGCTCGACCATCACTTCGCTGATTTACGCCTCGTTCACCTTCATCTTTTTCGCGCTGGAAGCGGCTGTCATGGCCTACGCGCTGGAGCTGGCGCTGGACATTCCCCCCAGCTGGGGCTACCTCATCTGCACCTTGGTGGTCATTCCATTGGTCACCCACGGGGTGTCGGTCATCAGCGCGCTGCAAATCTGGACCCAGCCGCTCTGGCTGGCGCTGTTGGTGTTGCCCTTTGTGGTGGTGGGCGTACGCGACCCGCAGGCCTTTTCGGGCATTACGCACTACGCTGGGGAACTGGGCACCGCGGGCGTCTTCGATTGGCACCTGTTTGGTGCTGCGCTGACTGTGGGCATTGCCCTGATTACGCAGATGGGCGAGCAGGCGGACTATTTGCGCTTCATGCCGCAGCAAACCCCGAAAAGCCGGGTGCGCTGGTGGGCCGGTGTGTTGGTGGGCGGCCCCGGTTGGGTGCTGCTGGGCGTGGCAAAAATGCTGGGTGGTGCCTGCTTGGCCTACCTGGCCATCAGTCACAGCGTGCCCACCGACCGCGCGGTGGACCCCAACCAGATGTACCTCGCGGCCTACGAGTACCTGTTTCCGGTGTTCGGTTGGGCGGTGGCTGCTACCGCCTTGTTTGTGGTGGTCTCGCAGATCAAGATCAATGTCACCAACGCCTACGCCGGGTCCTTGGCCTGGAGCAACTTTTTTTCGCGGCTGACCCACAGCCATCCTGGGCGGGTGGTGTGGGTGGTGTTCAACTGCCTGATCGCACTGATGCTGATGGAGATGAATGTGTTCCAAGCACTTGGCGAGGTGCTGGGCCTGTACTCCAACATTGCGATTGCCTGGATGATGGCCGTGGTCGCCGACTTGGTGATCAACAAGCCGCTGGGCCTGTCACCCAAGGGCATTGAGTTCAAGCGCGCGCACCTGTACGACATCAACCCGGTGGGCGTGGGCGCCATGGTGCTGGCTTCGGGCCTGTCGATTGCGGCTTACCTGGGGCTTTTGGGCGAAACCGCCAAGGCCTTTTCGGCCATGGTGGCACTGGTCACCGCCTTGGTGACTGCGCCCTTGATTGCCTGGCTGACGCGTGGCAAGTACTACATTGCGCGCAGCTCGCCGGGCTTTACGTCCGGCGGTGCCGGCAGTTTGGCGACCCACCGCTGTGTGATTTGCGAGCGCAACTACGAGGGCCCGGATATGGCCTACTGCCCGGCCTACCAAGGCGCGATTTGCTCGCTCTGTTGCACCCTGGACGCCCGCTGCGGCGACGCTTGCAAGCCCCACGCCAGCGTGTCAAGCCAATGGTCGGCCAGCCTGCGGTGGCTGTTGCCCAAGCCGGTGTGGCCGTACCTGGAGACGGGGCTGGGCCACTTCTTGCTGCTCATGGCCACCATCGTCCCGGTGTTGGTTGCCGTGTTTGGCATTTTTTACCGGCACGAGCTGGCCGCCTTGGTTGAAGCCGGTCCCAGCGAGGCCGCGCTGCAGGCTGCGCTGCTGTTGGGGTTTTCCAAGGCGTTTGCGGCCTTGCTGCTGCTTGCGGGCATTGTGGCGTGGTGGTTGGTGCTGGCGCACAAATCCAGGCAGGTGGCGCAGCAGGAATCCAACCGGCAAACCCACTTGCTGGTGCGCGAGATTGCGCTGCACCGCCAAACCGACAAGGCGCTGCAAGACGCCAAACAGCTGGCCGAACAAGCCCACCAACAGGCCGAGGAAGCCCGCCAGCAGGCTGAGCAGGCGCGCTTGCAGGCTGAACACGCCAACCAGGCCAAGAGCCGCTACATCAGCGCCATCAGCCACGAGCTGCGCACCCCGCTCAACAGCATCTTGGGCTACGCGCAGTTGATGGGCGAAGACCCGGCCATTCCACCGCACCGCAAGCAGGCGGTGGGTGTCATCAAGCGCGGCGGCGAGCACCTGTTGTCGCTCATTGAGGGCACGCTGGATATGGCCCAGATCGAGTCGGGCAAGCTCACCCTCAACCCCAAGCCCATGGCCTTTGCCCGCGCCATGGAAGACACTGCCGCCATGTTTGAGTTGCAGGCGCGCGAGAAAG
Source organism: Rhodoferax sp. (assembly GCA_044346035.1). Taxonomy (GTDB): domain Bacteria; phylum Pseudomonadota; class Gammaproteobacteria; order Burkholderiales; family Burkholderiaceae_C; genus Allorhodoferax. The sequence continues at coordinate 6,841 of JBIIZY010000105.1, read as the reverse complement.
GCTTGTCGTTTGGCTACGAGGTGCATGGCAGTGTTCCGCAGTGGGTGCGCGCCGACGACAAGCGGCTGCGCCAGATCGTCTTCAATTTGGTGGGCAACGCCATCAAATTCACCCAGCGCGGCGCGGTGCGCTTGTGCCTGCGCCATGCCCGCGAGATGGCGCACATTGAGGTGCATGACACCGGGCCGGGCATGTCGGCGGTCGAGTTGGAGCGTGTCTTTGAGCCCTTCGCCCGTGGCCAGGCCGTGGCGCAAGCGGGCGTGGTCGGTGCGCCGGGCAGCGCCAGCGCCAGCGTTGGCGGTTCGGGGCTGGGCCTGACGATTGCCAAGATGCTCACCGACCTGATGGGCGGCGAGCTCACCGCCAGCAGCGAGCCGGGTGTGGGCTCGGTGTTTCGGGTGCGACTGTTTGTGCCGGAGATCCACCGCGCGCCGGAGGATGCGGCCATGCACGGGGCGGCGCCTCCGCTGGCGCGGCGCGGCTACGTGGGTGCGCGGCGTACGATTTTGGTGGTGGACAACGAGGAGGCCGACCGCGGCGTGCTGGTCAACTTGCTGCAGCCGCTGGGCTTTGCGATTCGGGTGGCCGCCAGCGGCCACGACGCGCTGGACCTGGTGGCTGGTTCGCTGCGGCCCGATGTGGTGCTGTTGGACCTGGCCATGCCCGGCATCGACGGTTGGGAAACCTTGCGCCGCATGCGCGCCATGGGGCCGCACGCACCGCATGTGGCCATGGTGTCGGCCAACGCCTTCGAGCGGGGCGTGGACAACGCCTTGGGCATTGCCACCGAGGACTTCTTTGTCAAGCCGGTGCGCCACAGCGAGTTGCTCGATTGGCTGGAGCGCAAATTGGGGCTGGTGTGGGTGTACGGCGGCGCTGTGGAACCCGAGCGCGTGTCTGGCACCGGACCGCTGCCACCACGCCATGCTTTGCTGGAGTTGCAATCGCTGGTGCAACTGGGGTACCCGCGCGGCATTGCCAACCAACTGGCGCAGATCGAACGCCAGTATCCCGCGTGCGCGGGCTTTACCGCTGCGCTGCTGCAGCTCTGCCACAGCTACCAGCTCGATGCGGTGGCGGCGCGTGTACAACAGGCTTTGGACCATGCAGCCGTTTGATGCAGCGACCACCGCGCTGGACCGGGCCGGCGTGGACCGTGTGCTGGACCGGGGCAACAGCCTCGTGGTGCTGGTGGTGGACGACGTGCCCGACAACCTGGCCATGCTGCACGACGCTTTGGACGAGTCGGGCTACACGGTGCTGGTGGCCACATCGGGTACGGCTGCATTGCAACGCGCAGTGCAGGCCGCGCCCGACATCATCTTGCTCGACGCGGTGATGCCGGGCATGGACGGCTTTGAGGTGGCCCGGCAGCTCAAGTCGCACGCGCAAACGGCGCACATCCCGATCATTTTTATGACCGGTCTGACCGAAACCGAATACCTGGTGGCCGCGCTGGAGTCGGGCGGTGTGGACTACGTCACCAAGCCGATCAAACCCAAAGAAGTGCTGGCGCGCATGGGGGTGCACCTGGCGGGCGCGCGCGAGCGGCGCCAAACCCGCAATGCGCTCGACGCATTTGGTTACGCCACCATTGCAGTGCGCGTGGCCGATGGTTATCTGTTGTGGCAAACGCCGCTGGCGCGCGAGCTGCTTGAGCGCTACTGCGGCACCCAGGCTCCCCACACCCCAGCCCCGGTGCTGGACTGGCTGCGTCAGTGCCTGGCCGGCCTGGAGCGCGCAAGCGAGCCGACCAAGCTGGTGCTGGAGCGCGGTGCTACGCGGCTGACGTGCCGCTTGCACCAGCAAATCGGCGACGCCGATGCCGGTGGCGACTGGCTGATCGTGATGCGCGAGGTGTCGGACAGCGCCGTGATCGAGGCCATGCGCCTGAGCTTCAAGCTCACCGGCAAAGAGGCCGAGGTGCTGTACTGGGTGGTCAAGGGCAAAACAAACAAGGACATTAGTGACATTGTTGGCAGTAGCCCGATGACGGTAAAAAAGCACTTAGAGCGGGTTTATGTGAAGCTCGGTGTGGAGACCCGCACCGCCGCTGCAGGAATGGCAATGGGGCGAATTCGCCAGCTACAGCCGCAGTTTGAAGGCTGATTTCTTGGGCCAAATGTGTGGGTTGGAAAGTCGTTTTTATTTGATATAAACGATCAATCAACATAAAGAGGTTATTGCACATGGCTACATCCAAGGCGCAGCAGATTGCAATCGACATATCCGCAGCACAGCGCGGTTCTGCACCGCAATCCCCCGTGTTCTTCCTGTGGGCGCCGGGGGTGCGCTTCATGGGGAACCTGCTTTTTGCGTGGAAAGCGCTCATCATTTGCTTGCTGTTTATGGCGCCGCTGGCCTGGACCGCATGGTCGGATTTCAAAAACAAGAACGCCACGATTGCGTTCTCTGCCAAAGAAATACTCGGTGTTGAGTACAACCGTGAAATATTCCCGTTAATCGACCTCACGCAACAGTTGCGCCGCGATGCCAGCGCTGCCGCTGCCAGTGGCGTTGCTTCTGCCACTGCGGCCGATACCAAAACCAAGCTCCGCGCTGCGCTGGAACGCCTGGCCGAGGTGGACAAACGCTTGGGTAGCGAACTGGCCACGGCCAAGGGCTACGCCGAGGTGCAAAAGGCGTTTGCGGGCATGGACAACGGCAGAACCCCGGCCGAGGTGTTTGATGCCCACAGCGCCGCGATTGCAGCGCTGACCTCCTTGCTGATGCAAGTGACCGATTCGTCCAACCTCACCCTCGACCCGGACATCGACAGCTACTACCTGATGGACGCCGTGTTCTTCCGCATCCCTGACCTGTTGGAGAGCACAGCCAAGCTGCGCAGCGTGGGCCTGGATGTGATGAAAAGTGGCGTGGCCACACCAGAGCAAGCCAAGACGCTCAACGGCGTGATTCCGATTGCCGACTTCCAGTTCATCAGCATGCGCGATGGTCTTGGCAAGGCATTTGCCTACAACCCGGAGCTCTCGGGCAAGGTCAACCCCGCCGAGACACTGGAAAACACCTCTGCGTTTTTCGCGATGGCACGCAAGGCCGTGGTCGAAGGCAAGGACTACGCACCCGAGACCCAATCGGCTTACCTCGACTTGGCCAACAAGGCCCTTGCCAGCCAGTACGCGCTGAACGACCGCATGGTGGCCGAGCTCAACGGTTTGCTCAATGCGCGTGTCGCCGGTTTCGAAGCCAAGTTGCACCTGGGTATTGCCGTGTTGGTGGTCGGCGTGCTGTTGGCCGCCTACCTGTTTTACTGCTTCTTTTTGGTCACCAACCGTGGCCTGGATTCCATTAGCCAGCACCTGGGCGAGTTGGCCGAGGGCGACCTCAGCAACGCGCCGCAGCAACCCACAACCAAGGACGAAGTCGCGCAGGTGCTCAAGTCGCTGATCACGGTGCACACCGTGCTGGGACGCTTCCAGCAAGCGCAAAACGAAATGGCCGCCCAGCACGATGCCGGTGCCATCGATCACGCCATGCCGGCTGACTCCATGCCGGGCAAGTACGGCGAGATGGCACAGGCGGTCAACTCGCTGGCGCAATCGCACATTGCGGTGATGCTGCGGCTGGTGGGCCTGCTGGAGCTGTATGCCAAGGGTGACTTCAGCCAAGAAATCGAAGTGCTGCCCGGCCAGAAGCGCCGCATCACCGACGTGGTGCGCGACGCGCGCGCCAAGATGCTGGCCGCCGCCGATGCTGCCATCAGCAACATGCGGGTGGTTAATGCTCTGAACAAGGCCAGCACCAACGTGATGATTGCCGACGCCAACAACAGCATCTTGTTCATGAACGAAGCGATGCAGTCCATGCTCGAGCGCAATGAGCCTGAGCTGCGCAAGTCCTTTGGCCGCCTCGACAGCCGCAACCTGCTGGGCAATGGGCTCGACGTGTTCTCGGGCGTGGCGGCGTTCCAGGCCGGTGCCTTGGCCTCGTTGCGCGCTGTGAGCAAGAACCAGGTGCAAGTGGGCGAGCTGTATTTCGAGATCACCATCAACCCCATCGTCAGCACACAGGGCGACCGCCTGGGCACCGTCATCGAGTGGCTGGAGCGCACCTTGGAGGTGGGCATGGAAAACGAGCTGGCAGGTGCGGTAGGTGCCGCCGCCCAAGGCGACTTCTCGCAGCGCCTCAGCCTGGAAGGCAAGAGCGGCTTCTTTGCCAACCTCTCCACCGGCATGAACCAGCTGATGCACACCAGCGAGCAGGGCCTCAACGATGTGGCCGATTTGCTCAGCGCGTTCGCTGAGGGCGACCTGACCAAGCGTATCGACCGCGACTACGCCGGACTGTTTGGCAAGGTCAAGGACAGCGCCAACATCACCGCCGAAAACCTCACCCGCGTACTGGGTGAAGTGCGCGCCGCTGCCGACGCTTTGACCGGCGCGGCCAACCAGGTCAGCGCCACCGCCCAGTCGCTCTCGCAAGCGGCCAGCGAACAGGCGGCCAGCGTGGAAGAAACCAGCGCCTCCATGGACACCATGGCGGCATCCGTCAGCCAAAACAGCGACAACGCCAAGGTGACCGACGGCATGGCCACCAAGGCCAGCAAGGAAGCCACCGAAGGCGGCGAGGCCGTCAGCCAGACGGTCAGCGCCATGAAGCAGATCGCTGCCAAGATCGGCATCGTCGACGACATCGCCTACCAGACCAACCTGCTGGCACTCAACGCCGCCATCGAAGCGGCCCGCGCTGGCGAGCACGGCAAAGGCTTTGCGGTGGTGGCGGCGGAAGTGCGCAAGCTGGCCGAGCGCAGCCAAGAGGCCGCGCGCGAGATCGGCGACCTGGCCGGAAGCAGCGTGTCCACCGCCGAGCGCGCTGGGCGGCTGCTCAGCGAGATCGTGCCCAGCATCCAAAAGACCAGCGAGCTGGTGCAAGAAATTGCGGCATCGAGCGCCGAGCAAAGCGAATCGGTGGTGCAAATTGGCGGTGCCATGGGGCAGCTCTCCAAAGCGACCCAGCAAAACGCTTCGGCCTCGGAAGAACTGGCCGCCACCAGCGAAGAACTGTCCGGCCAAGCCGAGCAGTTGCAGCAAAGCGTGGCCTTCTTCAACACCGGCGACGAAGCCCCGGTGCCGCGCAACCGCCACGAACTGGGCAACCAGCGCCGCGCCAACCCGCCACGCCTGACCAGCCCGCTGGTACCGGCACCCGTGCGCGGCGGGGGGTCGAACTTCAAGCCGTATTGAGGTTTCTTATCGCGCCAGGGCCGAGAAAAACTGCCAGATCAACGGGGTGGCCCTGGCCAATGCGATACCACTCGGTGTTCGTGCTTTCCGAGCGGTAGCGAGGTGGGCATCGGATTCATGAAAGCGATGGCATTGTTGTTGGCGCACCGGATGGCTTGGTTTTAGGCGGTACATGCAGGTGGTAGCGCCATGTGCGGCCGTCTGCTTGTACTTGCAGTTGCTGCAGCCAGACACAACCGGCAGATGCACTGTATGACGTGGTATCGTGTTACTTATCGTTACACAAATCAGACCATTAATCGTTTTCATGGTTTCCTCAACGGACCGCGTCACCTACATCCGATCCGCTCTTGCGACCGGCCCCGTTGCTTCTGGTGCGTTGTGTTCTGAATTGCGCATCACCCGCCCCACGCTTGCCCGCACGCTGGCATCTATGCCTGATGAAATCGTTTCATTGGGTGCGGCGCGTTCGACACAGTACGCGCTGCGGGACCGGGATCGCGGTCTTCCTGACGTACCGGTTTACCGCGTGGATACAGCAGGCCACATTGAATCTCTGGGGCAACTCAAGCCGGTCCGGCCTAACGGGTTTGTCTGGCGCGGTGCCGGTGGCCGCAGTGCCTATTACGAGGGGCTGCCTTGGTGGTTGGAGGACATGCGGCCCCAGGGTTTTCTGGGGCGTACCTATGCGCGCCACTATGCGGCTGGTTTGGGCTTGCCCCCGGACGTGCGGCATTGGAGCGATACCGATGCACTGCGGGCCTTGTTGCTCCACTACGGTGACGCGGTCGGCAATCTGCTGCTGGGGGACTTGGCGCGGGACCGGTTCGTCAACGGGGCTGCGCCCGCCCCGGTGGATGCCACCCAGTACCCGCGCCTGGCCGCACTTGCCCTGACCGAAGCTGAAACCTGGTCATCTGCAGGCGGTGAACAGCCCAAGTTCTGCGCCCGCACCGAAGGCGGACATGTGCTGGTGAAGTTTTCGGTGACCGATGACAACCCGGTGGCTGCACGCTGGCGTGACTTGTTGCTGGCCGAACACCTGGCGTTGGAGACGCTCCGAGGCGCTGGGGTGCCTGCGGCCGTGTCGCGTGTGGTGGATATCGACGCACAGCGCTTTTTGGAGGTAGTGCGGTTCGACCGTGTCGGTGCCGTCGGGCGCCGTACCCAGTTGTCACTGGCTTGTCTGGACAGTGAGTTTGTTGGAGCCGCCACCGCACCGTGGCCTGTCGTTACCGCTGAGCTGGTGCGGCGCAAGGTGATCACTGCGCAGGCGCATCACGCCAGCACCTTGCTGTATGCCTTCGGAACCCTGATTGGCAACACCGATATGCACGCCGGAAATCTCTCGTTTGTGGGTGACCAGGGTCCGCCTTTCTCTTTGAGCCCCGCGTACGACATGCTGCCGATGGCTTTTGGTCCCACCGCAGCTGGCATGCTCCAGGACACGGTGCCCAAGGCGCATCTTCATGCGGCAGTGGACGGCGCAGCATGGCGCGTGGCCCTTGCGCTGGCGCAGAGCTACCTCGCGCGCTTGGGTGACGACACCCGGTTTGGCGCTGCGTTTCAACCTTGCATCGCAGCGCTGCACGCGCATGTAGACGATGCCGCAATCAAGGTGGGCCGGTTGGGCTGAG
>JBIIZY010000104.1:0-10083 GCA_044346035.1 Rhodoferax sp. | reverse complement strand
TATCCCGGAGATGTACTGCAGTCGGGCGCGGGTGCCAGTGCCATCGTGGCATTTCGCGACGAGAGCCGGATCACTCTCGGTGCCAACAGCCAGTTTCGTTTAGACAGCTTTGTGTTTGACGCCCAAAACCCGGGCGATGGGCGCTTTTTGGTGAGCTTGCTGCAAGGTTCGATGCGCGCCGTGACCGGGCTGGTCGGCAAGTCGAACACGCGCAATGTGGGCTTCAAGACGGCGACGGCGACCATTGGCATTCGCGGCACCGGGCTGGATCTGGACTGCGCGCAAGCGCGAGCCTGCAGCTTCTTTAGTTGGTTGGGCACGATTGAGGTGCAGCCCAACGGGCAGACCGCACTGCAGGTGTTGCAGGCGGGACAAGGCCTGTTTGTGAGCGACACCGAGGTGCGCGCGCTGGCTGCGCCGACCTTGGACAACTTGCCGCGCCCCGACACTGTTCCCGTCAACTTCGAGCAGCTGTTCTCGGTGGGCGGGGTCGCGCCTGACGCGGTCGGTGTGTTTGTTTGGGTGCGTGACGGCCACATTCAAATCGTGACGGCCACCGAGGTGCTGGACCTGGGCCGCGGCGAGGTGGGACTGGCACGCTCTGACGGCACAACCGGCCGCCCCGACGCCATTCCGCTGTTCTTGCAAAACGACCCGGTGCTTATGCCCAACCGGGCCAACCCGATGTTGGTCGGCTTGCTCCGTGAAGCCGGCAGTGGCGCCCCCCCAATTTGTCGGTAAACGCGGGCTTTCACCATGTTGCATCCAAACTCCCATTTAAACCTGCCGTTTGTATGGAGTCGCCGTCGCCCCGTGACTTGGCCGCGTGTGTTTCCTGTTGTGCTGTTGGGCACCTCGTTGGCAATGGCGGCGGGTGCTTGGGCGCAAGCGGCCGTGCCGCCGGCCCCAACCCCGGAGCCACCGTCCGAAGGGTCAGTCGTCACGTTTCCGATCCGTGGGTTTGAAGTCCAGGGTGACATTCCTTTGCAGCCGGGCGAAGTCACCGCGCTGCTGGCACCTTACGTGCGCAAAGAGGGCACCCTAGAGACATTGCAACAAGCCGCCACCGCGCTGGAGGCAGCGCTCAAGGCCAAGGGTTTTGGCTTGCACCGCGTGGTGCTGCCGCCGCAGGAGGTGGGAGACTCGATACGCCTGACGGTCGTCAAGTTTGTGATCGGTAGCATCACCGTCGAGGGTGCCGGCACGTTTGGGGACACCAACATCCGCGCCAGCCTGCCCGAGCTTCAAGAGGGACGGTCCCCCAACTTCCGGGCGCTTTCTGTGCAGACCGCTCTGGCCAATGAGAGCCCAAGCAAGCAGGTGCAGGTGCTGCTCAAGGAGTCCGACCAACTGGAAAAAATCGATGCCAGGCTCATGGTCAAGACCGCACCGGCCACAACGTTCGCGGCCAGCCTGGCCAACACCGGCAGCGCGGCCACTGGAACCGACCGCCTGAGCTTGGTGGGAGGCCATGCGAACTTGTTTGGGTTAGACCACCAGGCAAGCTTCGCGTACACAACGTCGGTGGAGCGCGCGGACTGGGTCAAGCAGCTGGGTCTAAGCTATCGCGTGCCGCTGTACGGCTTGGGCGGCATGGTCGCCTTCAACTACACCAACTCGGACGTGGAGGGCCATTTCGGAACCTTCAACAGCTCCGGCGCGGGCGACACCTACAGCCTGTCCTATAGCCACTACCTGCCGCCGCAGGGCGGGCGCAAGTCGTACGTCACTTTGGGTATTGAGGAAAAGCTTTTCAAAGCCGGCAGGATCAACGGCATGGAGATACCAGGGCAACTCGACCGCGGTAGCCGCCCCGCCTCGCTGGGTTACAGCGCCAGCACCGAGTCCGACAGTGCCGTGTGGGGCTATGGCGCCGAGTTGGCGCTGAACCTGCCCGGCAGCCCCGGCAACGCGCTTAGCGCCTACCAAACCGAAGAGTCCCGCATCGACACGGTCAACTGGAAGGTGCTGAGGTTCAACGCCCACTGGCAGGCAACACTGCCCCAGAGTTGGCGCGCCAGCCTGCGCAGCCAGATCCAGACCACCAACAACCCGCTGATCTCAGGCGAGCAGATAGGCTTGGGTGGCGTTGGGTCGGTACGCGGAGCCAGCGAGCGCATTCTGTCTGGTGATCGGGGTCTTTCGGTCTCGGCAGAGCTCACCACTCCCGAAATCGCCAAGGGGCTGCGCCTCTTGGGCTTTGTCGATGCGGGTTGGCTGCGCAACCTCAACACTGGCGCCAGCTCCTCGGGCAAACCTGCGCGGGATCAGCTGGCAAGCGCGGGGCTCGGACTGCGGTTCAGCGCGGGTACGCTCAGCCTGGCGGCGGACTGGGGGCGACTGATCACCGGGGCCAGTGCGCCAGAAGGTGGCGCACCGACCGCACAGCCCAAGGCAGGTGAAGACAAGTTGCATCTCAGCCTGACCGCACGCTTTTGATCGCCTGCCTACAATATCCGGATGGCAGGTTTACAAGCAGGTTCGCCGACTCCACAGGCGCTCACAGTGCATGCCCAGTCGCGGGTGCTGGAGATCAGTTTTTCGGACGGTGCGGTGTTCCGCATCCCGTTTGAGTTGATGCGCATTAATTCGCCCTCCGCTGAGGTTCAGGGCCACGGACCGGGTCAGGCGGTGTTGCAAACTGGCAAGCGGCTGGTAGACCTGGTGGCGCTTGAGCCGGTGGGCAACTACGCGGTACAGCCCCGGTTCTCTGATGGTCACGACACCGGGATCTTTTCTTGGGACTACCTGTATTTTTTGGGGTCGCAACAAGACCAGCTGTGGCAAGACTACGCCCGGCGCCTGCAAGAAGCCCACACCGACCGCGACGCGCCCATGTTGCCCAAGGCAAGCGCCGGTTGCGCCAGCCACTAATCGAGTAGAAGCCATGGGCACCACCCACTTCGGATTCAAGTCGGTCGCAGAAACCGAGAAGGCGCGCCACGTGCGCGGCGTGTTCGACTCGGTTGCGCCCAAGTACGACATCATGAACGACCTGATGTCCCTCGGTTTGCACCGCGCTTGGAAGGCTTATACGGTGTTGGTGGCGGGCTTGCGCGAGGGCGACCGTGCGCTGGACATTGCCGCAGGCACTGGCGATCTGGCCATGGCTTTTTCGAAGCAGGTAGGCACCTCCGGGCAGGTGGTGCACACCGACATCAACGAGGCCATGCTCAGTACCGGCCGCAACCGCTTGCTCGATGCGGGCATCGCCTTACCGACCTTGGTTTGCGATGCCGAGAAGCTTCCCTTTGCCGACGGCTATTTCAACCTGGTCAGCGTGGCTTTTGGGCTGCGTAACATGACGCACAAAGACCGTGCGTTAGCGGAGATGCACCGTGTGTTGCAACCCGGCGGCAAGCTGCTGGTGCTGGAGTTCTCTCGTGTTGCCAAGCCTTTGGAGAAGGCGTACGACTGGTACTCCTTCAAAGTGCTGCCCCGCCTGGGGCGCATCGTTGCAGGCGATGACGCCAGCTACCGCTACCTCGCAGAATCAATCCGAATGCACCCAGGTCAGGACGAGCTAAAGGCCCTGATGCGCATAGGTGGTTTCGGGCATGTGGACTATCACAACCTCACCGGCGGCATAGCGGCCTTGCATGTTGGAATCAAGTGTTAGTTCGAATTACTTAGGAGAAATCATGAAACTATGGGCAGTAGGTTTGGCACTGGCAGTGGCGCTGCTCGGCGGCAACGCCGAAGCCGCTAAGCGCATGGGCGGTGGCAAGTCGTTTGGCAAACAGTCCAACAACGTGACCCAGCAGCAAGCACCGGCCACCCCGTCGACCCCCGCACAAGGGGTAGGTAACGCGGGTGCTGGCAAGCAGGCTGCAGCCCCAGCGCCTTCCCGCCCATGGGGTGCCATGTTGGGCGGCTTGGCGGCAGGCTTAGGTTTGGCGTGGCTGGCCAGTTCCTTGGGGCTGGGTGAGGCATTTGGACAGATTCTCCTGTTCGCCCTTCTGGCGTTGGGAGTGATGCTGCTGGTGGGCTGGTTCATGCGCCGCAAGGCGGCTGCGCCGGGCGCCTCTTCCGGCCCCTTTGCCTTCCAAGGTGCAGGTAACACGCCAGTGTCTAGGCACCGCGCTTACAGCCCCGACCATGTAGGCAACGATGCGTCGGCCCGGCCGTTCGAGCGTAGCGGTTTGGGTGGTTTGGAGGCAACACCGCAAGGTGGCTCCATGATTGGCTCCGGTCTCATGGGCTCACAAACCTGGGGCATCCCCGCTGGTTTTGACAGTGAAGGTTTCTTGAAAGCCGCCAAGGCAAACTTCATTACCTTGCAGGCTGCTTGGGACCGCTCCGACATTGCCTCGTTGCGGGCCATGATGACCGACGGGATGCTTGATGAAATCAAGTCCCAGTTGTCCGAGCGCGAGACGCACACCGGCGACGCGCCGAACCGCACCGACGTGGTGATGATCGAAGCCCGCCTCCTTGGTATCGAGGAATTGCCTACTGAGTACATGGCCAGCGTGGAGTTCTCCGGCATGATTCGCGAAGAGCCATCGGCAGGTCCCAGCCCGTTCCGTGAGGTGTGGAACATGACCAAGCCGCGCAATGGTGGTGGCTGGTTGGTGGCGGGAGTTCAGGCACTTCAATAGGTGTGCCGCAAAGCTGATCGTTTGAGCTTTCAGTGAATAATGGGGACTATGGCAACACAGTCCCCATTTTCCTTTTTTGAGGCCGTTTTTCAGAGTGGCAACCTGCCAATGCCGCCTGCGTGGGCGGTGCAGGAGTCGCACCGACGTATTCTGCTGCTAGTCAACCACATCCTGATGCAGGAGCCGGTCGCGATGCAACGCTTGGCCCGCCACAAGGGGCAAACCGTTTTGGCGCAGTGGCGTGAATTCAAGTTTGGCGTCACGGTCACGCCTGCCGGCCTGTTTGATCTCTGTGCCGTGGAGGCCAATCCAGACCTGTTGCTGTTCATCACCGAGTCGTCCCCTTTGGCCTTGGCGCAAACCATGCTCGACGGAAAAAAGCCGCCGGTCCGGGTTGCCGGAGATGTGCAGCTGGCTGCTGAAATCAATTGGCTGGTTGACCACGTCCGTTGGGATATTGAAGAAGACCTGTCTCGTGTTTTGGGCGATGCGCCGGCGCACCTCTTGGTGGATTCGGCGCGCATGGTGGCACGCGGTTTACGGCAGTTTGTGGGAGCGCAACGGGGCGGCCCGTCCCCCGCGGGCAACAGCCCATGAGCCGTCTGTCCCGCGGCGTATTCATTGTCTGGGTCGTACTGCGTTACGGCCTCGATGCGCTGTTGCTTGACAGCTTCAAGTCCCGTTGGTTGCGCGGCATTGCGCGCGTCATTTCGCTTGGACGCAAACTTGACGCACCGCGCGGTCAGCGGCTGCGCGAGGCGCTGGAGCGTTTGGGCCCCATCTTTGTCAAGTTCGGTCAGGTCCTCTCGACCCGGCGCGACTTGATGCCGCTCGATATTGCCGACGAGCTGGCCAAGCTACAGGACCGCGTTCCGCCTTTTTCTTCCGGGCTTGCGGTGGCCACTATCGAGCGTGCGCTGCGCAAACCACTGGCCGAGATTTTTGAGTCCTTCGAGCGCGAGCCCGTAGCCAGCGCCTCCATTGCCCAAGTCCACTTTGCCGTGGTGCGCGACCGATCTGGGCGCTTGCGTGACGTGGCGGTCAAGGTGTTGCGGCCCGGTATGTTGGCAGCCATCGACAAAGACCTCAACCTTATGCGCATGATGGCCGCTTGGCTCGACAGCCTGTCGGTAGACGGTAAGCGGCTCAAACCCCGCGAGGTGGTGGCAGAGTTTGACAAGTACCTGCACGACGAGCTAGACCTCATCAAGGAAGCCTCTAGCGCTGCCCAACTGCGCCGCAATATGCAGGGTCTGGACTTGGTGCTGATTCCGGAGATGCTCTGGGACTATTGCACCACCGAAGTGTTGGTTATGGAGCGCATGCACGGCGTGTCCATCAGCCAAGTAGGCCGGTTGCGGGAGGCTGGTGTGGACATTGCCAAGCTTGCCCGCGACGGCGTGACCCTGTTTTTTACGCAGGTCTTTCGCGATGGTTTTTTTCATGCGGATATGCACCCAGGCAACATCCAAGTCAGCCTCGATCCGCAGACCTTTGGCCGCTACATCTCGCTGGACTTTGGCATTGTGGGCACCCTTACCGAGGTGGACAAGGAGTACCTCGCACAGAATTTCGCGGCCTTTTTTCGGCATGACTACAAACGTGTGGCCGAGTTGCATATCGAGTCCGGCTGGGTGCCCGCGGCTACCCGAGTCGATGAGCTTGAGGCAGCGGTGCGCGCAGTCTGCGAACCCTACTTTGACCGGCCGCTCAAGGAGATCTCGCTGGGTTTGGTGCTTATGCGGCTGTTCCAGACCTCGCGGCGCTTCCAAGTCGAGATTCAGCCGCAGCTGGTGTTGCTGCAAAAAACCTTGCTCAACATAGAAGGCCTTGGCCGCGACTTGGACCCTGATTTGGACCTGTGGGCCACCGCCAAGCCATTTCTAGAGCAATGGATGATCGGCCAGGTTGGCCCCCAACGGCTGGTCGAGCAACTCAAAAACCAGGCGCCGCGGTATGCCAAGCTGTTACCGGACCTGCCCATCCTGTTGCACCAGTTTTTGCAAAGAAAATCCAGCCCGTCGGATGCGCTGACCATAGCGCTGTTGGCCGAGCAGCGGCGTACCAACCGCCTGCTGCAAAGTTTGGTTTATGTTCTGCTCGGATTTGCGCTGGGAATGGTGGTCATGCAGATCGTGGTGCGCGTGGGCTTGTTTTAGAGGCCACCTTATAATTGCGGGCTTTGCTGGGTGACGTCATCGCAACGCCAAGGTGACCCCGAAGTGACCCCGCTGTGACCCTTAAGCGCTCCTCAATCGAAGCCAAAACCTACGCCCATGCCCATCTACGCTTACAAATGTGACTCTTGTGGGTTTGCCAAGGATGTGCTGCAAAAGCTTTCCGATGCCCCCTTGGTCGATTGCCCGGCCTGCGGGCAAGCGGCCTTCACAAAGCAGGTGACTGCGGCGGGCTTTCAACTCAAGGGCGCTGGCTGGTACGCAACGGATTTCAAGGGTTCTGGTAAGCCCAGCGCCCCACCCACAGACGGCAGCGCAGAACCCGCTGCAAGCCCCTCAGCCCCAGCGACCCCAAGCACCGCTGTCCCAGGCACCGCAAGCCCTGGCGTTGCGGCCCCGCACAAGGCCGATACGGCCGCAGCAGGTTGAGTCCTTCAAGCACCAACGGACCTACCATGCCATTCAAAAAGTACCTGCTCACCGGCCTGATGGTTTGGTTGCCTCTCGCGATCACCATCTGGGTCTTGCTTTGGTTGGTAGGCGCGCTCGACGCGGTGTTTGGCGGGTTCCTGTCGGTGCTGACCTCGCTGGCGCCAACCGTTTTTGCAGCCTGGTCGGAGAAGTTGCGCAACATCCCCGGCCTGGGTGTGGTGTTGGTGGTGTCGGTGATGCTTTGTACCGGTGCCTTGGTCTCCAACGTCGCTGGGCGCTGGTGGATCCGCCAATGGGACCGCCTGTTTACCAATATCCCAATCGTCAAGTCGATTTACAACAGCGTAAAGAAGGTTTCTGACACACTTTTTTCTAGCAATGGCAACGCGTTTCGCACGGCCATGTTGGTGCAGTACCCGCGTGTTGGTAGCTGGACGATTGCCTTTCAGACCGGCGTGCCCAGAGGTGAAGTTGAAAACCACCTGGGGCCAGACTTTGTGAGCGTGTACGTTCCCACCACGCCCAACCCCACCAGCGGCTTCTTTTTGATGCTTCCGCGCGCCGACGTGATCGAACTCCGGATGAGTGTGGACGAGGCGCTCACCTACGTGATTTCCATGGGCTCGGTCGCGCCGTCCTTGCCCACCGTACCGCCTCAGAAGGCCAAATCCTGATTTTTGCAACCGCTGCCGCGCGCAGCCCCTGAAAGCTCCCTATGGCCATGCGCTCCCATTACTGTGGTCTTGTGACCCAAGCCCTTCTGGGGCAAACCGTTTCCTTGTGTGGCTGGGTGAATCGCCGACGCGACCACGGCGGCGTTATCTTCGTGGACCTGCGCGACCGCGAAGGCTACGTGCAGGTGGTGTGCGACCCGGACCGTGCAGACATGTTCAAAGTCGCTGAGGACATACGCAATGAGTATTGCGTGCAAGTCCAGGGCGTCGTGCGTTTGCGCCCTGAGGGCACCGCCAACGAGAACCTCAAAAGCGGCGCAGTCGAAGTGCTGTGCCACGCGCTGAAGGTACTCAATCCGTCGGTTGCGCCGCCCTTCCAGCTCGACGACGACAACCTGTCGGAAACCACCCGGTTGACGCACCGCGTACTCGATCTGCGCCGACCCTACATGCAGAACAACTTGATGCTGCGTTACCGCGTGTCTATGGAGGTGCGCAAGTTCTTGGATGCCCACGGCTTTGTGGATATCGAGACGCCGATGCTCACCAAGAGTACGCCCGAGGGTGCGCGCGACTACCTGGTGCCCAGCCGGGTACACGACGGTCATTTTTTCGCGTTGCCGCAGTCGCCACAGCTCTTTAAGCAGTTGTTGATGGTTTCCGGTTTTGACCGCTACTACCAGATTACCAAATGCTTTCGCGACGAAGACCTGCGTGCGGACCGCCAGCCCGAGTTCACACAAATCGATATCGAAACTTCGTTTCTTTCCGAAGAAGAAATCCGCGCCATGTTTCAAGGCATGATCACCACCGTGTTCAAGAACACCATCGGTGTGGATCTTGGTGCGTTTCCGGTCATGACCTACCAAGACGCCATGCGGCTATATGGCTCCGACAAGCCCGACCTGCGGGTGAACCTGGAGTTCGCGGAACTCACCGACGTAATGAAGGACGTGGAGTTCAAGGTGTTTTCCGGCGCCGCCACGATGAAGGGCGGCCGGGTGGTGGCCTTGCGGGTACCCGGTGGTTCTCGTGAAGCAGGTGGCATCAGCCGCGGCGAGATCGACGCGTATACCGAGTTTGTCAAGATTTACGGCGCCAAGGGGCTGGCCTACATCCGCGTCAATGACCTTTCCAAAGGTCGTGACGGCTTGCAAAGCCCCATCGTCAAAAACATCCACGATGGCGCGCTGGCTGCCGTGTTGGAGCGCACGGGTGCGCAAAACGGCGATTTGATCTTCTTCGGTGCAGACAAAGAGAAAGTCGTCAACGATGCCATCGGTGCGCTACGCATCAAGATTGGCCACAGCGAGTTTGGCCGCAAGAACGGCTTGTTCGCTGCTGGCTGGCGCCCATTGTGGGTGGTCGACTTTCCGATGTTTGAGTTCGACGAAGATAACCTGCGCTACACCGCCGTGCACCACCCGTTCACCGCGCCCAAGGAGGGCCACGAAGACTGGATGGTGTCGGCGCCGGAAAAGTGCATCTCCCAAGGCTACGACATGGTGCTCAACGGGTGGGAAATGGGCGGTGGCTCGGTGCGTATCCACCGCGCTGAGGTGCAGAAAAAAGTGTTCGACGCGCTCAAAATCAGCCCCGAAGAAGCCCAACTCAAGTTCGGTTTTCTGCTCGATGCCCTGCAGTACGGCGCGCCGCCGCACGGCGGGTTGGCCTTCGGCTTGGACCGCATCGTTACGCTGATGACCGGGGCAGAATCCATCCGGGATGTGATTGCGTTTCCCAAGACCCAGCGCGCACAGTGCTTGCTCACCCAGGCGCCGTCTGCGGTCGATGAAAAGCAATTGCGCGAGCTGCACATCCGTCTGCGTAACCTCGAACCCGCCAAGACCGCCTAGGCGGTCTTGGCAGACCGGCCAACACTGCTGTCGCGCCGTTGGTAGCCCGCCAGACCGCGTGATCGGTCTTTGACGGCCTTTCGCGTTGCAAGGGGACCTGCTGTTGGCTTTGGTCGGTGCGTTGGCCGCTGTGTTCGCCCCAAGCCTGTGCTTGCCCCTGCGTTTGCCGCTTAAACGGCTTGTGGTCGCAAGACTGGCACCGCCAAGGCACGCGCGGGGCTTCCCTGTACCGCGTCGGCAACCATCTCCGCAGTGATTGCGCACAAGGTCCACCCCAGGTGCCCGTGCCCGGTGTTGTAAAACACACAGGGTGCTTTGCCGCGTCCGATGCGCGGCATCATGT
>JBIIZY010000103.1:0-10176 GCA_044346035.1 Rhodoferax sp. | reverse complement strand
CGGGGGGCCCCCCCGCTACCCCCGCGGGGGGGCCCCCCCGCCCCCGCCACTGCCCGAACGCGTGGTTGGTGCGCTGAGGTTCCGCCCGATGCGCGCCAAGCACGCCGCTTGCCTGGGGCGGCGGGGCGCAGGGTGCAGCGAAATAAAGGAGGAGGCCGCAGGCCGGGGGACATTCGCGGAACCCTGCGCCCCGCCGCCCCAGGCGCACCCACAGCCGCTATCCGCCAGGGCGTTGCGCCGAACCACCCGCGCAACCTGCGCACCTGCGACAGGCACCTAAGACCGCGTGAATACCTTTAACCCGACCCGCACCATGCAAAAAGACTACGACTACATCATCATCGGCGCCGGTTCCGCCGGCAGCGTGCTGGCCAACCGCCTGAGCGAAGACCCCCACACCAGCGTGCTGGTCATCGAAGCCGGCCCGCTGGACCACAACCTCATGATCCACATGCCCAGCGGCTTCGCTTACCCCATGGCCAACCCGCGCTACACCTGGATGTACGAATCCGAACCCGAACCGTTCATGGACCAGCGCCGCATCCACTGCCCGCGCGGCAAAACCATTGGCGGCTCCAGCAGCATCAACGGCATGGTCTACATCCGTGGCAACGCGCAAGACTACAACGGCTGGGCCGAGCAGTTTGGCCTGCCCGAGTGGACCTACGCCCACTGCCTGCCGTACTTCAAAAAGTCCGAAACCCGCGCCCAAGGCGCTGACGACTACCGGGGCGGCGACGGCCCACTGCATGTGAGCACCGGGGCCTGCAAAAACCCGCTCTACAACGCATTCATTGAGGCCGGTCAACAGGCGGGCTATGGCTTCACCGCCGACATGAACGGCCACCGCCAAGAGGGCTTCGGCCCCATGGACATGACCACCCACAAAGGCCGACGCTGGAGCACCGCCGTGGCCTACCTGCGCCCGGCGCTCAAGCGCAAGAACCTGCGGCTGCTGCCCGAAACCTTGGTCACCCGTGTGCTGTTCGACGCTGCGACTTCACACACTACGCTGGCAAGCAGCCCACCCCGCGCCACCGGCGTGGAGCTGCGCCACCAAGGCCGAACCGAGCGTTTGACGGCCCGCCGAGAGGTCATTTTGTGCGGCGGTGCCATCAACTCGCCCCAGCTGCTGCAGCTTTCTGGTATCGGCGACCCCGCGCACCTGGAGCCGCTGGGCATCCCGGTGGTGGCTGCGCGCAAGGGCGTGGGCGAAAACTTGCAAGACCACCTGGAAACCTATGTGCAGTACGCCTGCAAAGAGCCCATCACGCTGTACTCGGCCACCAACCCGCTGGTCAAGCTCAAGATCGGGCTGGAGTGGCTGCTGTTCCAGACCGGGCTGGGTGCCACCAACCACTTTGAGTCGGGCGGTTTCATCCGCAGCGAGGCCGGGGTCAAACACCCCGACTTGCAGTACCACTTTTTGCCCATGGCCGTGCGCTACGACGGCAACGCCCCAGCCACCGGCCACGGCTTTCAGGCGCACGTGGGGCCCATGCGGCCCACCAGCCGCGGCCATGTGCGGATCCGCAGCAGTGACCCCACCGAGGCGCCGGAGATCCTCTTCAACTACATGGGCACCGAGCAGGACCGCAAAGAGATGCGCGCCGCCATCCGGCTGACCCGCGAGATCTTCATGCAAAAGGCCTTCGACCGGTTCCGTGGCGAAGAACTCTCCCCCGGCCCGGCGGTACAAACCGATGCCGAAATTGACGCCCACATCCGCGCCAGCGCCGAAACCGCCTACCACCCCTCCTGCAGCTGCCGCATGGGCCACGACGACATGGCGGTGGTGGACGGCCAGGGCCGGGTGCACGGGGTGCAGGGCCTGCGGGTGGTGGATGCGTCCATCATGCCCATCGTGGTCAGCGGCAACCTCAATGTGCCCACCATCATGATGGCCGAGAAGATTGCCGACGCGATCAAGGGCAAGGCACTGCCACCGTCTACCGCACCGGCGTGGGTGCATCCGGAGTGGGAAACGGTGCAGCGCTGAACGTGCCCATGCCAACGTTCTCCTGCCGCATCGCCACGCTCGCCGACATCGAGTGCGTTGCGCCGCTGTTCGATGCCTACCGCCAGTTCTACGGCATGGCGCCAGACAGGGCGCTTGCCGAACGCTACCTGCGCGAACGCTTGGAAAACAACGAATCGGTCGTCCTGCTGGCCACGGACCCCGAGCAAGCTGTGCTAGGGTTTTGCCAGCTGTACCCGACCTTTTGCTCGGTAGAAGCAAAGCCGATTTACACGCTGTACGACTTGTATGTCACACCTGCTGCCCGCCGCCTGGGTGGTGGGCGCTTTTTGTTGCTGGCTGCCGAACAGTTGGCGCGGGAAAACGGCAAAGCGCGCATGGACCTCAGCACCGCCAAAACCAACCACGCGGCCCAGCGCCTGTATCAGTCGCTGGGTTGGGTGCAGGATGCGGTGTTTCTTGCGTACAGCAGGCACATCGAGATACCGGACTGAAATTCAACGGCTCGCAATGAATAGCCTTTTCTTGGCTCTGGTCACCCTTCACTCGAGACGGTCAATGAAATCTGAAACCATCACCATCCAAAACATCTTCCAGGATCGCAGACAGTATTGCGTACCTTTTTACCAGCGCGCTTACGTCTGGACTTTGCGCGATCAATGGGAGCAATTGTGGGATGACATTCGGGACAAGGCTGAAGTTCGATTCAACAAGGGCAAGGTGACCCCGCACTTTTTGGGCGCGGTCGTGCTTGACCCTCAACCGCGTGAGGGCCTGACTGGCGTTGATTTTTTGCACATCATTGATGGGCAGCAACGCCTTACAACGTTGCAATTTGTTTTGGGTTCTGTGCTCCTAACTCTGCGCCGCGCAGGCCTTGAAAGTCTGATGAGCGTCGTCACAGCATGTGCTCGCAACGGCAACCCAGACACCATGAGAGACCCAGCCGTTGAAGTGTTCAAAGTCTGGCCAACTTTCCGGGACCAAAAGAACTTCACTTTGGCACTCGAGGCCCAGAGCCTTGAAGAACTCCGTGATCGGTTCCCTACAAACTTCACCCAGATGGGCACCTTGAAGAAGGTTGGTGCAGAGCATCCCCCAGCGCTGGAGGCGCTTTGGTTCTTTACTGGTCGCTTCGAAAGCTGGATTGTCGAGGTGCCAGAGAAGAAAGTCGAACGTGTTGAATCATTGATCATGGCCATCCTGCGGGACCTCAAGATTGTCTCGATCATGCTGGACCCAGAGGACGATGCGCAGGTCATCTTTGAAACGCTCAATGGCAGAGGAGCCCAGCTTCACGCAACCGACCTGATCAGAAACTACCTGTTCATGCGAGCGGATCGCGATGGCGCTGACTCCCAGAACTTGTACGACACGCTGTGGGCACCTTTCGAGACGACTTACTGGGCGGAACATCAACGGCGCGGGCGAATGAAGAAGCCGCGGCTGGAGTGGTTGATTCAAGCCTCATTGCAGGCCGAGTTGCATGAGGAAATCGATCTGTCACGGTTGTATTTTGAGTACCGCCGGTTTGCCACTGAAGGCGGTGGAACCACCTCAGCAAAAGATCAACTCGTCACTCTTTCAAAGTACGCAGCGCATTACAAGGAGCTAGTTACAGGCGTAGGAGAATTGCCAATTGCACGATTCGGCAAGCGGATCGCGCCGTATGACATCACCACCCTGCACCCCCTCGCTCTGATGATTTCCACATCAGGTGCTACCGATTCAGAAAAGAAGGAGATGTTCGGGGACCTGGTTTCATTCCTGGTGAGGCGCGCGGTTTGCGGACTCACATCCAAGAATTACAACAACGTGTTCATCACAACACTCCGGCAGTTGCACGGGGCAGGAATCAATCCCTCAGCGTTGCGCAGCCTGCTCACTGCAGGAACGGGCGAAGCATCACGTTGGCCAGAGGACGCGGAATTTCGTAGCGCATGCCTCACCGCGCCGCTGTACTACGGGCGGGTCGACACGCAAAAAATTCGCGCCATTCTCACCGAACTGGAGGCCTTTCTCCGCACGACGGTGAAAACAGAAGAACCTAAACTGCCCGACCTCACCAATTTGGATGTTGACCACCTCATGCCCCGCTCGTGGATGACTTACTGGCAGTTGAGCGACGGAACATCTGTATCCGGTGCGGAAAGTGCTGCAGTTGAATTGCTAGCAAGAAGCGGCGCGGTGTTGGGCGAAAGACAGAAACAAATCAACGACCGCCAGGCCGCCATTTCAACCCTTGGAAACCTGTCCTTGCTCAACTTGAGCGTGAATCGGGAGGCGCAGAACTTTGCCTTCACCAAGAAGCGCGATCTTTTGATCGCTCACACCACTTTGCGTCTGAACGTTCCGCTGATTTCCCTCGAGAACTGGGACGAGACAGCCATTGGCGAACGTGGTGAGCTGCTGGCCGATGCGGCTTTGAAGATTTGGCCTGGGCCTCGACCTTGACCAAAGAGATCCGTTGGATTCAACAGCCTCGCAAATCGCGCACTTTGGACCGCAGTCCCAAGAGCGCTTGTCAATTGGCGACGAGTGTGGAAACCTTTTTGACATTCGCTAAGATCATCGCAGCGCAAGGCGCAGGACGGTCTCATCATTACAAGATCAAGAAAGTGGGGAGATTCAATGGCAGTTAAAGTCAAATCACTGACGTTCGGTAAGCCGCCTTTTCGCAAACTTGGCAATTTCAAGATCGACTTCGCCGATCGCCTAACGGTGATCGCCGGACATAACGGGATTGGCAAGTCAACCATCTTGGGCCTCGTCGCCAACACCTTCGGTCTTACGGAGACAGGCGGACCCAAAAGCTACTTTGGTGAAGCCTTTTCCGCAAACATTGAACGCATTGTTTACCTAGCCCTGGAAGAAGTTGCCGAAGCCCAGAAGGACACTGCCTCTGCCCCGGTAGTAGTTGCCGCCGTCGACGATATCGAAGTCAAAAAGCGGTGTGCCATGACTCAGCGAAGCATTTGGAAGCGCGCGCGAGTTGTGCCCCGGACCATCGAGAAGGTTGAAGGCGACACTGTCGGTCAGGATGCAAAAGTGCCGCTTCCGACCATCTACCTTGGAATGAAGCGGCTCGCCTCCGCTGGCGAGGCCGATGAGAAGGATGTCCAGAGCACCAGACTGGCCATGCACGCCGATGACAGCGCTCTGATGGTGGACTTCGTGAGCTCCGTCATCTGGGGTACGGAGTTGAATACCAATGTCACGCACCAGACCATAAAAGGATCGAATAAGAAGACGGCGCAACCGGGCTATCAGTTGCACGACGCATTTGCCGTGTCGATGGGCCAAGACAGTCTTGGAAGCATTGCGACCTCCTTGGCATCGTTCAATCAGTTGAAGCGGGACATGGGCGATAACTATCCTGGCGGGTTGCTGGTCATCGATGAGTTGGATGTTGGATTCCATCCTCATGCCATCGAGCGGCTCGTGAAGGCTTTGAAAACACATGCCAATAAGCTCAGCCTGCAAATCATTGCGACCACGCACTCCCCGAGACTGATCGAAGCTGTGCACCCCGACGGCGGAGGCAATGCCCGAGCGCCCGATCGGGTCATTTATCTCCTGGATACTCAAAACCCCCGATTGGCACCGGACCAATCGCTTGGTGCCATGCTGGCTGATATGGCCATGTTGCCCGACGATGACAAGCCAGTCAAAAAAAGAAAGCCCAAACTGGCCGTCTACTTTGAAGACAACGAGGCCGCCGAGTTCTGTGCAAGCTTGATTCCCTCCTCGAAGAAAGCCGCTCTTGGAAGAAAGTACGGCGTCAACATCAATTGGATTCCGCTTGGGATTTCGGGATCTCATTTGGTTGGTCTGCCCAGCAAGGATCCGCTTTTCTTGGACAGAGTCTTGATCGTCGACGCTGACACATCAGTGCCCAAAGCTGCAGCGAAACGCGGCAACACCATCAAGCTGCCCAACGTACCTGGAATAACTGGGGTCGCGCGTTCGCCTGAAAACATGATTAAGCAATTCCTTCGCGATATTTCGAAGGAGAAGGAAGGCCCAAAGCGTCAGGCCCTTATCGACCTCAACACGACCAACCCGACAAGCAACAAAGTACAGGTCAATTTCTTTCAGGATGGGGATGGGGACAGCACCGAACGGACCAAAGCCAAGGCGTGGTGGATCAAACATTGGCCCAAATTGAAAAGCTGGGGCGTGATTGAGCAATGGGCAAAGGTCTACAAAGCCGAGGCCGAGGCCTTTGAGACTGCCTTCGAAAGCGCTGTAGCGAGCACAGCCGCGCGCGTGAAGAAAAAGGCTTGATGTAAGCTACGTCGGCACCCCTTTTAGTCATGTACTCCAACAAGCTTTATACCCCTCTGCGATACCCTGGCGGCAAAGCTCGCTTCGCACCTTTGATTGCTGAAGTGATCGCGTCAAACAACCTCACAGGCGGCCATTATTTGGAGCCGTATGCGGGTGGAGCTGGTGTTGCCTTGTCGCTGCTTGTCGACGGAGTTGTGGAACATGTCCACATCAACGACGCGGATCCTGCGATTGCCGTTTTCTGGCGAGTCGCCACCAAGGAAACGGATCACCTGATTGCCATGGCCTCAACCGAGCCAATTACGATGGATGCGTGGCATCACTGGCGTGGTGTCATGTTGGGTCATATTGATGCAACAGATCTCCACCGCGGTTTCGCGACGCTGTTCATGAACCGGACCAACCGCTCCGGCATTCTCAAAGGCGGCGTCATCGGTGGCAAAGGTCAAGCGGGCAATTACAAAATTGATGCCCGTTTTATGCGCCAAGAGCTGTGTACCCGCCTGGAACGCATCGGCCAGCATTCTCCTGGCATCCACGTTTACGAGGAAGATGCTCATGAATTGCTGTTGAGGTGCCATCAGTTCTTGCCAGCCAAGTCACTCGTTTACCTGGACCCGCCCTACTACGTCAAAGGTGCCGGCCTTTACCGAAACTTTTACAAATATGATGACCATGCGCAAATCGCGAAACTGCTTGGCAGCGAGCGATTCAGGCGTCCGTGGGTCGTTTCATACGACAACGCCGATGAGATCAAGGCGATGTACGCGTATGCCTTGCCCTACGCCTATGGACTCAACTACACGGCCCAGCGACGCTACACAGGCTCGGAGGTAATGTTTTTCAGCAAGCGCATTCAGGCCCCACTGGAATCCCTTGAGAAGATCGCCGCGTGAAGGAAATCAGCTTTTCGTCCCACGCGCTTTTCGTTGCTCGATGCTCAGGGCCCGCTCTAACCAGTACAGTGGCCCATTGCTTCTGTCGTACCTGTTGCAGAGCGAATTTCGGGCTTGTTTGCTTGGTTTTTTCTTCACCAAAAACGCTGCAAAGGTCGGATCATTACACCTGATAGTGTCGAGCTGTACCGTTGGATACAGCAGTGATTCAATCGTTGCCTCCACGCGCATCAACGCAGCTCCGCGGATGTAACCACCATGCGCGCCTTCTGTTCCACCGGAGTGCCCGACGCGATCTCGGACGGCGGCAGGGTTTGGTGCATCGCTGTTGTACATGTACGTGATGGCCGTCGACCTGAGGGAATGAAAGACCTTGGCATCATCAGTAATGCCACGACGATTGACCCATTTGCCCCACTACTCCCCAACTGACTTGCCGGGCGTCTTTTGAGGCCGAAACCAGTCAAAGCGTGACTCGCCCTTTGATTTACATTCGATGCATAAATTCGATTACACGTAAGACGGCGCAAGCAACGCCCATATCACCCGGTTTCATGGTCTATCCGGATACCGGCTACCTGGGGGTTTGCGTACAGTCGGCGCACTTCACTACGCCCGGGTACCACCATGAACCACCGCATCTCCACCTTCATCGCCTTGGCCCTCACCGTTGCGGGCCTGCAAGCGCAAGCCCAAACCAAGCCCATCCGCCTGATCGTCCCCTACGCTGCGGGCGGCCCGATTGATGTCACGGCGCGGGCATTGGCCGAGCGCGTCAAAGACAGCCTGGGTACCGTCATCATCGACAACAAGCCCGGTGCGGGCGGCAACATCGGCGCCGACCTGGTGGCCAAGGCCGCGCCAGACGGCAGCACCATAGGCATTGCCGCCACCGCCACGCACGCGGTCAACCCTTGGCTCTTCAAGAAGATGCCCTACAACGCCGCCACCGACTTCGCGCCCATCACACAAATGGTGCGGGTGCCCAACGTACTGGTGATGAACGCCGAGACCGCGCAGCGCCTGCGCATCAACAACTTGGCCGACCTGATCGCCTACGCCCGCGCCAACCCGGGCAAGCTCAACTACGGCAGCGGCGGCAATGGCAGCGCGGGGCACCTGGCAGGCGAGATGTTCAAAAAAGAGGCCGGCGTGTTTGCCGTACACATTCCCTACAACGGCGGCAACCCCGCCCAGCTGGCGCTGCTGGGCGGGCAGGTGGATTTCAACTTGGACAACCTGGCCACCGCCGCTCCCAACATCCGATCCGGCAAGCTCAAGGCGATTGCAGTGACTACTCTGGCGCGCTCCCCCGCCCTGCCCGATGTGCCACCCATGGCTGACACCCTCAGAGGCTTTTCCATCGACACCTGGTGGGGCCTGGTGGCACCTGCGGGCACACCCAAAGACGTGATTGCGCGCCTGAACGCCGCGTTTGTGGAAGCGCTCAACGCGCCCGAGACCAAGGCCCGCTTTGGCACGCTGCTGGCCGAGCCCATCCCCAGCAGCCCCGAAGACTTCGCGGCCTTGATGCAAAGAGAGCGCGCCAAGTACCAGGTGGTGGTGCAGGCCACCGGCGCGCAGGTCGATTGACCGCACGGGGCTGCTGCCCCGTGGCCTAGGGCAAAATCGCGAACCCGGTTGCGGCTGCGCACCCGAGACCAGCCCCAACCCTTGTTCCTGTCCCCACGTCGGCGCTTTGTGCGCCTGGAATGCTTATGACTGCCAGCCCAACCACCAACCGATTCACCCGCCTGTTGTCCGAACGCCCCTGGCTGCTGGCCGACGGTGCCACCGGCAGCAACCTGTTTGACATGGGGCTGATGTCGGGCGACGCACCCGAGCTGTGGAACACCGAGCACCCAGACCGCATCACCGCACTGCACCAAAGCTTTGTGGACGCAGGTGCCGACATCATCCTCACCAACAGCTTTGGCGGCACCACCTACCGCCTCAAACTGCACCACGCGCAAAGCCGGATGGCCGAGCTCAACACCGCCGCCGCACGCATCGCCCGCAGCGTGGCCGATGCCAGCGGCCGCACCGTGGTGGTGGCCGGCAGCATGGGGCCGACGGGCGAAATCATGGAGCCGGTGGGCCCGCTCACCCACGACGAAGCCAAAGCGGCTTTTGCTGAACAGGCGCTGGCGCTGGCCGCGGGCGGCGCCGATGTGCTGTGGATCGAGACCATGTCCTCGCGCGAGGAGGTCGAGGCGGCCGTGGCCGGTGCAGCAGTGGCGAATCTGCCCATTGTGTGCACCCTGAGTTTTGACACCAACGGCCGCTCGATGATGGGCATCTCGCCCAGCGACTTTGCGGGCATCGAACAAACGCTTTCGCCCCGCTTGGCGGCCTGCGGCAGCAACTGCGGCACCGGCGCCTCCGAGATGGTGGCCTGCATCCACAACCTGGCCCAGGCCATGGCGCCCGAGGTGGTGCTGGTGGCCAAGGGCAACTGCGGCATTCCGCAGTACGTGGACGGCAGCATCGTCTACAACGGCACGCCGGAGTTGATGAGCGTGTACGCCAAGATGGCGCTGGACGCGGGCGCGCGCATCATCGGCGGCTGCTGCGGCACCTCGGCCAAGCACCTGCGCGCCATGAAAGAGGCGCTGGACGCCCACACCAAAGGCCCCGGCGCCACACTGGACCAGGTCGTCTCGGCGCTGGGCGAGGTGTCTGCTGGCGCACGCGCGCAATGGGGCGGCGAACTCAGCCGCGCCGGTGGCGCAGCAGCGGGTGCCAACCTCAAGCGCGGCAGCGGGCGCCGGGGTGGCTCGGCCTCGGGTGCGGGCGCAGGCGCAGTAGCTGCCAGTGAAGCGCCCCCCGGCACAGGCACAGCCCCGGCAGGCGGCACGGCCTCCAACCCAGCGTGACAGCAGCGCACGACGCCGCGCCCAGCTACCTGGTGGGCGTGGACACCGGAGGCACCTACACCGACGCCGCCATCATCGAGGCCCACGGCCACCGGGTGGTGGCCACGGCCAAAGCCATCACCACCAAAGGCGACCT
>JBIIZY010000102.1:0-10227 GCA_044346035.1 Rhodoferax sp. | reverse complement strand
GAGAGCAGGTTGTTGACGGCCATCAGGTCGAAGTGCACCGAGGGCCAGGCGTTTTGCGTGCGCACGACCAAGCCGGTGTGCGCCTCCAGCACGGTGGCTGCGATGTTGGGCTCGGTGTGTGCGGCCTCGCCAACGGTGAGCAGCGCGTTGGGTTCTTCCACACCCGCTGCGACGATGCCACGCGGGCGGTGGTACTTGAAGGAGCGCGCCACCAGGTGCTTGCCGTGTGCCAACAAGGTGGCAGCTACGGTATCGCCCTGCAAGCCGGTAAGCGCACGACCGTCAAAGCTGAATTGCACCGGCTGCGTGCGGTCGATGCGGCCGCCTTTGGGAATGCGAAACGCGCCCGTTTGCGCGACGAACGGCGCGCCGTTCATGCAGATGCTCCGTGGCCTGCGGAATGGCGGGTGTTGCCCTCTGCGAGAACCGGCCGGTTGCAGCTGGCGCCTTGGGTTGCGCCGATGGTGCGTTGGCGGGCGGGCAGCACCTCCAGGATGTCGTGGGTCACGGTGTTGCGCCGCACCACCAACCAGCGGCGGCAGGCCAGGGTGTGCTGCCAGAACTCTTGGTGGATGCCTTTGGGGTTGTTGCGGGTGTAGACGGCATCGACCCAGCCGGTGTGGTTTTCTGCTTCGAGGCCGGGATAGGCTTTGGTGGCGTCGCCGAAGTAGGAGAACTCCTCGTGGTCGCGGATGCCGCAGTGGGGGCAGTGGATTCTTAGCATCTGGCTGTACCTTTTAGCGTGTTGCTTGGCGCCGTGGGCGGTGGGGTGGTTTGGCTTTGGTTGTTGGGGGCTGGCTGGGGCTTCCCGGGTTTCGGCCCGGGGGCCGAGCTACTTTCTTTTGCTTCGCCAAAAGAAAGTAGCCAAAGAAAAGGCGAGCCGTGGAGCGTGCCCCTGCGGGGTTCCTTGCGCTGCTCGGCTTGGGCAGGGTCTGGCGCAAACTCGGCTGACGCCTCAAACATGCGCCCGCCCTGATCCGCCCAATCCTGCGCTGCTCAGCACGCTCCAATGGCGTGGGGGGTGACGTGGTTAGCAGGTGCGTCAGCCCATCACTACGACCGCAGCGCCGCCCAATGCGCGCACCCAAATCCGCACCGCAACCCCCCGAGCCGAAACCCGTAACCGGCGCGCCACCACCAAATCGGCTGTTCAGGCTCCCCTTCACCCCGCCGGGGGTGAAGGGGCGGGGGGGTAGGGGGGAAACCCCCACCGGGTCACTGCAAATGGTTATATGGCCCATACCCCGCCTCATCGATATACCGCCCTTTCTCAAACCGGTCCATCGTGAACCCAGCGTTGTAGGCGTGGGGTGCGTCGTTGGCAATCGTGTGGGCAAAGCACCAGCCTGAGGCTGGGGTGGCTTTGAAGCCGCCGTAGCACCAACCGCCGTTCAGGTAGAGCCCAGGCACCGGTGTGGTGGTGATGATGGGGCTGCCGTCGGGCGTCATGTCCATCACACCGCCCCAGCTGCGCAGCAGGCGCAAGCGCGCTGCAAACGGCACCAGGCTGACCAGGCCTTGCATGGTTTCGCCCCAGTTGGCCAGGTTGCCGCGCTGGGCGTAGGAGTTGTAGCGGTCGATGTGGCCGCCAAACACCAGCCCGCCTTTGTCCGACTGCGAGACGTAAAAGTAGGTGGCGCTCCACACCACCACGTGGTTGACCACGGGCTTGATGGATTCGCTCACAAAGGCTTGGAGTACATGGCTTTCGATGGGCAGTTGTAGCCCGGCTTTTTGGGCCAGCACCGAGGTGTGGCCGGCCACCGCAATACCGACCTTGCCCGCGCCGATATCGCCGCGCGTGGTCTTCACACCCACGATGCGTTCGCCGGACCACAGGTAGTCCAGCACCTCGCAGTTTTGGATGATGTCCACGCCCATTTGGTCGGCGGCGCGGGCGTAGCCCCAGGCGACCGCATCGTGTCGGGCGGTGCCTGCGTCGGGTTGCAGCATGCCGCCGTAGATGGGGAAGCGCGCCTGGTCGGAGTAGTCCAGGTACGGAGCTTCTTTTTGCATCTCCTCGCGGGTGAGGATTTCCGAGCGGATGCAGTTCAAGCGCATGGTGTTGGCGCGGCGCACCAGGCCGTCGAGCGAGGCCTGCGAGCAGGCGGCAAACAAATAGCCGCGCGGCGAGAACATAACGTTGTAGTTCAGGTCCTCCGACATGCCGCGCCACAGCTCCATGCTGTGCTCGTAGAAGGGCGTGTTCTCCTGCATCATGTAGTTGGAGCGCACGATGGTGGTGTTGCGACCCACGTTGCCCGAGCCGACATGGCCTTTTTCGAGAATGGCAATGTTTTTGATGCCGTGGTTCTTGGCCAGGTAGTAGGCGGTGGCCAGCCCGTGGCCACCGGCGCCTACGATGATGACGTCGTAGTTCTTCTTGGGCTCGGGGTCGCGCCAGGCGCGCTCCCAGCCCTTGTGGCCGCCCATTGCATGCTTGAGCAGCGACCAGATGGAGTAGCGTTCACCCGAGCGTTCCACCATGGCCTACATCCGCATGCGCTTGGCTTCGGGGTCGAAAGGCGGGTCCATTTGCAAGCGCGCGGCGCGGCGCTCGCCCAGGATTTCAATCTCCAGCTGCATGCCGGGCTTGACCAGCTCGGTCGGGATGTAGCCCTGCGCCAGCGACTGGTCCACGTAGTGGCCATAGCCGCCGGAAGTGACCCAGCCGACCACCTTTCCGTCCACCCAGATGGGCTCGTCGCCCATCACGTCGCAGTCGGTGGCGTCTACCACCATGAAGATGCGCGTCTTCTTGGGGCCATCGGCCTTTTCTTTGATGGCAGCGGCTTTGCCGATGAACTCGTGCTTGTCGAGCTTGACGAAGCGGTCCAGGCCGGCCTCAAACGGCCCGTAAATCGGGCGGAATTCGCGGAACCAGGTGCCGAAGTTTTTCTCCAAACGCAGGCACAAGAGGGCGCGCATGCCGAAGTTTTTGAGCCCCAGGTCTTTGCCTGCCGCATGAATGCTCTCGAACAGGCGGCGCTGGTATTCCGGCGCCACCCAGATTTCGTAGCCCAGGTCGCCGGTGTAGGTCACGCGGTTGACCATCGCCTTGACGGTGGCGACTTCCATCTCGCGGTAGTCCATGAACTTAAAGGCTTCATTGGACACGTCGTCGTCCGTCAAGCGTTGCAGCAGTTCGCGCGACTTGGGGCCGGCAATGGACAGGCCAATCAGCTTCATGCCAAAGGGCGCGATCTTGACCGAACCGTCCTTGGGCAGGTACTGCTCAAACCAACGCATGTGGTAGACCTGCGCTTGGGACGAGCCCCACATCAGAAAGCGGTTCTCGGCGGCCTTGGCGATCGTGAAGTCGCCAATGATCTTGCCCTGGTGGTTTAGCATGGGGCACAACTGCAAGCGGCCCGTTTTGGGCAGGGTGTTGGTCATCAGGCCCTGCAGGAAAGCCTCGGCGCCGGTGCCGGTGATTTCGTACTTGGCGAAGTTGGCAATCTCGGTCACGCCCACGGCCTCGCGCACCGCTTTGCACTCGGCCTTGATGGGCTCGAAGTCGTTGGAGCGGTGGAAGGACACGATGTCCTTGGCCTCCGAGCCGGGTGGCGCAAACCACAGCGGGGTTTCCATGCCCCAGGAGTCGCCCATGACCGCGCCTTGCGCAATAAAGGTGTCGTACAGCGGGGTGGTTTGCAGCGGGCGTGCTGCGGGCAATTCCTCGTTGGGGAAGCGGATGCGGAAGCGCCGCGAGTAGTTTTCGCGCACTTTGGCGTTGGTGTAGGTGCGCGTGGCCCAGTCGCCGTAGCGCGCCACGTCCATGCCCCAGATGTCAAAGCCGGGGTCGCCATCGACCATCCAGTTCGACAGCGCCAAGCCCACGCCACCGCCTTGGCTAAAGCCCGCCATGACGCCGCAGGCGCTCCAGAAGTTGGTGCGACCTTGCACCGGGCCGACCAGCGGGTTGCCGTCGGGCGCGAAGGTAAACGGCCCGTTGATCACGCGCTTAATGCCTGCGTGTTCCAGTGTGGGGAAATGTTTGAATGCAATTTCCAGCGAGGGCGCAATGCGGTCCAGGTCCGGCTGCAGCAACTCTTGGCCAAAGCTCCAGGGCGTGGTTTTGGTGGACCAAGGCACACCGGCCTGTTCGTACACGCCCAGCACCATGCCTTTGCCTTCTTGGCGCAGGTAGCTTTCGGCGCCGAAGTCGATGACGTGGCCAATCTCCTTGCCCATGCGCTTGTTGAACTCCACCACCTCGGGGATGTCGTCGGTCACCAGGTACATGTGCTCCATGGCCAGAACCGGCAACTCGATGCCAACCATGCGGCCCACTTCGCGCGCCCACAGGCCACCGGCGTTGACCACGTGCTCGCACTCAACCACGCCCTTGTTGGTGATGACGCGCCAGGTGCCGTCGGGCTTTTGCTCCAGGCTCTCCACCTTGGTTTGCACTTCGATGGTGGCGCCACCAATGCGCGCTGCTTTGGCATACGCATACGTGGTGCCGCTGGGGTCGAGGTGGCCCTCATTGGGGTCGAGCAGGGCGCCCAAAAAGTACTTCTCTTCGATGAACGGAAAGTAGTTCTTGGCTTCTTTGACCGAAATAATTTCGGTCTCCATGCCCAGGTAGCGGCCACGCGCCACCGTCATCTTCAAAAACTCCATACGCTCGGGCGTATCGGCCAACATGATGCCGGGCGACTTGTGCAAACCGCAGCTCTGGCCGGAAATGCGCTCCAGCTCTTCGTACAGGCTCACGGTGTAGCTTTGCAGCATGGCCACATTGGGGTCGCCGTTGAGGGTGTGAAAACCACCGGCCGCATGCCACGTAGAGCCGCTGGTGAGCTGGTCGCGCTCGATCAGCATGACATCGCTCCAACCCTTTTTGGTCAGGTGGTAGAGCACCGAGCACCCCACCACACCGCCACCAATTACCACCACCCGCGCTGTTGTTTTCACGTTGTCGTTCCTTTTGCTGCTGTGTTTGATTTTAGAAATCTGTGGGCGCGCCACCTTCTTCGGTGCGCTTGGCCACAAAGGCCTCCAGTTCCTCAGCGATCGCCGGGTCCATGGCCGGACGCTCGTAGGCTGCCAACTCCTTTTGCCAGATGGCGTTGGCTTTTTGGTAGGCGGTGGGGCTACCGGCCTCTTGCCAGGTTTCGAAATTGCGCCAGTCGGAAATCAGCGGCGAGTAAAACGCGGTCTCGAAGCGCTCTAGGGTATGCGCGGTGCCAAAGTAGTGGCCGCCGGGCTCCACCGAGCCAATGGCGTCCAGCGCCAGTGCGGGCTCGCTGGTGTCCAGCGGCGTGAGGAACTCGGCCACCATTTGCAGCAGGTCGCAGTCGAGGATGAACTTCTCAAACGAGGCCGTCAGGCCGCCCTCCAGCCAGCCCGCGCTGTGCATGATGAAGTTGCCACCGCCTTGCGTGAGCGCCCACAGCGAGAACACCGACTCGTAGGCCGATTGCGCATCCACCGTGTTGGCCGCATTCACATTGCTGGTGCGGTACGGCAGGCCGTACTTGCGGCAGAGCTGGCCGCCCAGGAGCACTGCCTTCATGTACTCGGGCGTGCCAAAGGCGGGGGCGCCGGTCTTCATGTCCACGTTGCTGGTGAAGCCACCGTACACCACGGGCGCGCCCTTGCGCACCATCTGCGTGAAGGCAATGCCGGCCAAGGCTTCCGCGTTTTGCTGCACCACGGCGCCCGCGATGGTGACCGGCGCCATGGCCCCCGCCAGCGTGAAGGGGGTGAGCATGATGATCTGGTTGCGCGAGGACATCTCGATGATGCCTTGCATCATGGGGATGTCGAGCTTGCGCGGCGAGTTGCTGTTGATGATGGAAAACAGCGAGGGCTCGCGCTCAAGCTGTTCGTGCGAAATGCCGCGGGCGATGCGCGCAATTTCGATGCCGTCTTGGTTGCGCTCTTTGCCCAGTGAGTACACGTGGAAGGCTTTGTCGGTCAGGGTGGCCAGGTCGCGCAAACATTCCAGGTGGCGCACCGAAGCGTGAATGTCCACCGGCTCCACGGGGTAGCCACCGGTGCAGTGGATGATGTCGTAGCGCTGGGCCAGCTTGACCAGGTTGCGAAAGTCCTTTTGGTTACCCGCGCGCCGACCGCCTCGCATGTCGCTGCAGTTGGGGGGGCTGGCCACCTGGGCAAAGGCCAGGCTGTTGCCGCCGATGCGGACGTTGCGCTCGGGGTTGCGCGCATGCAGCGTGAACTCGGACGGGCAGGTCTTGATGGTTTCCAGTATCAGGTTGCGGTCAAAGCGCACCCGCTCGGAGCCGTCTTTCACGTCGGCACCCGCCTGTTTCATGATGGCCCGCGCGCCTTCGTGCAGCACGTCAATGCCCATCTCTTCGAGCACCCGAAGCGATGCGTTGTGGATGGACTCCAGCTCGTCTTCGGAGACCACCGGGGTGGGCGGAAAACGGTGCTGGAGCGAGCGGTACTGCGCGGTGGAGAGTGCAGGGCGCACTGTGCCGCTGCCGCGACCCGCACGCCGCCTGGGCTGGGCGGCGCGTGCGCCAACTTCACCCGAAATTTCGTCACTCATGGGGGGCACTCCAATGGCTGTTTAGATATCGAAAACGATTATCTGGTCAAAGGAATGTCGCCCCGGAGTGATGTTTTTGCAGCGCCCGCATGAGTTTTTGTAATGCCTGTTGCAGGCGGAAACAACCGTTAAGCCAGCTCCGCAATCATCTCAATCTCCACACACGCACCCAGCGGAATCTGCGCCACGCCAAACGCGCTGCGGGCGTGTGCACCGCGCTCGCCAAAGAGTTGGCTGATGAGCTCGCTGGCGCCGTTGGTGACCAGGTGCTGCTCGGTGAAGCTGCTGGTGGAGTTGACCAAGGACATCAGCTTGACGATGCGTTGCACCCGGTTGAGGTCGCCTGTGGCCGCGTGCAAAGTGCCTAGCAGGTCGATGGCCACGGCGCGGGCGGCGAGTTTGGCCTCGTCGGTGGTCATGGTGTTGCCCAGTTGGCCGACCCAAACTTGGCCGTTCTTTTTGGCGATGTGGCCGCTCAAGAAAACCAGGTTGCCGGTTTGCACAAACGGCACGTAGGCGGCGGCCGGTGTGGCAACGGGCGGCAGGGTGATACCGAGCTGGGCCAGCGTGTCATAGACGTTCATTGGAATCTCCAAAGGGTTGCGATTGAAAGGCTTGCGGGAATGCGGCGGTTGACTGCGACTGTGTTTGTGACTGTGACTGTGACTGTGACTGTGACTGTGACTGCGACTGTGTTTGTGACTGTGACTGCGAGGCCAAGGGCTCGGTTCCGGCGGCCGCATTGTCACCGACCGCCGCCACGGTGACACCCACGGTCAGTTGGTGCCGTGCACCGCCATGGATCACGCCGCGCAGGGGCGAGACGTCGCCAAAATCGCGGCCAGTGGCCACGCTGACGTAGTCCGGGCCGGGCGCGTGCCAGCCCCAGCGGTTGTTGGTCGGGTCGAAGTCACACCAGCGCTGGGTTTGGGGCTCGCCCTGGGCGTTCATCAGGTCTGGCACATAGACACTAACCCAGGCGTGCGATGCGTCGCTGCCAATGAGCTTGGTTTGTCCGGGTGGCGGCTGGGTCAGCAGGTAGCCGCTGACATAGCGCGCAGGCAGCCCCAGGGTGCGCAGGCAGGCAATCATGATGTGGGAGAAGTCTTGGCACACGCCTTTGCGCTGCGCCAACGCGTCCAGGGCCGGTGTGTTGACCTGGGTGCTTTGGCTCTCGTAGCGGAAGTCCTTGTGGATGCGCTGCATGAGGTCGGCCACCGCTTGCAGCAAGGGGGCGCCAGCTGCAAAACTGGGGCGGGCGTAGTCGGCAAATGCGCCGTGGCGCGGCACATAGGCCGAGGCAAACACAAACTCGGATGCGCCATCAAAGGGTGCACCAGCCTGGTAGCGAAAGCGCTCGCGCACCTGTTCCCAGGGCAGGTGCGCGTGCACGATGTTCGAGGTCTGCGTGGACACCAGGCTGTGGGCGATCACGCTGAGCACTTCGTGGGCGTTTTGCAGCGAAAAAAAACAGCGCGCATTGCCGTACACATCGGTGGTGCTGCGCTGGTGCGTGGGCTGGGGGTTGATGTGCAGCGTGTGGTCGAGCAGCGCCTGCGTGGCGTGCGTGCTGGGCTGCAGGTAGGCCAGGTGCTGCGCGTTCTCCACTGCGGGCAGGTAGTGGTACTGCGTGTCGTGGGTGATTTGCAGCAGCATCAGGTGCCCACGCTCTGGTTGGTCTGCCCCGAGTGGGTGAAGTAGGTGGCGCTGACGGCGTCGGATACGCGGTAGGCCGCGTCAGTTAGTGCGCCCAAGAGTTGTTGCAAGGACACCGGCTCGACCAGCGCCGTGCTGGCGTCTCCCGTTTGCGCGGGGTTGGAGAAACTCCAGGTGTCGGGGTCGGGAACCTGCACCGCGATGGCGCTTTGCGCTGCTGTTGCGCTGTCGCACAGCTTGGCCAACCGGGCCCGCAAGGTGTAGGCAACCCAGGCCAATGAGCGGGGGTTGTCGCGGTCCAGCACCACCAGGCTGACCAAGGCGCTGGTGTCACGGCTTTGCTGGTACTGCGCTCTGAAAGTGATGGTGCTGTCAAACAGCGAGAGCATGGCCTCAAAGCCGCCATCCAACTCCAGCAGATCGGTGCCCAATCCGCTGGAAAGTGCATTGGCCAAAAAGGCCAGTCGCTCGATGTGCCGCCCGATGCTGAGCAGGCGCCATCCGTCGTCGCGGGTCATGCGGTCGGTTTGCGCGCCGGTGATGGCCGCCAGCTGGTCGCTGGCGGACTTGAGCACCGCCAATGCCGAGGCGGCAGCGTAATCGCCGCGTGCGCTGTGCTCGCCACAACGGGCAAAGAAGTCTTGCTCGCAGCGCACGATGACGCCCCAGTGCTCTTGCGAGAGCCGCTCGCGCACTGCCGCTGCGGCCATTTTGAGTGCGCGCAGGTTAAAGCCGACGCTGGTGGCGCCGTCGGTGGCGCCCAGGCTGGAGATCAGCGCCCGCTCAAACACCCGCCGCGCTTGCACCGCCGAGGGCACGCCGGGTAGCACCAGGGTGTTGAACACCGCCATCCGGCTCAGCCACTGCTGCAGTGGCACCGCGGTTTGGTCTTCACCGCCCAGGCATTCCAGTGTGAGCCGGGCCAGGCGAATGGTGTTTTCGGTGCGCTCGGTGTAGCGCCCCAACCAGTAGAGGTTTTCGGCAGCGCGGCTGGTGACCAGGCGTTTGCGCTGTACCAGCAAACCCGGTGTGCCCGGCGCACCCATGTGGGCGCTGGTGTCGACTTCGCCGTCGGTCAGCACCCAGGCATCGGCACTGCTGCCGCCGCGCTGCATGGACGCGATGTCTACGCTGGTTGCAGCAACCCGCACCAGGCCACCGGGCAGGACCTTCCAGCGCGGCACAGAGCGTGCGTCCACACCATCGGACAGCGCAAACACGCGCAGCATGGCGGACTTGGCCAGCATCTTCCCGTTACCGCCTGACCAAGTGGGAATTTGCGACAGCGGCATGAAGGCCTGCACCGTGTGCTCTTCCCCTTGGCGCGCAATCCGCCCGGCCCAGGCGTCGAGTTCCGGGGGGTTCAGGCCACGCCCCATGGCCGATTCAAACGAGGCGTACATCTCCGAGCTGGGGTAGGTCGGCTTGATGGTGTGCTCGTGCAGCCGTGGCAAGACCTCTTGCATGGCACTGTGCTCGCCGCACCACCAAGTGGGCAGCGAAGGCAGCAACAGGTCTTGCTGGAGCACATGGCGCGCCAGGGCCGGCAAAAAACCCAGCAGGGCCGGGCTCTCCAAAAACGCCGAACCGGGCGCGTTGGCCAGCATGACGTGGCCCGCGCGCACAGCCTGCAACAGACCCGCCACACCCAGGGTCGAGTCTGCGCGCAGCTCCAGCGGGTCGAGGTAGGCGTCGTCCACCCGCTTGAGCAGGCCATGCACCGGCACCAGCCCTTGTAGCGTCTTTAGAAAGAGGTGTTCGTCGCGCACGATCAGGTCGCTGCCCTCCACCAAGCTCAGTCCGAGGTAGCGGGCCAGGTAGGCGTGCTCAAAGTAGGTTTCGTTGTAAGGCCCGGGCGTGAGCAGCGCAATGTGGGAGGCGTCGCCCGCTGGGCTGGCGCGTTTGAGGCTGGCCACCAGCGCCCGGTAAATCGCCGCCAGCCGCTGTACCCGCAGGGCTTGGAATGCCTGCGGGAACTGCCGTGCCACGGCCAAGCGGTTTTCTAGCAGGTAGCCCAGCCCCGAAGGGGCTTGGGAGCGCTGGCCAAT
>JBIIZY010000101.1:0-10328 GCA_044346035.1 Rhodoferax sp. | reverse complement strand
GTGGTGCTGCACGTAGTGCAATTTCTGCTACCAGCTGGCGTGCCAGCACGCGCTTGCTGTTGCGGGCGATCTCGGTGGCGCCGTATTCGTCCACCAACAGCAGGGCGTTGTCGTCCTGCCCGAAGGTGTCGGGGCCAATGTTGCCCACCAGCAAGGGCACGCCTTTGCGCTGGCGTTTGGCAGTGGCATGGGCCAGCAGGTCGTGGCTTTCGGCAGCAAAACCCACGCAGTACAGGCCACCCCGCGTGGCGCGCGGCGTTTTCGCCGCCGAGGCCAGGATGTCTGTGTTTTCCACAAACTCCAAGGCCGGTGCCGAGCCCTCGCCCTGCTTTTTGATCTTCTGGACGCTTGGCGCTGCGGGTCGCCAGTCGGCCACGGCCGCTGCGGCCACAAAAACAGTGGCCCATTCCAAGTGGCGCTGCACTTCACGCCACATGTCGTCGGCACTGACCACATCCAAGCGCCGCACACCGCGCGGTGTTGCAAGCCCCACTGGACCAGCCACCAAGGTCACGTCGGCCCCAGCCTCAAAGGCGGCGCGGGCGATGGCAAAGCCCATCTTGCCGCTGCTGCGGTTGGTAATGCCTCGCACCGGGTCCATTGCCTCGTAGGTTGGACCAGCCGTGACCAGCACGCGGTGTCCTACAAGCACCTTGGGCTGGAAGAACGCGACCACATCTTGCAACAACTCGTGGGCTTCAAGCATCCGACCGTCACCGGTTTCGCCGCAGGCCTGTTCGCCGTGGCCCACACCCAGGACGGTTGCGCCATCGGCACGCAGTTGCGCGACGTTGCGCTGGGTGGCGGGGTGCGCCCACATCTCACGGTTCATGGCAGGGGCCAACAGCAAGGGCACGGCGGCAACGGGCCGGGCCAAGCACATCAGGCTGAGCAAGTCGTCGGCGCGGCCGTGTACCAACTTGGCCATGAAGTCGGCGCTGCACGGTGCGATCACGATCACATCGGCCTCGCGACCCAGGTTGATATGGGCCATGTTGTTGGCCTCGCGCGCGTCCCACTGCGAGTGGTACACGGTGCGCCCGCTGAGCGCTTGCAGGGTGACTGGGGTAATGAACTGGGCGGCGGCCTCGGTCATCACCACCTGCACGGTCGCGCCCTCCTTGACCAAGGCGCGGCACAGTTCCGCGGCCTTGTAGCAGGCAATGCCGCCAGTCAATCCCAAAACAATGTGTTTGCCGTTCAAGTCCATAGAAAAAACGCCTGCTGCTGCAGCGGCCACCAATGGCGCGGCGAGGCCGCAATGTAGCAGAGGCCCCACCAAAAGCCCGTGTGCGCGCCACCTATAATTCGGCTTTCCCACTGCGTCGAACTGAACGGTTCGCCCTGACATGACCAAATTTGTCTTCGTCACTGGCGGTGTGGTGTCTTCCCTGGGCAAGGGAATCGCCTCAGCCTCACTCGCAGCGATCCTCGAATCGCGCGGCCTCAAAGTCACCCTAATCAAACTCGATCCCTACCTCAACGTGGACCCCGGCACCATGTCGCCGCTGCAGCACGGCGAGGTGTTTGTCACCGACGATGGCGCAGAGACCGACCTTGACTTGGGCCACTACGAGCGCTTCATCGAAACGCGCATGCGCAAGTCCAACAACTTCACCACCGGCCAGATCTACCAAAGCGTGCTCGACAAGGAGCGCCGTGGCGACTACCTCGGCAAGACCGTGCAGGTCATCCCGCATGTGACCAACGAGATCCAGGAGTTTGTCAAGCGCGGCGCCCGGGTGGGAGAACCCGACGCAGTGGATGTCGCCATCGTGGAAATCGGCGGCACCGTGGGCGATATCGAGTCCCTGCCTTTTCTGGAAGCAGTGCGCCAGATGAGCCTCAAGCTCGGTCCCAACAACAGCGCCTTTGTGCACCTGAGCTATGTGCCCTGGATTGCCGCCGCCGGTGAGCTCAAGACCAAGCCCACGCAGCACACTGCCAAGCAGTTGCGCGAAATCGGCATCCAAGCCGACGCGCTCATTTGCCGCGCCGACCGACCTATCCCCGACGAAGAGCGCGCCAAGATTTCCCTGTTTTCCAACGTGCCCGAGTGGGGCGTGATTTCCATGTGGGATGTGGACACCATATACAAAGTGCCACGGGTGCTGCACGAGCAAGGGCTCGACGGCCTGATCTGCGACAAGCTGCGCCTGAACACACCCCCGGCCAACCTCAAGCGCTGGGACGCGCTGGTCTACGAGACCGAGCACCCCCAAGGCGAGGTGTCGATTGCCATGGTGGGCAAGTATGTGGACCTGTCAGACAGCTACAAGTCGCTCAACGAAGCGCTGCGCCACGCTGGCATGAAGAACCACGTCAAGGTGCAGATCGAGTACATCGACTCGGAAACCATCAATACCGACAACGTCTCCCAACTGGCCAAGTTTGATGCGGTGCTGGTGCCCGGTGGGTTTGGCAAACGCGGGATCGAGGGCAAGATCAATGCGGCCCGCTTCGCCCGTGAAAACAAGGTGCCGTACCTGGGCATTTGCCTGGGAATGCAAGTGGCCACCATTGAGTTCGCACGCAATGTCGCCGGCCTGGCAGACGCCAACAGCACCGAGTTCGACCCCGACGGCCCCAACCCGGTCATCGCGCTGATAACCGAGTGGAAGGACGCCGACGGCACCATCAAAACCCGCGACAAAAATTCCGACCTCGGCGGCACCATGCGCTTGGGCGCGCAAAGCTCCGACGTTGCAAGCAACACCTTGGCGAGCAAGATCTACGGCAGCCTGGTCACCGAGCGCCACCGGCATCGCTACGAAGCCAACGTCAACTACCTAGAGCGCCTGCGCCAGGCCGGTCTGGTCATCTCCGCCCTGACCCAGCGCGAGCAACTCACCGAAATCATCGAACTGCCCCAAGCGGTGCACCCCTGGTTTGTCGGCGTGCAGTTTCACCCTGAGTTCAAGTCCACCCCGTGGGACGGCCACCCGCTGTTCAATGCGTTCATCAAAGCCGCGCTGGAGCACCAAGCCCTGGGAAAAACACTGAAAGTGGTGGCCTGATATGCGCCTGTGTGGATTCGATGTGGGGCTTGCGCACCGCATCTTTCTGATTGCCGGACCCTGCGTCATTGAGTCTGAGCAGTTGCAAATGGACACCGCGGGCACGCTCAAGGAAATCACCAGTGCCCTGGGCATTCCGTTCATTTTTAAGAGCAGCTTTGACAAGGCCAACCGCTCCAGTGGCAGCAGCTTTCGTGGTCCGGGCATTGACAAAGGCCTGGAGATACTGGCCAAGGTCAAAAGCACGCTGCACATCCCAGTGCTGACCGATGTGCACTCCGAGGACCACATCCAACAGGTCGCCTCTGTGGTAGACGTTCTGCAAACCCCCGCGTTCTTGTGCCGCCAGACCGACTTCATCAGCGCAGTGGCGCAAAGCGGCAAACCGGTCAACATCAAAAAAGGGCAGTTCCTGGCGCCGGCCGACATGAAAAGTGTCATCGACAAGGCCCGTGCTGCTGCCCGCGCCGCGGGCCTGGCCGAAGACAACTTCATGGCCTGCGAACGCGGTGCAAGCTTTGGCTACAACAACTTGGTCAGTGACATGCGCTCGCTGGCCATCATGCGCGACACCGCCGCCCCGGTGGTGTTTGACGCCACCCACTCGGTGCAGCTACCTGGCGGTCAGGGCACCAGCAGCGGCGGCCAGCGCGAAATGGTGCCGGTGCTGGCGCGTGCCGCGGTCGCGGTGGGCGTGGCCGGCCTGTTTATGGAAACCCACCCCGACCCATCCAAAGCCTTGAGCGACGGCCCCAACGCGGTGCCTTTGCGCCATATGCGAGCGCTGCTCGAAGCGCTGGTCGAGTTGGATGCGGTGGCCAAGAAGCGCCCTTTTGCGGAATTGGATTTCCAGTGACGCGCAAGCCCTTTGCCCCACAGGGTTCGGCGCAAAGCGCCCCCTGCAAACCCCACCGCGCACACCCACGCCACGCGTTTGGTTGTGAAGCGCCCGCACCACGGAGACCGCAATGACAGACTGGACTGCAGGCTACGTAGCCGACATTGGTTACACCTTCGGCTACTACCAAGAGCTCAACCCCCTGCGCCTGAAACTGGCGTTTCTCAACGCCGGCATGGCCTTTCCCGACGTGGGCTGCGCCTGCGAACTCGGCTTTGGACAGGGTGTGAGCACCAATCTGCATGCCGCTGCGTCGGTCACAGAGTGGCATGGGACCGACTTCAACCCCGGCCACGCCAGCTTTGCCCGCGAGTTGGCCCAGGTCAGCGGCGCAAACGCACACCTGCGCGATGACGCCTTTGCCGACTTTTGCAGCCGGGCCGATTTGCCCGACTTTGACTTCATCGGCCTGCACGGTATCTGGAGCTGGATTAGCGACGCCAACCGGGCCACGCTGGTGGACTTCATTCGGCGCAAGCTCAAAACGGGTGGTGTGGTCTACATCAGCTACAACACGCTGCCGGGTTGGTCGGCCTTTGCGCCGGTGCGCCACCTGATGACGCAACACGCAGCCAGCTTGGGCGCAGAGGGTGCAGGCATCGTGAGCCGGATCGACGCAGCCATCGATTTCACCGATGCGCTGCTTGCCACCAAGCCCCTCTACGCCAGGGTCCACCCCTCGGTGCGCGACCAGCTAACGCGGGTCAAAGGGCAAA
This sequence comes from Rhodoferax sp., assembly GCA_044346035.1. Lineage (GTDB taxonomy): Bacteria > Pseudomonadota > Gammaproteobacteria > Burkholderiales > Burkholderiaceae_C > Allorhodoferax. The sequence continues at coordinate 5,697 of JBIIZY010000101.1, read as the reverse complement.
ATCGGCACTACGTAGCGCACGAGTACTTCAACGCCGACTGGGACCCGATGTACTTTTCTGACGCAGCCAAACGCCTGGCGCCGGCCAAGCTCAGCTTCGCTTGCTCGGCCAACCTGCACGACCAAGTCGATGCGATCAACCTCACGCGCGAACAACAAGACCTGATCAACAAAGTGCCAGACGCAGAACTGCGCGAAACCGTGCGGGACTTCATGGTGAACCAGCGCTTTCGCAAGGACTACTGGGTCAAAGGCCCGCGCCGGCTGTCCGCGCTGGCCCAGGTGGAAGCGCTGCGGCAGTTGCGTGTGGTGCTGCTCTCGCCCCGGGACAAGATTGATCTGACGGTCAAGGGCGCCACCGGCGAGGCCAAGCTCAGTGAAAAGGTGTACCTGCCGGTGCTCGACGCACTGGCCGACCATGTGCCCCGCACTTTGGCCGAGCTGGAAAAAGCCACCAAAGCGCAGGGCGTGAATTTCGCCATGCTGCGCCAAGCGGTGGTGGTGCTGGCGGGCTCTGGGCACCTGGGCCTGGCGCAAAGCGAGGCGGTGGTGCGCCAGTCGCGCACCCGCACCGACAAGCTCAATGCTTACCTGCTGCGCAAGGCGCGTGGTGACGCCGATGTACCCTTCCTGAGCAGCCCCGTGACCGGCGGTGGCATCACGGTTGGGCGCTTTTCGCAGCTGTTCTTGTTGGCGCGCAGCACGCTGCCCAAGGGCGGAGACCCCGCGCAATGGGCGCAAGCGGCGTGGACCATATTGGCCTCGCAGGGGCACCGGCTGCGCAAAGACGGGGTGGTGCTGGAATCTGCCGAAGACAACTTGGCAATGATGCGTTCCTATGCCGACACGTTTGCCCAAAAACAGCTCCCCATTTTGCAAGCCCTGCAAGTCGCCTAGGGCGGCGTGTGTGGGCCTGCGCAGCGTCAATCGTGCTGGGGCATCGAATAACATCCCGCCTTGGGGCACGCAGGCACTGGCCCCTGTATTGAAAATGAACCTGAAAGAAACCCAATGAGCGCAATTGTTGATATCGTCGGCCGCGAAATTCTGGACTCCCGTGGCAACCCCACCGTGGAGTGCGATGTGTTGCTGGAGTCAGGCACCATGGGCCGCGCTGCAGTGCCCAGCGGCGCCTCCACCGGCTCGCGTGAAGCCATCGAACTGCGCGACGGCGACAAGAGCCGCTACCTGGGCAAGGGCGTTCTCAACGCCGTCGAGCACATCAACACCGAAATCTCCGAGGCCGTGCTCGGGCTGGACGCCTCCGAACAAGCCTTCCTGGACAAAACCCTGATCGATCTGGACGGCACCGACAACAAATCCCGCTTGGGTGCCAACGCCATGCTGGCGGTGTCCATGGCGGTGGCCCGTGCGGCGGCCGAAGAATCGGGCTTGCCGCTGTACCGCTACTTTGGCGGCATGTCGGCGGTGCAAATGCCAGTGCCCATGATGAACGTCATCAACGGCGGCGAGCACGCCAATAACAACCTCGATTTGCAAGAGCTGATGATCATCCCGGTAGGTGCACCGAGCTTTCGCGAAGCACTGCGCTATGGGGCCGAAGTGTTCCACGCCCTCAAGAAAATTCTGCACGACAAGGGCATCAGCACCGCCGTGGGCGACGAGGGTGGCTTTGCCCCCAACGTGGCCAACCACGAAGCCGCCATTCAGATGATTTTGGAAGCCATCGACAAAGCGGGCTTCGTGGCGGGTGAGCAAATCGCGCTCGGCCTGGATTGCGCCGCCTCCGAGTTTTTCAAAGACGGCAAGTACCACCTGGAGGGCGAAGGCTTGGTGCTGGATGCCCAAGCCTGGACCGACATGTTGGCCGCCTGGGTGGACAAGTACCCCATCATCAGCATTGAAGACGGCATGGCCGAAGGCGACTGGGACGGCTGGAAGCTGCTGACCGACCGCCTAGGAAAAAAGGTCCAGATCGTGGGCGATGACTTGTTTGTCACCAACACCAAAATTCTCAAAGAGGGCATCGACAAGGGCATTGCCAACTCGATCCTCATCAAGATCAACCAGATCGGAACGCTGACCGAGACCTTTGCCGCCATCGAGATGGCCAAGCGCGCGGGCTACACCGCCGTGATCAGCCACCGCTCCGGAGAGACCGAAGACTCGACCATCTCTGACATTGCCGTGGGCACCAACGCAGGCCAAATCAAGACCGGGTCGCTGAGCCGCTCCGACCGCATGGCCAAGTACAACCAACTGCTGCGCATTGAAGAAGACCTGGGCGACGTTGCCGTCTACCCAGGGCGCGCAGCGTTTTACAACCTGCGCTAAGCCCACCGCGCCGCCATGGCTCAGCGCTTGGTTACCTGGTTGCTGATCGCGCTGCTGGCGGTCGTGCACGGGCAACTGTGGCTAGGCCGTGGCAGCGTGCCCGAGGTGTCCCGCCTAAAGAGCCAAGTCGAGGAGAAGCGCCAAAGCAACGCCCAGGCCGGCATTGCCAATGCGCGCTTGGTGGCGGAAATCCGCGACCTGCGCGAAGGCCTGGAAATCGTGGAAGAAAAGGCCCGCCTGGAACTCGGCATGGTGAAAAACGACGAGATCTTGGTGCAAATTGCGCAGTGACCCTGGCACACCGGCGCCCCTGCGGGTCGCTATCGTGGGTGCCGAGTGCACCGGCAAAACCCAACTCGCTAGCCAACTGGCCCGCCAGTTGCAAGACCGCATTCCCAGCGCAACATGGGTCACCGAGTACCTGCGCGCGTGGTGTGATGCGCAGGGCCGTACACCACAGATCCACGAGCAGCGTGGCATTGCCCAGACGCAAATGGAGCGTGTGCTGGCCCACTCCACAGCGGACCTTGTACTGTCAGACACCGCGCCCCTGGTGACGGCGGTGTACAGCGAGCTTCTGTTTGGTGATGACTCCCTGTACGGCTACGCCATCGCACAACACCGCCATTTCGCGCTCACCTTGCTCACCGGCCTGGACTTGCCCTGGGTGGCCGACGGGTTTCAGCGCGACGGCCCAGCACAGCGCATGCGCGTGGACCAACGCCTGCGCGCGGTGATGTTGCAAGAGCGCATTGCCTTCTCCACGGTGTACGGAAGCGGTGACGACCGGTGCCGCAATGCGCTTGGCGCCATTGAGCACACGCTGTACACAAGATATGAAACGGCGAGAGCGGCCAATGCGAATGCGCCTGACCAAGCCCGCCAGCCGTGGGTTTGGCACTGCGAGCGTTGTTCTGATACGGATTGCGAGCACCGCCTGTTCCGTACATTGGTGACGAGCTAAGCCCCGGCCAACTCCAGCAACCACCTTAATGCGTACCGCCGCTGCTGTGGCCCACCGGCCCGAGAAACAGTGCGGCCGCATCGACCGGATCAAAGCGGTACTGCAAACCACAAAACTCGCAGGCCACCTCAACATCGGCGCGCTCCGCCAAGATGCCTTGCACCTCCTCCTGGCCCAAACCGACAATCATGCGCGCCACACGCTCACGGCTGCAGGTACAGGCAAAACGCGGCGCAGTCGCTCCCAGCAAGGGCTCAAACTGGCGAATCGGCTCCTCCCAAAACAGCCGGCGCAGCAAGGTCTGCGCATCCAGCCCCAGCAGCTCATCAGGCTGCAGCGTGGAGGCTAGCAAGGCGATGCGGTTGTAGTGTTCGTTACGTCCGATCTCGTCTTCGTTGCGCTGCGACACCATGCTGCCGGCGAGGTTGCCCTCCCCTTCCACGGGCAGGCGCTGAATAAGCAAACCTGCCGCGACCGTTTCGTTGGCTGCCAGCACCAGCTTGGTATCGAGCTGCTCGCTTTGCAGCATGTAGTGCTCCAGCACCGCGCTGATCTGGTTAAGCGGCTGGCCCCGGTCGTCAAACAGCGGCACCACACCCTGGTAGGGTTGCTGGCCGGGAAACTTGGTTTTCGGGTCCAGCGTGATCGCGCAGCGGCCCAGGTTGGAGGCATTGACCATCTCGGACAGGCTCGCGTCTTGGCGCACGTCCCCAGCCAAGGAGGCGGTGGCACGCAGCGACAGGTCAGATTGCACCTCGGCCACCGCCACCTTGACCGGGCCGTCCCCAAAGATTTGCAGCACCAGCGCGCCGTCGAACTTGATGTTGGCCTGCATTAAAGTAGCCGCGGCAGCCATCTGCCCCAGCATATTGGCCACTGCGGCGGGGTAAGGGCCGGTGCTGGAGTTTGAGGCACGGCGCTCAAGCACCGGCGTCCAGGCGTCGGTCAGGCGCACCAGAACACCACGCACCGGCAGGCCTTCAAACAAAAACTTGTGCAACTCGGACATGCTAGCCACCGACCTTGCGCAAACCGGCGCGAAACCGCTGGGCGTTGCGCACATAGTGGTCGGCGCTGCGCAGCAAATCGGCCTGCTGCTCCGGGCTAAGCATGCGCACCACCTTGGCAGGGCTGCCCAGCAGCATGGCGCCATCGGGAAACTCCTTGCCCTCGGTCACCAAGGCGCCAGCGCCCACAATGCTGCCCTTGCCAATCTTGGCGCCATTGAGCACCACAGCGCCAATGCCAATCAGCGAGCCGTCGCCCACCGTGCAGCCGTGCAGCATGACTTGGTGGCCCACCGTCACCTGCTTGCCCAACCGCAAAGGCATGCCATGGTCGGCATGCAACACGCTGCCGTCTTGGATGTTGCTGCCGCTTCCTATCGCAATCAGCTCGGTGTCTCCGCGCAGGGTCGCTCCAAACCAGACGCTGGCGTCAGCGTCAAGCTCTACATTACCAATCACGTGCGCGCTCTCAGCCACCCAGGCGGTAGCGGCCACCCGTGGTGCCACGCCGTCAAGTTCGTAAATCGCCATACAGTTTTCCGCAGTTGTGTTCGGGCATTGTAGGGAGGCACGCCACACGATTTGGCAGCCGGTGGCCACACCGCTGGGCTCGCGTCGCGGACGAAATAGGGCGTGGACTCTGGGGGCTTGTTCGCATCGGGCTTAGAATCAATTTCGACTCTGAATTGCTCCATGCTTGACACTCTGGCACCCACCGAGACGCCCGCCAAAGTAGGCGAACCGGGCCGCGCGATCGCACGCCAGGCCATCGTAGACGCCAGCCGGTCGGTGTTTGGCTATGAGCTGTTTGACCGCTCCTTGTCAACCCAGCCGCACACCGCATCCAGCGATGCCCAGCTGCTTTTCAACGTCCTCTCCCTGGCGGAAAACGACTCCTTGGCGGCCAGCAAAACCCTGTTTGTGAACTGCACCCACGACACCCTGGCGGGCGGCCACCTGGATTTGGTTGCACCGCAGCGGCTGGTGCTGGAGGTTCCGCCCCTGCCGCGCGCGCAAGCCGACCAGATTGCCAACCGACTGCCCTCGCTCGAAGCCATCCACCGCCGCGGCTTTCGCATGGCGTTTGATTACACCGTGCTCACCAAAGACTACGAACGCTGGCTGCCGCTGGCCTCGTTCATCAAGCTCGACCTGTCGGTGCTGGCACCGTCCGTGCTGGGGCGTTTGGTCAAGTTCGCCCGCAGCCACTGCGACGCCAAGCTGGTGGCCGAAAAAGTGGAGGCGCACGCGCACTTCGAGATGGCCGCCGCGCTGGGTGTCGGCCTGTTTCAAGGCTACTGGTTTGCCAAACCGGTGCTGGTGTCGGGCCAGACCATCCGGCCAGCACAGGCCAACATCCTGACGCTCATCAACCTGGTGCGCCAACAGGCCAGCACCAGCGAAATTGAAGCGGTTCTCAAGCGCGACCCCA
>JBIIZY010000248.1:0-3066 GCA_044346035.1 Rhodoferax sp. | reverse complement strand
CCACTTTGCGGCACTTACCACCAACGTGGCCGCAGCCCAGGCGTTTGGCATCACGACCACCTTTGGCTTTTGGGACTGGGTGGGCGGGCGCTACTCGCTGTGGTCGGCCATCGGCTTGCCGATTGCCGTTGCAATAGGAGCCGCGGGCTTCAAGGAATTTTTGGCCGGCGCCCACGCGATGGACCAACATTTCCGCCATGCGGAGTTGGAGCACAACCTGCCCGTGCGCTTGGCTTTGCTCGATATCTGGTACCGCAATTTTTATGGCTTTACCAGCCGCTGCATTGCGCCCTACCACAGCGCTTTGCGCCGCCTGCCCGCCTACTTGCAGCAGCTGGAGATGGAGAGCAACGGCAAGCGGGTGGATATGGCGGGCGCGGCCTTGCCATTTGGCACCGCACCGGTGCTGTGGGGCGAGCCTGGCACCAACGGGCAGCATGCGTACTTTCAGATGCTGCACCAAGGCACCGACATCGTGCCGGTGGAGTTTGTGGCGGTCAAAACCGCGCGGCATGCGTTGGCCGCGCACCAGCCGCTGCTCTTGGCCAATGTGCTCGCGCAGGCGCAAGCCCTCATGGTGGGCAAGTCAGACGCCGGCGGACACAAGCACTTCCCGGGCAACCGGCCTAGCACGCTGTTGCTGCTCGACGACCTCAATCCCGCGTCCTTGGGAGCGCTGATTGCCTTGCAAGAGCACCGGGTCTTTGTAAGTGGCGCGCTGTGGGGCATCAACAGCTTTGACCAGTGGGGCGTGGAACTGGGCAAGGTGCTTGCCAAAGACATTGAGGCACGCCTGCGCAGCGGCAACACCGCCGACCTGGACGGATCGACCGCCGGGCTGCTGGCGCGTTTGCGAGCCCCCTAACTGGCAGATAACCCTGCGCTGCGCTCAGGCATTGCGGGCTGCACCCAGACCTTTGGGTTGTGTTTGAGACTATCGGGTCCCTTTTTATACCCAGGAGAAACATATGGTGACTCGGCGCGACTTTTTTGTAGGCGGTGGTGCGGCGGTGGTGGCCTACGCGGCTGGCTCGTTTTTGCCCTTGGGTGCGCAGTCGGCGGCCAACTTTGGTGCGCCCAGTGTGGTGCAGGTGGGTTTTCGCAAGCAAAAACTCGGTGACATGGAGGTTATTGCGCTCAACGATGGTGTAGCCCGCCGCCCTTTGGCTGCCGAGTTCGTGCGCAATGCGCCCTTGGGCGAGGTGCAAGACTTGCTGCGTTCGCAAAACTTGCCCACCGAGTACCTCGATGTGCCCTTCACCGCCTTCATGGTGGTATCTGGACAACGCAAAATCTTGATGGACACCGGCTTCTCGGACAACGGCGGGCCTACCACCGGGCGCCTGTTGACCAACTTGAACGCTGCGGGCTACAAGGCCGAAGACATTGATACCGTGGTGTTGAGCCACTTCCATGGCGACCACATCCTGGGTGTGCGCAACAAAGCTGGTCAGTTGGTCTACCCCAACGCCAAAATCATGGTGCCCGCCGTGGAGTACGCGTTCTGGATGGACGATGCCCGCATGGCCGCAGCGCCCGAAGGCATGAAAGGGGCGTTCCAGACCGTGCGCCGCATGCTTGGCGGCTTGGCCAGCGGGCAGCTGGTGCAGTTTGAAGCGGGCACCGAGATCGCGCCCGGCATCAAGAGCGTGGCGGCCTACGGTCACACGCCGGGCCACACCTTGTTCATGGTGGAAAGCAAGGGCGAGAAGTTCGCCTACCTGGCCGATATCACCAACGTGCCGCAGCTGTTTGCGCGCAACCCGGATTGGGCCGTGCAGTTCGACATGAATGCTGAAGAGGCCCGCGCAGCGCGCCGCCGGGTGTTTGAGATGATTGTTTCCGAGCGCGTTATGGCGGGCGGATTTCACTTCCCGTTCCCCGCGTTTGGCCGGGTCGAGAAGCTGGGCAACGGCTACGAGTTCAAGCCGGTCGCCTGACCTGCGGCTTGGGCACAGCAAAAAACCCCGCAAGGCTTGCGCCCTGCGGGGTTTTTTCTATGGAGCAGGGCGGCATCAAGCCACCCGCGACACCAAGGGCAATTACATACCCATGCCGCCCATGCCACCCATGCCGCCCATGTCAGGCATGCCGCCGCCGGCGGGCGCGTCGTCCTTGGGAGCCTCAGCCACCATGGCTTCGGTGGTCAGCATCAAGGAGGCCACAGACGCTGCATTTTGCAGCGCAGTGCGGGTCACCTTGGTGGGGTCCAGAATGCCCATCTCGATCATGTCGCCGTAGGTGTCGTTGGCAGCGTTGAAGCCGTAGTTGCCCTTGCCGTTCAGTACCGCATTGACCACCACCGAAGGCTCGCCGCCGGCGTTGTACACGATCTCGCGCAGGGGCGCTTCGATGGCCTTGAGCACCAGCTTGATGCCGGCGTCTTGGTCGGCGTTGGCGCCTTCAATCTTGCCAGCCGCTTGCTTGGCACGCAGCAGCGCCACGCCACCACCAGCCACGATGCCTTCTTCCACTGCCGCGCGGGTGGCGTGCAGGGCGTCTTCTACGCGGGCCTTCTTTTCCTTCATTTCAACTTCGGTGGCCGCGCCAACCTTGATCACCGCCACACCGCCGGCCAGCTTGGCCACGCGCTCTTGCAGCTTCTCGCGGTCGTAGTCGGAAGTGGCTTCTTCGATCTGCACGCGGATTTGCTTCACGCGGGCTTCGATGTCAGCAGCAGCGCCAGCACCGTCGATGATGATGGTGTTTTCTTTGCCCACTTCGATGCGCTTGGCGGAGCCGAGGTCGGCCAAAGTCACTTTTTCGAGGGTCAGGCCGATTTCCTCGGCGATCACCTTGCCGCCGGTCAGGATGGCGATGTCTTCGAGCATGGCCTTGCGGCGGTCGCCGAAGCCAGGTGCCTTGACAGCCACCACCTTCAGAATGCCGCGAATGGTGTTGACCACCAGAGTTGCCAGGGCTTCGCCCTCGACATCTTCGGCAATGATCAGCAGGGGACGGCCGGCCTTGGCAACTTGCTCCAGGGTGGGCAGCAGGTCGCGGATGTTGCTGATCTTCTTGTCGAACAACAGAACAAACGGGTTGTCCAGCAAAGCAGCTTGCTTT
>JBIIZY010000100.1:0-10350 GCA_044346035.1 Rhodoferax sp. | reverse complement strand
CCCCCGGCCTGCGGCCTCCTCCTTTATTTCGCTGCACCCTGCGCCCCGCCGCCCCAGGCAAGCGGCGTGTTTGACGCGCGACGCATTGGAACTGTGCACACCGAGCACGCGCATCACCGGTAGCCCGTCCAGACCTCGCCCATTTCCACGTACACCGTTTTGAGTTGCGTGTAGTGGTCCAGCGCGGCCATGCTGTTTTCGCTGCCGATACCGGACTCACCTACGCCGCCAAACGGCATCTCAATGGGCGTGATGTTGTAGTTGTTGATCCAGCAAATGCCGGCCTTCAACTGCGCGGCAACCCGGTGGGCTTTTTGCAGGTGGGTGGTGAACACACCAGCGGCCAGGCCAAAGCGCGACTGGTTGGCGCGGGCAATGGCTTCTTCTTCGGTGTCGAACGTCAGCATGGAGAGCACCGGGCCAAAGATTTCCTCGCGCACGATGCGCATATGGTCTTGGCAGTTGGCAAAGATGGTGGGGGCTACAAAGTTGCCAGACATACCCGGCAGGTCCACGCGCGTGCCGCCGCAGACCAGGGTGGCGCCCTCCTGGATGCCGCTTGCGATGTAGTCCAGCACCTTGGCGGTGTGGCCTTCCGAAATGAGTGCGCCCACTTCGGTTTGTGGGTCCATCGGGTCACCCACGCGCAGCAGCAGGGTGCGCTCTTTCAGGCGCGCCAAAAACCGGTCGGCAATGCCGCGCTGTACGAACACCCGGGTGCAGTTGGTGCAGACCTCGCCTTGGGTGTAGAAGTTGCCCATCATCGCTGCGGCCACCGCTTGCTCCAGGTCGGCATCGTCAAAGACCAAGAGGGGTGACTTGCCGCCCAGCTCCATGGTCACGCGCTTCAAGGTGCCGGCCGCGGTTTGCATCACCTTTTTGCCGGTGGGCACCGAGCCGGTCACCGAGACCTTGGCCACGCCTTCGTGCGCTGCCAGCAGGGCGCCGGTGGTCCCGCGGCCTTGCAGCACATTGAACACGCCGGGTGGCACGCCGGCCTCCAGATAAATCTCGGCCAACCTGACGGCGGTGGCCGGGGTCAGCTCCGAGGGTTTGAAAATCATGGCGTTGCCCGCTGCCAGCGCGGGGGCCGATTTCCAGCAGGCAATTTGCAGCGGATAGTTCCAGGCGCCAATGCCGACGCACACGCCCAGTGGCTCTTTGCGGGTGTAGGCAAAAGCGTTCTTTAGGGGGTACTGCTGGCCGGTCAGGGTCGCTGCAGCTCCAGCGAAGTACTCGATGCAGTCGGCGCCGCTCATCACGTCCACCACCAGCGCTTCTTGCAGCGGCTTGCCGCAGTCTTGCACTTCGAGGGCGGCGAGTTCGGCGTTGCGGCTGCGCAGCAGGTCGGCGGCGCGGCGCAAAATGCGGCCCCGCTCGGTGCCGGTCATGGCCGACCACACTTCAAATCCGGCCTGTGCCGCTGTGACCGCCGCGTCCACATCGGCCTGTGCGGCATCGTGCAGCACGGCAATCACCTTGCCGGTGGCCGGGTTGGTGGAGTCAAAGCGTTCGCCGCTGCCCTGCAGGTGCACGCCGTTGACAAAACTCGTAACAAAACTGGTGCTGGTGACTTCGCTCATGGCAGTCCTTGTGCAGGCTTGCGATGCAAGCCCAAAAAACAACTCCGACCCAGCGGGGCTGGATCGGAGCATGCGGCATATGGGCAGTACCTGTGCCCACAGCCGCTTTCCGTGCCCCGCGCCGAGGTAGCTCAGCGCGGGTGCAGCGTGCGCGCGCTTACTTCAGCGTCGCCTTGACCGCAGCCAAACCAGGCTTGCCGTCCAGGGTGTTCACACCGGCCAGCCACTTGTCCAAAATGGCGGGGTTCTTGACCAGGTAGTCCTTGGCGGCCTTGTTGGGCTTGACCTTTTTGAGGATGGGGCCCATCACCTGGTTTTCCATGTCCAGGGTGAACTGCAGGTTGGTCAGGAACTTGTAGACGTTGGGGCACCTCTTCTCGTAAGAAGGAGGAATGGCCGTGTAGACCTTGGCCTCGCCCAGGTTGGGTCCGAAGACGTCATCGCCACCGGCGAGGTAGCTCATCTTCATTTGCACGTTCATCGGGTGCGGCTCCCAGCCCAAGAAGACGATGGCTTTTTGGTCCTTGATGGCGCGCTGGGCTTCGACCAGCATGCCGGCCTCGGACGACTCGACCATCTTGAAGTTTTTCAGGCCAAATTTGTTTTCTTTGATCATGCCGGCGATCAGCGCGTTACCGTCGTTGCCGGGCTCAATGCCGTGAATCTTGCCGCCGAGTTCTTTTTCGAACTTCACGATGTCAGCAAAGGTTTTGAGGCCCTTGTCGTACAGGTAGGTGGGCACGGCCAAGGTGTACTTGGCGCCAACCAGGTTGGGGGTGTCCAAGACCTTGATGTCACCGGCCTTCACGAAGGGCTCGATCTGCGGTGTCATGGACGGATTCCAGTAGCCCAGAAACACGTCGATTTGCTTTTTCTTCATGCCCGCGAAGGCAATTGGGATGGACGCGATGGTCACATTGGGCTTGTAGCCCAGGCCCTCGAGCACCACCGAGGCCAGGCCGGTGGTAGCGGCAATGTCGCTCCAGCCCACGTCGGCAAAACGCACGGTCTTGCAGCTTGCGTCGTCTGCCAGCGCGCTTTGCGCCGTCAGGGCCGCGACGGCGGCAACGATTCCCATCATCTTGAACTTCATACTGACTCCTTGTGAAAATGGATACACCCTCTTACCACCGCAATTACAACTCCAATGTGACGGTATGCGAGGCGGTGGGTCTTGGGGGTAAACACCAAGACTGCGCATCCGTGCGGCGCTTCACGACGCCGACTCCCTGGCCAATGCTGCCTCGCGCCGCGACGCTCTGCGCGCGCGCTGGCCGGTCTCTGCCGTAGCACTGCTCCGCTCGGGAAGGGCAACCACTTTGCGCAGCTCGTCAAAGGGTGCACTTAGGTGCGGAATGGCCATGGCTTCAACAAAAAACTCTTGGAAGCGGGGCTCGACTGCGGTTTCAATTTTTTCGACCCGGCGCACCAGCTGCTCAATGTCGCCGCGCGAGCGCTGGTCTAGCAGCGCGATGCGCGCGCCGGTGCCCGCCGCGTTGCCCGCGGAGGACACCTGCTCAAGCCGACAGTCGGGAATCATGCCCAGCACCATGGCGTATTTCACGTCGATGTGGCTGCCAAAGGCGCCGGCCAGGCGGATGCGGTCCACCTTGTCGATGCCCAAGCGCTCCATCAGCAGGCGCACACCGGCGTACAGCGCGGCCTTGCCCAGCTGGATGGCGCGTACGTCGTTCTGCATGATTTTGAGCGCCGGTTTGTTGGCCGTGGCGGGGTACAGCTCGTAGGAAAACGTGCGGCCGTCTTCTTGGATGCGTGGGTTGCGTGATGCCAGCGCGCCGTCAATGGTGCCGTCGTGGCGGATGATGCCGGCCAGGTACATCTCGGCCAGCACCTCGATGATGCCCGAGCCGCACACGCCGGTAACGCCGCTGGTGGCGGCCTCTGCAAATCCGGGTGCGTCGGACCACACATCGCAGCCAATGACCTTGAAGCGCGGCTCCAGCGTCTCGGGGTTGATGCGCACCCGCTCGATGGCGCCGGGCGCCGCGCGCTGGCCGCAGCTGATTTGCGCGCCCTCAAACGCCGGCCCCGTGGGGCTGGAGCAGGCCAAGAGGCGCTGGTTGTTGCCCAGCACGATCTCGGCGTTGGTGCCCACGTCGACCAAGAGCGTCATCTGGTCCGACAGGTCGGGGCGCTCGGCCAGCAGCACACCGGCGGTGTCCGCGCCCACGTGCCCGGCGATGCAGGGCAGCACATAAATGCGCGCATTGCGGTGGATGGCAAAGTCGATCTCGATGGCCCACAGCGTGATGGCCCGGTCGGTGGCCAGCGCAAAGGGCGCGCCGCCCAGCTCGGTGGGGTCGATGCCCAGCAGCAGGTGGTGCATGATGGGATTGCCCACAAAGGTGGCTTCCAGAATGTCTTGCGGCGTGATGCCGGCCTGCGCGGCGACATCGGCGGCCAAGGTGTTGAGCGCTTCGCGCACGGCGGCGGTCATTTCCTTTTCGCCGCCGGGGTTCATCATCACGTAGGACACCCGGCTCATCAGGTCTTCGCCAAAGCGGATTTGTGGGTTCATCAAGCCCGCCGATGCCACCACCTCGCCCGAGGACAGGCGGCACAGGTGGGCGGCAATGGTGGTCGATCCGATGTCCACCGCCAAGCCGTACGCGTGCTCTCTAAATCCGGCCCAGACGGCGACGATTTGTTTGCCCGCATGCACCGCCACCGTGACCTTCCAGTCGCCTGCACGCAGGGCCTTTTGCAGTTGCTGCAAGACAATCACATCGCAGGCCAAGTCGGTCAGCCGCCACTCGAACTCCAGGGCGTCTTCTAGGCGGCGCAAGTCGCCGCTGGGGTCGTGCATATCGGGCTGCTGCACCTCGACGTAGTGCAAGCGGATCAGGGGGTCTAGGTGCACGTCGTGGGCCTCGGCCTCTTTGCGCACCACCTGCTTGTGCACCTGGCTGTCGGGTGGTACGTCAATCACCACATCGCCTTGCACCTTGGCCGCACACGACAGGCGACGGCCATCGGCCAGCGGCTGGGTGGCGCAGTAGTCGCGCTCGACCTGACTGACGGGGGACAGGTTTTCCAGCTTGGAGCTCAGCCCGTGTTTGGAGAACTCGCCCTCGGAGACCAGCACCTGGCAGCGTCCGCAAATGCCGCGGCCACCGCAGACCGAATCAATGTCCACCCCCAGCGAGCGCGCGGCCTGCAACACCGGTGTGCCCACCGGAAAGCGGCCACGCCGACCTGAAGGGGTGAAAACGACCAGGGGGTCTTTGGTACTCACGCAGTGGCTCCTGACAAGGTGGTTGGTGTGGAAAGCTGGAACTTACTCGCGGCGACGGCGGCTGCCACCTTCACGCCGACCCCGGCCCATTTCGCCGTCAGCGCCCATGGCGGGCGCTTCGCGGAACTTGCGGATCCAGCGCATGCAGTCGGGGTCGTGGCCCATCATCACATCGGCGCCCATGATGGCTTTGACCACCTCGGCATGCAGCGGGTTGGTGATGGCCGAGGTCATGCCCGCAGCAATCGCCATCGTCAAAAACGCCGAGTTGATGCCATTGCGCTCGGGCAAGCCAAAGCTCACGTTGGACGCGCCGCAGGTGGTGTTGACCTTGAGCTCGGTGCGCAGGCGGTGCACCAGTTGCATGACCTGCACGCCGGCTTGGTTGATGGCGCCAATGGGCATAACCAGCGGGTCGACCACGATGTCGCAGGCGGGAATGCCGTAGTCGGCGGCGCGCTCCACAATCTTCTTGGCCACCGCAAAGCGCACATCCGGGTCTTGCGAAATACCGGTTTCGTCGTTGGAAATGGCCACCACCGCCGCGCCGTATTTCTTGACCAGGGGCAGCACGGTTTCGAGCCGGTCTTCCTCGCCGGTGACCGAGTTCACCAGCGCCTTGCCCTTGTAGACGGCCAGCCCGGCTTCGAGCGCGGCCACGATGGAGGAGTCAATCGAGATCGGCACGTCGGTGACGCCCTGCACCAGCTGGATCGCCTTGGCCAGCATGCCGGGCTCGTCGGCCAGCGGGATGCCCGCGTTGACGTCGAGCATGTGGGCACCGGCCTCGACCTGGGCCAGCGCGTCGGCGATGACGCGGCTGTAGTCGCCGGCCATCATTTCGGCGGCCATGATCTTGCGGCCGGTGGGGTTGATGCGTTCGCCGATGATGACGAAGGGCCGGTCGAAGCCGATGACAACCTCTTTGGTTGCCGAGCTGATGATGGTGTCTGTCACGTGGTTTCCTTTTCTGATTGGCCGGATTGGTAGAGGGTGTCGCGTCCGGGGTACCAGGGCACGCGGCCCGCCAGCACGCCGGAGCGTTGGATGATTTCGGCCACCGTGTCTTCCTGGCGAAAAGCCATGACATGCACGCCAGAAACACCCTTGATGTCTTTGATTTCCTGGATCAGGTCGATGCAAATCTGCCGCCCTTCCAGCGCGGGCTTGTCGGCTCCTGCCATGCGCTTGATGACGGCGTCTGGAATGTGGATGCCGGGTACGTTGGTGCGCATCCAGTCCGCTGCCTTGGCACTGCGCAGCGGCCCTACGCCGATGAGCAAAAACACCTTGCCCAAGAGGCCGATGTCTTCGATCTGTTGCATGAAGGTTTTGAGGCGCGGCACGTCGTAGCAGTATTGGGTCTGGATGAACTGGGCACCGGCTTCGACCTTTTTGGCGATGCGCTCGGCGCGCCACTCAAACGGCGGCACAAAGGGGTTGGCCGCTGCGCCAAAAAACACGCGCGGCGCAAAAGTGACCTTGCGGCCACTTTGGAACTTGTGTTCGTCGCGCAGCGTGCGGCCTATGGTCAAAAGCGACATGCAATCCAGGTCAAACACCGGCTTGGCCTGTGGGTGGTCACCGGACTGCACGCTGTCGCCGCTTAAGCACAGCATGTTGGCCACGCCCATGGCGGCGCCGCCCAAGATGTCGCCCTGGATGGCGATGCGGTTTTTGTCGCGGCAGGAGATCTGCATCACCGGCGCGTAGCCGATGCGGGTCAGCAGCGCGCACACCGCCAGGCTGGACATGTGGCAGTTGGCGCCGCTGCCGTCGGTGGCGTTGATGGCATCCACATAGCCATCAAAAATGCGGGCGCGCTTGTACACGTCTTCCGGGTCGGCGGAGTCGGGCGGGTCGAGCTCGGTGGTCACTGCAAACGCGCCTGCGCGCAGCACGCGCTCCAAGCGCCCCGGCGAGGTGTGGCCCGGCAAAATCGGCAGGGGGTAGCCGGGGACTGGTTCGTCGTCGAATTTCATGCCTTGGCCCCCGCGTTTTTCTCACGCGCCACCTTCAGCCAAGACGACTTGCCTTCCAGGCGGCGGTCTACCGCAATCTGCACCACGCGAATGGCTTTCTTGCCTTCGACCATGCGCTGGCTGCCGGCAAAGGCCTCGACCCATACGCACTTCATCTCGGGCTTGACCTCGCAGTTGCCGTTGGCACGCACGCCGCCGCAGGGGCCGTTGCGGATGTTCTTGGGGCAGTTCATGGAGCAGGACATGCCGGTGCTGCTCAGCGCGCATTGGCCGCACATTTGGCAATCAAACAAAAAGCCCTTGACGACTTTTTCTACCGCCGCCACGGGTTTCTCCAGCCGCTCGTAACCGATGGCGTTCCACAGCGGGTGCAGGGCCACGAACACGCGCTCGAAGGCGTTGTAAAAAATCTCCAAACCCCGGGCGTGGCGCACCGACCAACGGCGAACGGCGTACATCAGGCCCCTCCTGCGTCGGCAGCCACGGCCTTGCCAGGGGTGGGTGGGGTGTCGGTCTGGCCTGCCGCAGGTGCGCCAGCGGCCAAGGTCTCGTCGATGCCGTGGGCGCGGATCAGGCGCAGCAGGTCGTCGTCCGAGTAGCGCGCTTCGATGGCCTGGGCTTCTGTCTGGGCCTCGGCCTGGATATCGTCACCGCACGCACGTGGCTCGCTGCGTTTCCAGTCGGCAAGGTAGTCGCTGGAACTGGCTTTGCCTGCGCGCATGGCGGCGCGGTCTACCGCCTCCTGAAAACGGTGCGAGAGCTGCACCTTGCCGGTCTCCCGGCCTTTTTTGACCACCACCTGGGCGGGAATGTCCCGCCATGAAATCACGATCAGTTTTGCCATGCGATGACACCCGTAGAAGATTTGGTTTGACCGGCGCGCGCCAGGCTGGTGGCGAGATCGCCGTAGCCGGTGGGCTGGTACCCGTAGGACAAGCCCAGACGGTCCGCGGCGGCCTGACCTTGCAAGCGCCGCTCGGCAGACTCGACTTGGGCCAGGTACACCAGTTTTTTGTAGTTGCCGAAATACACCGGCAGCAGTTGCGGATGCTTGTCGATGCCCAGTCCGTGGATGATCAGGCGGTCGAAGTGCTTGAGCAAAAAATCGGTGAGGTAAAAGGTGCCCGGCTCGGCGTCGGACAAGGCTTCGAATTGCGCGGCACCGGCAAAAAACTCGTAGCAGTGTGCGCCGGGAATGCGCTCGACTTGCTCTTCGGCCAACACTGCATCCAGCAAGCCGCCCGTGCCGCAGTCGGCGTAGGCCACGAACATGGACTGAAACTTGCCGCGGTTGGCGCGGATTTTTTCGCGCACCGCGCCCGGAATTTTTTCGGGCCGGTTGTGCAGCTCAGCGGGCAGGCACTGCACCACCAGGTGCGGCCACTGGTTGACTTCGCGCAAGGCCACGATTTCCCGCGCCAGCGCACCGCAGGCAATGACGAGGCAAGCTGGCACTGCGCCCATAGGTTTTTTGCGTGGGTTGGGGTCGTTGCAGTACCGCTGCGGGGCTTGGGTGGCGCTCTGTGGGGGCCGTGGCGCGCTGGTGTCTGACCGGGGCCCGTGCCTTTAGGCGCCGGCGGCAGCGCGGCGCTGCGCGATCAAGGTCTTGGCGGTTTCCACGGCGATACCGGCGTCGCGGCAGTAGGCGTCGGCGCCCACGGCTTTGCCAAACTCTTCGTTCAAAGGCGCGCCACCGACCAGCACGATGTAGTCGTCGCGCAGGCCTTTTTCCTTGAGCGTGTCGATCACCACTTTCATGTACGGCATGGTGGTGGTGAGCAAAGCGGACAGGCCCAGGATGTCAGGCTTGTGTTCTTCCAAGGCGGCGATGTATTTTTCAACCGGGTTGTTGATGCCCAGGTCAATCACTTCAAAGCCAGCGCCCTCCATCATCATGGCCACCAAGTTTTTGCCGATGTCGTGGATGTCGCCTTTGACCGTGCCGATGACCATCTTGCCGATGGGCTCCACGCCGGTTTCGGCCAGCAGCGGACGCAAAATTTCCATGCCGCCCTTCATGGCGTTGGCCGCCAGCAGCACCTCGGGCACGAACAAAATGCCGTCGCGAAAGTCCACGCCCACAATGCGCATGCCCTCGACCAGTGCGTCGTTGAGCACACGGTCTGCCGACCAGCCGCGCTTGAGCAGGATTTCGGTGGCTTCCATGACCTCGTCGCGCAGGCCGTTGTACAGGTCGTCGTGAACTTGCTCCGTCAGCTCCTCGTCGTTGAGCGTGTTGAGATCCAGATCGTCATCGAATTCTTCGGCCACAGTGCAC
Source organism: Rhodoferax sp. (assembly GCA_044346035.1). Taxonomy (GTDB): domain Bacteria; phylum Pseudomonadota; class Gammaproteobacteria; order Burkholderiales; family Burkholderiaceae_C; genus Allorhodoferax. The sequence goes on along the minus strand of JBIIZY010000100.1, from coordinate 1,251 downwards.
TCCTGCAAGTAATAGGTGCCAGACAGCGGGGCAGACCCCGTGCAGGCTTCAAGGAAAATGGTACGGTTCTGCCCCTTGGGCGGCTGACAGAATAGCGACTACGGATTGTCGCCTCACGACAGGGCCTGCATGGTAACGCCCCGGATGGTCGCGGGGGTAAAAATCACCGTCGCTGCAAGACAACCGGGACGCAGTGCAATTCATACACTGCCGACTTTGCGTGGCCTCGTTTCGCCGCGCACTTCGTTGTCATTTACTTGGAACACCACCCATGAACGTACCCCTCGAAGGCAAACCCCACTACATCTTGAAGGCAAGCTGCGCCAGCCGCATGGGCACGGTGGCGGCGGTGTCGGGCTTCTTGGCCTCGCGCAAGTGCTACATCACCGACATGCAGCAGTTCGACGATGTGCTGACCGGTCGCTTCTTCACCCGCGTGTCGTTTTATGGCGACCCGGCCGGCACCCCGGCGCTTGAAGGCTTGCGCACCCAGTTTGAAGAGGTGGCCCAGCGCGAGGACATGGAGTGGTCTATTTCGGACGGCGACCGCAAGCCCCGCGTGCTGATCATGGTGTCCAAGTTCGACCACTGCCTGGTGGACTTGCTGTACCGCCACCGCCGCGGGGAGCTCAAAATGGACATCACCTGCGTGGTCTCCAACCACCCCGATTTGCAGTCGCTGGTGGAATCGCACGGCCTGCGCTACATCCATTTGCCGGTGACTGCCGCCACCAAGCCGCAGCAGGAAGACCGCTTGATGGAAGTGGTTGGCGAAACCCAAAGCGAGCTGGTGGTGCTGGCGCGCTACATGCAGGTGCTCTCGGACGATTTGTGCCGGCGTTTGCGCGGCCAGGCCATCAACATCCACCACTCGTTTTTGCCCGGTTTCAAGGGCGCCAAGCCCTACCACCAAGCGCACGAGCGGGGCGTCAAGCTCACAGGTGCTACCGCCCACTACGTCACCGCCGACCTGGACGAAGGCCCCATCATCGAGCAGGTGGTGCAGCGGGTGGACCACACCTACACACCCGACCGCTTGGCCTCCGCGGGCCGCGACTCGGAGTGCGCCGCGCTGGCCACTGCGGTGCGCTTGCACATTGAGCACCGTGTGTTCCTCAATGGTGCCAAAACCGTGATCTTCAAATAGCCAGAGCTTGGGCGCTGGTCAGGCTGACGCAGTTGCAAGGGCGTGCGAACGCAAGCGCTTGCGTGGCGCGCGCAGTGGCCGGCCTTAGGCGGTTCTTCGCTCAG
>JBIIZY010000099.1:0-10365 GCA_044346035.1 Rhodoferax sp. | reverse complement strand
GCTTTTTCAAATCGGGGTGCAGGCGGCCCTCGGCCACGCCGCGCGCGGCGTGGCTGCGAAAGTACGGGTCGGCATCCGCAAACACGCGCTCGCAGTCGGCGCCCAGCATGTGGAAGGACAGCGTGACCGCCATCATGTTGCCCTGTCCGTCGCCCACGGTGTAGGGCACGCCGGCGCGCGCGGAGAGGTCGCCATCGCCCGAGCAGTCGATGACCACGCGGGGTGCAAAGGCGAACGCGCCGCGCCGGTCAGTGCAGGCCACGTGGGTGATGCGCGCGTCAGCCATGCTGGGTTCGCCCACGATGCAGCCCAGGTGCAGGTGCACACCGGCTTCGGCCAGCATCTCGAACATGGTCAGCGTGCCCAGCTCGTGGTCGTACTGCACCTCGGGGCCAAAGTTGTCCAACACACATGGACGCACCTCGGCAGCCGGTGGCGACATCGCCATCAAGCGCTCAGTCAGTTCCGAAAAAATGCCGCCTATGCTGTGCCCCAAGGGGTAGCCGCCGCCCCAGGGCATGCCAGGGCAAAACGCCATCACACCGCCGACCTTGGTGCCCGCCTCGACCAAGTGCACCGACAGGCCGGCGCGGGCCGCAGCAATCGCCGCACCGAAACCTGCGGTGCCGCCGCCCACCACCAAGACGTCGCATGCGATGGTGCGGCGCTGTCCAGAATCAAGCATGGTGTGCGCTCCTCTTGTGCTGCAGTGTGCGGGGGTTAGCGAGCGCTGGTTGGGACTGGGATGGAGGGCCGTTTCGCGGTCAACCCTGCACTGTTTTCCCAGTCACAAAGAACTGCCCTCCAGCCACGTGGTGGATGGTGCGCAAATCGTCTGGGGCGGCGTCAAAGTGCCAGCGACCATCACGGAACACGCGGTCGTCGGCCCAGGCGCCAAGCACATCGCCGATGAACAGGTCGTAGGCCGTTTGGTTGTGCGGCTCGGGGACCAACTTGCAGACCAGCCAGCCTACACAACCGTGGACCAGCGGCGTGCCGCTGTCGGGGGCAGCAAAGGTGGTGACGCCGTGTTTGGCGAGCTTGTGGGGTGTGTCCTTGGCGCTGTCGGTGCCGACACCGCAGGTGAGGGTGGCCATGGCCTGGGTGGGCAACTGCAGCGCAAAAAAGCCACTGGCTTCGATCAGCTCCCGGGTGTGTGTCGCCTTGTCCAGCACCACAGTGACTTTGGGCGTGTTGCCAAAGTCCAGCACACAGGCCCAGGCCGCAGCCATCACGTTGATGCTGTCCCCATGCTGTGCGGACACCAACACCGTGGGACCGTGGTTCATGAGGCGGTAGGACTTGTCCAAGGGTACGGGGGTGAAGTGCGATGGCAGCATGGGAGCGGATTTTAGATTTGGCTTGGTGGACAGACAGGCTGGGCGCGCCAAACAGGGCCGGTAAGGCGCAAGCGCACTGCCGCAGCTCCGTGCTTCTTGGTGCTTGGCCGGGCCTGTGTGCCCGCTCCAAGCTGCGCGACGATTATTTGGCGTTCAGCTCGATTCCGGCAACTCTGGGCGGTGCTTTGCAGTCACCCGCGCGAACGCCCTGGAGAAACGCAGCGATGGTTTGGTTGGTCAGCAGCTCGGTTTTGCGTGACAAGCCGTTGCCCGCAAAGTTCAGGTGGCTTGCGCCGTCAATCACACCCAACCACTTGCAGCCCGGGGGCATGTCCCTGTAGGGTTCGGTGCGGGTTTCCCACGGGGCTCCACCCAGCTCGGTGTCGCGGGTACCGGTCAGCATCAGCACGGGCTTTTGGATACCCGACCAAGCGCCCTGGGGGAATATCGACCCGGTGCCTTGCGGCGACAGCGCAATGTAGGCGGTAAAGGCGTTGCTGCCCTGGGTGTCCACTTTGTTTCTCGCACCGGCTTCGATCATGGCTGTCGCTGCGCCCATGGAGTGTCCAATGAGCAGCGTGGTGGCCGAGTTGCAGTGGGTTTGTGCCCATTGCCTGGCAGCGGCAATGTCTTGCAGCCTGCCCCGGTAGGCATCGGGTTCGGTAATCAGCTCGGCCAAGCCACCCCGCAAGCCCTCGCGGCGCACCTGTTCGCGCAATACACGTCTGCCACTCTCTGGGTGGCCGACGACCACGGACAGGTAGCCCAAGGCGGACAGCGCCTCTCCCAAGTAGCGGTAGCCTTTTTCACTGCCACCCGCTCCCGGCGAAATGACCGCGATACCGGCGCAGGTTCCTGCTGCGGGTGCATAGGCCATGGCTTGCAGTAGCTGCTTGTCCTGCCGCTGCAACTGAACCGAGTCCTGCGCCATTGCCAGTCCACAGCAGCCCACCAGCACCAGGCCGATGGCCTGGCACCGCCGCAAGCTGCTCCAGGTCACTGAAAGCACAGGTACTCCCACACGCCGTTGGTATCGAACAGCGGCTTTCCATCTCCGTCGAGTGGGGTGGATACATCGACCACGGTGATGCCGTGGTTCTTGAGTGCCACGGTCAGCGCGGTGCTGGCGGGGTTAAAGGAGAGTGAGGTCCGAAGTTGCCGGGAGCCCAATGTCGGCGTTGCCCCGTCGTTGAACAACACCGGCCCGGAACCCGGCTTGGACATGCCCAGGCCGTCCCAGTGCGCAAAAGCATGTGTATTGGGCACCAGCGTGTCGCTGTCTGCGCCAAAACCGTACTGCAAGCTCGCTGGCGTCATGTTGGTTCTTCCAGCGGTCCAGTTGGCGGGTTGGTCGGTGGTTTCATTCCAGTCTTCAGGGGACGAGAAGTAGACCGCACGGCTGAGCGAAACAGTTTTTGCCAGAACCCCCACATGCCCACCGCCCTGTGAATGGCCTGCCAACACCACCTTGCTCCAATCGACGGTGTTGTCTGTCGTCAAAAACTGCCCCCAGTTCTCCGCAGGGTGGTTGGCCTTGAGCCAGACCAGCAGCTTGTTCAAGCGGTTGACGATGGAGTCTGCCGCTGACACCGGAGTCTGGCCAGGCACCGGTGAGCCACCGCCAAACACCACCGCGTTGCGTGCGTTCCAGTAGCAGGCGGGTAGCACACTGGTTTGGCACAGGCTGCCCATTGCGGTTTGGTTTTCGTAATTGATGCCAAGCGCGTGAAAGCCCCGTGCGGCGCCGGCACGCAGGATGAAGGAGTATTGCGTGGGAACGCCCCGGGTACCCGGAATAAACACGAACAACTTGCCCCGCGCGCTGACCGATGGCGAAGGGTTGATGGCCACATGCGGCGCCTCGGCGGCGATGGGAGCCGCTGTGATGCTGCTGTCCGTGAGGGTTGCGTTGACTGGTCGCTCAACCGATAGTGGTGCGCTGGCCGGTGGCGGCGCGCTAGCACCGCCTCCACCGCCGCCTCCACCGCCGCCACAAGCGGCCAAAGCCAGCAGCGCACCCAACCAAAAACCCTGGCGCAGCGCCCTGGACTGCAGAGATGGCGGACGGTCGTATTGCATAGCTTGCGTGCCCCTCGAAACGTTTCAGCACCCTATCGACATGCTTGTCACACCACTTTAACCCACGGCGTAGGGCCCAAGCCAGGGCTGCGAGCGTCGCGCTTGCCAAGCATGTCCCAGCGGTACGTGGTGCTCTGCCAGCAAGTCAACGCTTCAAAGATGGCTACAACGGCCGCCCCCAAAAGAAAAACCCCTGCTACCGAATTGGTGGCAGGGGTTTTGTGGGCCTTGCGGCTTTTTTTGGCTCCTCGACCTGGGCTCGAACCAGGGACCTACGGATTAACAGTCCGGCGCTCTACCGACTGAGCTATCGAGGAATGAAGCCCGCGATTATAGACCAGAATTTTCGCTGTTTTGGCCGGCTGGGGTGGGATGTTCCACACCGAGAAGCCGGTGCAATTTGGTGCTGGTGGTGGTGTACTGCAGCGGCACGTTGCGCTCGGGCGCGATGTACTGCATGGCACCGAATGCAGCAAGTACGCACTCATGGAACCCGCAAACGATGAGCTTCTTTTTGCCGGGGTAGAGGTTGATGTCGCCCACGGCAAAGATGCCGGGCTCGCTGGTCGAAAACGACTCGGTGTCCACCGCCAGCTGGCGCCGCTGTAGCGCCAAACCCCAGTCGGCAATGGGCCCGAGTTTTGGCGAGAGGCCTTGCAGCACCCAGAGCTGGTCTACCGGCAGGCCGCGCACAACGCCATCGCTGTGCAGCAGCTCCAGCGCCGCCAGCCGACCGCCCTCGGTGCGCACAGCGCTGACCTGGGCCGCAACAAAACGGAGGTGGCCCTGCGCCACCTGTTCGCGAAAGCGTGTCACGGTGCTGTCGGCTGCGCTAAACACATCGCGCCGGTGCACCACGGTCACGCTGCGTGGGCCGCCGCTGGCTGGGCCCTTGTTGGGTTGCGGGCAGTGCTGCAGCGCGGCCTCCAAAGCCGCATCGCTATCGCCCACGATCACCAGGTCCGCGCCAGCCAGCGCGACGGTGTTGTGAGCCGTGTAGTGGAGCTGGCTGCCCTCGAATGCGTCCAGGCCCTCTACCTTGAGCGTGCGCGGCTGGAAGGCGCCTGCGCCTGCTGCGATGAACACGGTTTTGGTGAGAAAGGTCTGTGCCACCGGCACTGTGCGGCTGCCGGTGCACACCAGAAACCGGCCATCCGCTTGGGTGTGCAACTCGGTGACCAGCTGGCCGAAATGAAAGCTTGGCGCAAACGGCTGCACCTGTTGCAGCAAACGGTCCACCAGCTCTTGGCCGGTGCACACCGGAATGCCGGGAATGTCGTAAATGGGTTTGTCGGGGTACAGCGTGGCGCACTGGCCGCCCGCGTGGGGCAGGCTATCCACCACATGGGCGTGGACTTCTTGCAGCCCGAGTTGGAAGACCTGGAACAGGCCCACCGGGCCGGCGCCCACCACCAGCGCGTCGATTTCGGTGGGCTTGTGTGTGGATGTGTCTGCCATGGAACCACCGGCGCCCCGGTGTGGATTAGCGGATCAGGTACGACAGCTTGTTGGTCTTGTCTTTCCACTCGTCAGCATCGGGCAAGGGCGCTTTGCGCTTGGTGATGCTTTTCCAGTGGGGCAGCTTGGACAACTCGGCGTTGAGCTGGGTCATGTGCTGCTGGTCGCGCGGCACGTCTTCTTCTGCGTAGATGGCGTTGACCGGGCACTCGGGAATGCAGACCGCGCAGTCGATGCATTCGTCGGGGTCGATGGTGAGAAAGTTGGGTCCCTCGCGAAAGCAGTCCACGGGGCAAACGTCGACGCAGTCGGTGTACTTGCACTTGATGCAGGCTTCGGTGACGGTATGGGTCATGTTGAGGTCAGGGGCAGTGGTGGAGGGACGCTTGCGGGTTGGCAGCGCAGCGGCGATTTTATTGGCAATTCGCCCGCTTCCTTGGGGGCAGGGCGAAAGCCGTTTGCACTGGCGCAGTATCAACTCAGCATCAAAGCGCCCGAGGTCTTGTGGCTGGCGGTGTCCACCAAAATCAGCGCGCCCATGACGCGTGATGTGTTGTAAGCCTGCACGGGAATAGGCTCTTGCAGCGCCAGCGAGATGGTGCCAATCGCGTTGGGGGCGAGGGTGCTGGCGGCGTGGGTGGCCAGGGTGTGGATGTCCAGGCCGTGCGCAATCTGCGTGACCTTGGCCTTGATCCAGCGGTGGCCGTGCAGCGCCCAGTAGGTGCGCCCTGCAACCAGTGGCTCATCGTCCATCCAGGCCACGGTGCCTTGCACCGTGCGCGTGGGTTCCAGCGGCTGGGCGCCCGCATCGCTGGCCAGCAGCCAGTCGCCGCGCGAGACATCGACCTCGCGGTCGAGCACGACGCCCGCACTTTGGCCCGCATCGACCGCGCCGATTGCGCGCACGTGGTTGAGCACCTGCGCGACCACTGCCGTTTGGCCGCTGGGCAGGATGGCAACTTGCTGGCCCACCTGCACGCGGCCTTGGGCGACGCGGCCCCAAAACACGCGGCGGCCTTTTTGCGTGTCGCTGGAGTCGTGGAATTTTTCGACCCACTGCACCGGCAGCGCCAGTGCCGCACCGGTGGGCTCGCCAACCACCGGCAGCCCCTCAAGTAACTGCAGCACGCTGGGGCCGTGGTAGCCGCACCAGCCGGGACGCGGGCTGACCACGTTGTGGCCCAGCAGGGCCGACATCGGCACCGTGGCGTGCACCGCAATGCCAGCGGCCTGCGCGAAGGTATGCAATGCTGCGCTGATCTTTTGAAACGCCTGCCCGGCGCGGTCGCTAGCGTCGCTGTGGTCTGCGCCTTGCGCGGCGGCCGGGACAGGCGCATCGGCGCGCTCCAGGGCGTCAAGCTTGTTGATGGCAAAAATCAAATGCGGCACCCGCAGCAAGTGCACCAAAAGGGCATGGCGGCGCGTTTGGGGCAGCAGGGCGGGCAGGCCATCACCCTCCCACTGCAGCTTGGTGGCATCGACCAGTACCACGGCAGCGTGTGCGCTGCTGGCGGCGGTGACCATGTTGCGGGTGTACTGCTCGTGGCCGGGTGCGTCGCCGATGATGAACTTGCGCTTGGGCGTGGCGAAGTAGCGGTAGGCCACATCGATGGTGATGCCCTGCTCGCGCTCGGCGGACAGGCCATCGGTGAACAGCGCCAGGTCGGCTGTGCCGCTGTGGGACACATTGGCCCACTGGTCTTGCAGCACGGCGCGGCTGTCCACCAGCAGGCGGCCAATCAGCGTGCTTTTGCCGTCGTCCACGCTGCCGCAGGTGATGAAGCGCAGCGCGCTGTGGGTGTCGGCGCTGCTTGCGGTGTCGGTGGGGTGGGCCATCAGAAATACCCGTCCTTCTTGCGCTTTTCCATCGAGGCTTCTGAGGTTTTGTCGTCCATGCGGGTGGCGCCGCGCTCGCTCACGTCGGCGGCCAGCGTTTCTTGCACCACGTCAACGGCATTGGCGGCCAAGCTTGCGACCGGGCAGGTGCAGGTGATGTCGCCCACGGTGCGAAAACGCACCTCGCGCAGCTGCGGTATTTCGCCGGGGCGCGCCGGGGTGAGTTCGGTCACCGGCACCAACAGGCCTTTGCGCTCCACTACCTCGCGCTTGTGGCTGTAGTAGAGCGCGGGCAGGGCGATGGCTTCGCGGTCTATGTACTGCCACACGTCGAGTTCGGTCCAGTTGGAAATCGGGAACACCCGGAAGTGCTCGCCCGGATGCAAGCGGGTATTGAACAGCGTCCACAGCTCGGGCCGCTGCGCCTTGGGCTGCCACTGCCCGAAGCTGTCGCGGTGGCTGAAGATGCGCTCCTTGGCGCGGGCCTTTTCTTCGTCGCGGCGGGCGCCGCCAATCAGCGCATCAAAGCGGAACTCGTCAATTGCTTCGAGCAGCGTGACCGACTGGTGCACATTGCGCGACTCGCCGGGGTGGGCCAGCCGCACCGTGCCGCGCGCCATCGAGTCTTCGACGCTGCGCACAATCAGCCGGGCACCGAGCTCGGCGGCACGTTGGTCGCGAAAGTCGGTCACCTCGGGAAAGTTGTGGCCGGTGTCGATCATCAGCAGCGGGTACGGAATGCGCCCCACACCAAAGGCTTTCTCGGCGCACTTGAGCATCACCAACGAGTCTTTGCCGCCGGAGAACAGCAGGGCAGGGCGCTCGAAGGCGGCGGCTACCTCGCGCAGGATGAAGATGGTTTCTTCTTCCAGCGCGTCGAGGTGCTGGTTGGACACATGGTGCAGCACGGCGGGTGGTACAGGGGCGTTCATGCGCTTTCTTTCTGCGCCTGGGTGGAGGCGGTTTTGACGTGCAGGCCGCACTCTTTGGCGGCCTCGTCTTCCCACCACCAGCGCCCGGCGCGCCAGTCTTCGCCCAGGCTGATGGCGCGGGTGCAAGGCGCGCAGCCGATGCTGGGGTAGAAGGCGTCGTGCAGCGGGTTGTAGTCGAGCTGGTGCTCGCGGATGGTGTGCCACACATCGCCCCAGGTCCAGTTGGCCAGCGGGTTGATTTTGGTGCGCGCCTCGGTGTGGTCCACCAGATCCACCGCAGCGCGGTTGCCGCTTTGCTCTCGGCGCAGACCGGTGATCCAAGCGTCTTTGCCCGCCAGCGCGCGCTCCAGCGGTTCGAGCTTGCGGATACCGCAGCAGGCTTTGCGCAAGGCGATGCTTTTGTACATGGCATCCGTGCCTTCGCGCTGGACGAATTCAACGACCGCAGTCGCCAGCGGTTGGTACACCGTGACCGGCGCGCGCGAACTGGCTTGGAACCGTTGCAGCAAGTCCAGGGTCTGCGCATGGAGCTGGCCGGTGTCGAGCACAAAGATGCCGATGTTGAGATGCAAGCTGTTGATCAGGTGGCTGATGACGATGTCTTCTGCCCCCAAGCTGGACGCTTGCACCACCGTGGCGGCTTGGCCGGGCGCAGCCGGCGCGAACTGCGCTGCGGCCTGCGACAACACGCTTTGCGCCTCGGCCAGCCGCAGGGTGTAGTGCGGCGAGGGTTTGGCGTGCAGGTCCACTGCGCGAGGGGTGGCGCTCATGCAGTGCGTGGCGAGGACGCGGGTGCTGCGCTTCTCGGTGCGTGTGGATTCGCGCCTCTAGCGAAGACCGGCGCCACCGTGACTGCATCGCCTTGGTAGAAGGCGGTGAATTGGTGAAACTGCGCCATCGCGACCGCCATGTCTTGGTCGGCGCGCAGCACGGCGGAATTAAATCCGGTGCGTTGCATTTGCACCAGCTGGTCCACCAGCACATCGCCGGTGGCGCGGATTTCGCCGGCAAAACCCAACCTGCGGCGCAGCAAGAATGCCTGGCTGTAGGCGCGCCCGTCGGTGAACTTGGGAAAGTGCAGGTCGATGCGGGCTATGCCGTCGAGTGCGGCTGCGCGCGGGTCGGCGTCGTTGGGCAGGGCCAGAACCCGCACGCTGGGTGGCGTCTCAGGCAGGGCGTTGGCGGCGATGAGTTTCATGGTGTCTGGCGTGTGGGGTCAGCGTGCGTGTGGCGTCGGCGTGCAGATGGGCTTAGGCTTCTTGCGCGTCGCGGGCAAAGCCGCTGGACTTGGGCAGGGTGTGCAGCTCTTCGTGCTTGTCGCTCAGGCGGGCGCTGTTGGCAGCGGCCTTAAAGTCCTCGAAGCCCACACGCCTGAGCGTGTCGATGAAGGTTTCGGCACCGCTGCGGTGGCGGCGGTAGGTGTCGAGCACCGCCTCGATTACGCCGGGCACTTCGCTGGCGCCAAAGGACGGGCCGACCACTTTGCCGGGCGTTGCCGGGCCGCTCAAGGGCGAACCGTCGGAGCCGCCCAGCGAGACCTGGTACCACTCCTTGCCGTCTTTGTCGACGCCCAAAATGCCGATGTGGCCGCTGTGGTGGTGGCCGCAGGAGTTGATGCAGCCGCTGATGTGCAGGTCGATCTCGCCCAGGTCGTGCAGCTCGTCCATGTCCTGGTAGCGCTCGGTGACGGCCGCCGCAATCGGGATGGAGCGGGCGTTGGCCAGCGCGCAAAAGTCGCCGCCGGGGCAGGCAATCATGTCGGTGAGCAAGCGCACGTTCGAGCGGGCCAAGCCGGCGTGGCTGGCTGCCACCCATAGCGCGGGCAGATCGGCCTCGCGCACCCAGGGCAGCAGCAGGTTCTGGTCGTGGGTGACGCGCGCTTCGCCCGCGCTGAACTCGTCGGCCAAATCGGCAGCGGTGTCGAGCTGGTCGGCATCGGCATCGCCGGGTGCTTGGCCCAGGCGCTTGAACGACAAGGTGACTGCGCGCAGAGCCGGGTTCTTGTGGGCGGCCACGTTTTGCTTGAGCCAGCGGGCGTAATCGGTCTGGCGGTCGGCGGGAACGGTTACCGGCTTGGGTGCACTGCGGCTGTGCAGCGTGGGCGGCACAAAGGAGGCGCTTATGCGGTCCAGCTCGGCCTGCGGGATGGTGTGTGGCGCGCCGTCCGCGTTGATGATTTGCTGGTACTCGGCCTCCACCTCGTCGATATAGCGCTGGCCCTCGGCCTTGACCAAAATTTTGATGCGCGCCTTGTACATGTTGTCGCGCCGCCCCCAGCGGTTGTAGACCCGCACTACCGCCTCCAGAAAATTCATGATCTGGTTCCAGGGCAGGAACTCGCGGATGGTGGTGCCAATCACCGGGGTGCGGCCCATGCCGCCGCCCACCAGCACCTTGAAGCCCAGCTCGCCCTGTTCGTTCTTGATGAGGTGCAGCCCCACGTCGTGCCAGTGCGTGGCCGCGCGGTCGGCGGTGGCGCCGGTGATGGCGATTTTGAACTTGCGCGGCAGGTAGGCGAACTCGGGGTGCAGCGTGCTCCACTGGCGCAAGATTTCAGCAAACGGCCGCGGGTCGGCCACCTCGTCGGGCGCCACGCCGGCCAGCTCGTCGCTGGTGATGTTGCGGATGCAGTTGCCGCTGGTCTGGATGCCGTGCATCTGCACGCTGGCCAGCAGGTCCATCACATCGGCACTTTTGGCCAACGGAATCCAGTTGAACTG
>JBIIZY010000098.1:0-10431 GCA_044346035.1 Rhodoferax sp. | reverse complement strand
GCGGCTTCGTCGCTCAAGTGGATGTGTTCGGGGCGCTGACCGAGGATGGCTTCCGCCACAGCGGGGCCGGGCAGGTCCAGGCTGCCGCCTTCGAACACAAACTTACCGGTGCTGCCCGCGCCCTCGATGCGGCCGGAGATGAAGTTCATGGTGGGCGAGCCGATGAAGCCCGCCACATAGGTGTTGGCCGGGGTGCGGTAAATCTCTTCCGGTGTGCCGATCTGCTGCAGGACACCGTCTTTCATCACCGCAATGCGGCTACCCAAGGTCATGGCTTCGATCTGGTCGTGCGTCACATACACGCTGGTGATACCGCTGATCTGGTGCAGGCGTTTGATTTCGGCGCGCATCTCCACCCGCAGCTTGGCATCCAAATTGGACAGCGGCTCATCAAACAAAAACAGTTGTGGGTCGCGCGCCAGGGCACGTCCCATGGCAACGCGCTGGCGCTGGCCGCCCGAGAGCTGGGCCGGGCGGCGGTCCAGCAGGTGCGAGATTTGCAGCATGGCCGCCACTTCCTGAATGCGCTTGGCGCGTGCCTCTTTGGGCACCTTGCGCATCTCCAGCGCAAAGCCGATGTTGTCGGCCACCGACATCGTGGGGTACAGCGCATAGCTTTGGAACACCATTGCAATATCGCGCTGCGCAGGTGCTACGCCCACCACGCTTTTTCCGCCGATGCGCAGGTCGCCTTCGGTGGGGTCTTCCAGGCCGGCAATGATGTTGAGCAGGGTCGATTTTCCGCAGCCCGAAGGCCCCACCAAGATGAGGAACTCGCCGGGCGCAACGTCGATGTCGATGCGCTTCAAGACCTCGACTGCTTTGTCGCCCTTGCCAAACGCCTTGCGGATGCCCGCGATATGCAGTGAAGCTGCCATGGTGTTTATCCTTTCACAGCGCCGGCTGTGAGTCCTTTTACAAAATACTGGCCTGCCAGCACATACACCAGCATGGTGGGCAGGCCGGCGATCACGGCGGCGGCCATGTCGACGTTGTAATTCTTCACAGTGCTGGAGGTGTTGACCATGTTGTTGAGGCCCACGGTCACGGGCTTGCTTTCGGCGCCGCTGAAGGCCACGCCAAACAAGAAGTCGTTCCAGATGTTGGTGAATTGCCAAATCAAGGTCACCATCAAAATGGGGGTCGACATGGGCACAACGATGCGCCAGAAAATGCGCCAAAAGCCCGCGCCATCCATGCGCGCGGCGTTGACCAGCTCGGTCGGGATGGCGGTGTAGTAGTTGCGAAAGAACAGCGTGGTACCGGCCAAACCTGCGATGCAGTGCACCAAAATCAAACCGCCCACCGAGCTAGAGATGCCCAGAAAACCCAGCACCTGGCTCATCGGCAGCAGCACCACTTGGAAGGGCATGAACACGCCAAAGAGCATGAAGCCAAACAAAATCTCTGAACCCTTGAATTTCCACATGCTCAGCACATAGCCGTTGATGGCGCCCCAGGCGGTCGAGATCAGCACCGCGGGCACGGCCATCACCACCGAGTTCAAAAAGTAGGGTTGCAGACCACGGCAGTCCACGCCGGTACATGCGGTGGACCAGGCCAGCCGCCATGCGTCGAGGTTGAGGCTGTGGGGCAGGCTCAGCAGGTTGCCAGAGCGGATTTGCTCGGCGTCCTTGAACGAGGTCGCCAGCATCACATACAGCGGCGCCAAGAAAAACAACGCGGCGACCAGCAACACGCCGTAGATCAGAAAGCGGGAGATGTTTGGGTTCATGGCAGGCTCGGTGGCTAGGTGCGCAAGGTCGGTTCGGGCTCAGCGCTCGTGCGGCTTGGCACGCAACTCGCTGTACAGATACGGCACCACAATCGCAGCGACGGTGGCCAGCATCATGGTGGCGCTGGCTGCACCCAGGCCAATCTGGCCGCGGGTGAAACTCATCACGTACATGAAGGTGGCCGGCACATCGGATGCGTAGCCGGGGCCGCCTGCAGTCAGCGCCATGACCAGGTCAAAACTTTTGATTGAGAGGTGCGAAAGCACCAAGGTGGTGGAGAACACGACCGGGCGCAAGATGGGCAAGATCACGCGCCAGTAAATGCGCGGCAGCGAGGCGCCGTCCATCTGGGCGGCCTTGATGATGCTGTCGTCAATGCCACGCAAGCCGGCCAGCGACAGGGCCATGGCAAAGCCCGCAGACTGCCAGATGCCGGCAATCACTACACAGTAAATCGCGGTGTCGGACTGCACCAACCAGTCAAACGAGAAGCTCGCCCAACCCAGGTCGTGCATTAGTTTTTCCAGCCCCAGGCTGGGGTTCAAAATCCATTTCCAGGCGGTGCCGGTCACGATGAAGGACAAGGCCATGGGGTACAGATAGACCGTGCGCAATACGCCTTCAAAGCGAATCTTCTGGTCCAGAAAAATTGCCAAGCCCATGCCCAAAACCATGGAGCCACCCACGTACAGCACGCTAAAGATGCCGAGGTTTTTGAGCGCCACCCACCACCGGTCCATGGCCCACAAGGCGGCGTACTGGTCCAGCCCAACGAACTCGTCGTAGTTGGGCAGCATGCGTGAGCCGGTCACCGACAGCACGCCATTCCAAATCATGAAGCCGTAGATGAAGGCAAAGCCCAGCACAAAGCCCGGCGCGATCACCAGCTTGGGGATGACTCTTTCCATGGATTGCATACGGGGTGCTCTGGTGTAGCCGAATGCACAACCCCAAGGCACAGGCCTGGGGTGCGTGCCAAAGCGAAATAGAGGAGAAGGCCAAAGGCCGGGGTCATCAGCGGCTGCACGTACCCCGGGCCTTTGGTGGCGAACCGAAACGCTTACTTGGTTGCAGCAGCCTTGGCGATGTTGGCCATGCCCGCGGCCACGGTGATCTTGTCATCGTTCCAGAACTGGCTCACCGCGTCCTTGATAGCACCTTCCGCGGCCGGCTTGATGGCCATACCGTGGGCCACCGAGGGCACCAGACCGCCGGACTTGGCGGTGGACACGAAGTCCTTGGCCGAGGTCTTGGCGCAGTCGTCAAACTTGGCCATGTCCATGTTCAGGCGCACCGGGATGGAGCCCTTGTTCAGGTTGAAAACCTCTTGGAACTCGGTGCCCATGATGGAGGCTGCCAAATCGCTCTGGGCCTTTTGCGCGCCAGCGTCCTTGAGCTTGAACATGGCAAACGAGTCCACGTTGAAGGTATAGGCGTTGGCGGTGCCAGGCGCAGCAGCACAGACGTAGTCCTTGCCGGGCACTTTGCCAGCGGCAGCAAACTCGCCCTTGGCCCAGTCACCCATGAACTGGAACGCGGCCTTTTCTTGGATGACCATGGCAGTGGCCAGGTTCCAATCGCGGCCCGGGGCTGCAGGGTCGGTGTAGGACTTGATCTTGCGGAAGGTCTCCAGCGACTTCTTCATGGTGTCGCTGTTCAGCGCCTTGGGGTCGAGCTTGATCAGTGCATCCGAGTAAAACTTGGCACCACCCACGCCCAGCACCACTGACTCAAAGGTGGTGAAGTCTTGCCAGTTTTGGCCGCCGTGGGCCACCGGAATCAGGCCAGCCTTTTTAACTTTTTCAGCTGCGGCAAAGAACTCGTCCCAGGTCTTCGGGGTGGAGGTCACACCGGCTTTTTTGAGCACCGCCGAGTTGGCCCACATCCAGTTGACGCGGTGCACATTGACGGGTGCCGCCACGTAGTTGCCTTTGTACTTCATCACGTCGGCAACGACCTTGGGCAAGAGGCTGTCCCACTTTTCTGCTTTGGCTGTGGCGTCCAGGTTGGCCAGCACGCCTTCAGAGGCCCACTCTTGGATGGCCGGGCCCTTGATCTGGGCCGCTGCTGGGGGATTGCCCGAGACCACGCGGCTCTTGAGCACCGTCATCGCAGCGTCACCGCCGCCGCCAGCCACTGCAAAGTCTTTCCAAGTGTGGCCCTTGCTCTGCATGATTCTCTTGAGCTCGCCAACCGATTTGGCCTCGCCGCCCGAGGTCCACCAGTGCAACACTTCTACCTCGCCAGCGTGGGCTGCGGTCATCGCACCAGAGCCTGCCAACGCCAATGCCACCACGGTGGCAATCTTTGAGAGCTTCAACATCGTGTCTCCAATAAGTTTTGTAGGCAGCCAGTCGTGGCTGCACCGATACACCCATCCGGACAAACACCATGCTTGCCCGAATTAATTAATTTTTCATTAATTTTTGGTGCCGGGCTATTGGGAGTTTCCCTAGACCAGGTCGGCTGGCGGCCGCGAAAGCGACGGGCTTCGGTGCGGGCGTGCAGCGTGCGCGGCGCCCCACGCAGGTGCGCGCCATCGGCTTACACCGGCTCCCAAGCCTGGCTGGTTTCGGAGCGAAACAGCGCGTCGATCACGCGCATATTGCAGACCGCATCATCCAGACCGTAGGGCAAGGCCAACGCACCGCGCACCACCTGCGAGAACGCGTCGCCCTGCAAGGTGTACTGGTCGCTGGCTGGCAGGTCTTCCACCACCGCCGCACGCCCGCCGAGCACCTTGCCGTTGTCCAAGTAGATGCGGGTGCTTTGGCCTTGCGGCGCGTTAAAGGGAATTTCAATTTCCAAACGCTGCTGCGTGCCCACCAGGTGCAGCCGCTGGTAGGGCGTGGTTTGTGTAGCCACCGTGAAGTCCAGGCGCCGGCCACCACCAAAGTCCACCAAGGCGCTGACCAGCCGGTCGGTTTTAAACCCGGGGTCGCGCTCAAACAAGCCCACCACCCGCTGCGGCTCGGCCTCAAAAAAGAAGCGCCCCGCCACGATGGCGTAGCAGCCAATGTCGTACAGCGCACCGCCTCCCGCATCTGGCAGGTTGCGGATGTTGTCGGCCTGCCGGTTGAAGTACGAGAAGAAGGCCTGCACCACCCGCAACTCGCCCAGGGCGCCGCTACGCAGCAGCGCGCGCGCACGCAGCCACTGTGGGTGAAAACGCACCATGAAGGCTTCCATGATGTGTACCGTACCTGCCACCTCGCGCAAGCGCAGGGCCTCATCGGCGTGCATGGAAAACGGCTTTTCACACAGCACATGCTTGCCCGCACGGGCTGCAGCCAGCGTCCACTCGATGTGCATGTCGTTGGGCAGCGGGTTGTAGATGGCTTCGATCTCGGGGTCGGCCAACAGCGCCTCGTACGATCCATAGGCTTTGGCAATCCCCAGCCGGTCTGCCACCGACTGCGCTTGATCCTGCAAGCGCGAGGCAATCGCCACCACCTCGCTGTGCTGGCCCCGCTGCATGGCCGGTATGACCTTTTCCCAGCCGATCTTGGCGGTGCTCAAAACGCCCCACTTCACCTTGTTGTGCATGGTGTTCGCCATGGCGTTCACTCCGTTACCAGGGCCAGCGCGGCATAGTCGCCCACACGCTCGCCCAAGCCCGCCGGAACGATTTCCAGCCCGTCGGTCAGCGCTGGCAGCTTGCCCGCCACAAACGCCCGCAGCCGGGGCAACAGGTCGCCTTGGTTGTGCCAAAACACACTGCCACCGATGGCAATGCGCTGCAGGTCCAGGGTGGCCGCCATGTTGAACAGGGTGCGGCCCATCACGACGCACAACTCCTCAACAACCTCCAAAGCCGCGGGCTGCTGCGCACGCGCTGCGGCAAACAGTGCGGCCGAGTCCTGAAAACCCAGCCTGCCAAAACGGCGCGGAATCGCGTTGCCCGCGACCAGCGCTTCCACATCACCCACCATGCCGCAGCCGCACAGCGCGTCGGAGTTGTCGCTCACGAAGGTGTGGCCGGCGTGGCCGGCATTGCCGTTCTTGCCGCGCAGAACACGGCCGTCCACACACAAGCCCATGCCGATGCCGGTGCTCCAGGTGACGTACGCGCAGTGGGACTGGCCTTGCAGCGCGCCCCAGCGGCGTTCGGCCTCCAAGGCGCCGACGCCATCGTTTTCCACCCGCACCAGCGGGAATGCAGCCTTCAAGGGTGCCTCCAAGAGCGCGGTGCGCCAGTCGTTGGGCAGGCCGCGCGCGGCACCGGCCAGACCACCGCAGATGTTGGGTGCAGCCAGCTCCACGAGACCATCGCGCACCACAAACGGCCCGCACGAGGCCACGCCCACAGCGGCAATCTGCTCAGCGCGCACCCCGGCTGCAGCACAGCTTTGGCCCACCATGCGGATGATTTGCGCCGCCAGCGCGTCGTGACTTCCTTCTTTGGCGGTGGGCTCGGCCACCTTGCCACGGATGCCGTACTCATCGGCCACACTGACTGCCACTTTGGTGCCACCAATGTCCACACAGGCCACCGGCGCGCTGCCGGGGCGCAGACGCGCCAAGGTGGCAAAAGAATCTTCGGTCATACGAAATCACCTATCGAGGGGAGTGGTAGCAAGCAGGCGGGGTACCCAGGGACGCCCGACACCAACAAGCAAGGCCGCAATGCCAAGGACGGCCACACGGTGCACAAGCGGCGCAAGCGGCACACCGGGCTTAGTTGCGACCGTAGTCGTCTTGCAGCCGCACGATGTCATCTTCGCCGAGGTAGCTGCCAAACTGCACTTCGACAATTTCCACCACGCCGTCGGTCTGGTTGGCCAGCCGGTGTACCTGGCCTACGCCAATGTCGCAGTGCTGGCCAACGTGGAGGTCAAACACCCGGTCGTCCAGCGTAATGCGGGCAGTGCCTTGGGTCACCACCCAGTGCTCGGCGCGCTGGCTGTGCTTTTGCAGGCTGAGCTGCTGGCCGGGTGCAACCTGAATGCGTTTGATCTTGTTGCCAGCGACTTCGGACACCGTCTCGTACCAGCCCCAGGGGCGCTGGGTGCGTTCAATGGTTTCGGTACGGGTCGAGGTGGGCGAAGTCGTAGGCGAGGTCATAAAACACAAGGTCAATGTGCGAAGGCGCGATGCTAACCGCCAATCGCGCCCTGGGTTACTGGCACGTTACCGGTCGGCGTGGGCAGCAGCCGGTGTGGCGCCGCTGGGTGCGGCCCCCCCCTGCGCGCCAGCGGCCACCGGGTGAACCCAGTGCAGGTAGGTAGCAGCAGTCCAAGAAAACTCGGCACCGCCCAGACCGTCTCCGGTGAGCGGGTCGTAGTACTCGTGGAACCCTTGCTGGCGCAGCAGCTCGGCGGAATCAAAGCGGATGCGCTCGGCCAAGGCGGTGTGACCTCGATCGGCCAGGCCGGTGGCGATCAGCATGTTCATGTGCTGCCAAACCGGACCGCGCCAGTAGCGCTTGGCCTCAAAGCCACCGAATGTGCTGCGGGTGGACGGCAGACCGTAGCGGGTTTCTTGGAGCCACTCGGCGATGGTGCTGGCGCAATCCTGGTCAAACCCGGCGTAGGCGGCCAGCAAGCCTGCCGACGTAGGCACGTCTTGCAATTGCCCGGTGCGGCTGTCGCGCGACACATACTGGCCCCAGCGGGGCGACCACAAGGCATGCACCGCGCCGTGGGTGCGCTGCACATGCATGCGCATTTCACGGGCGGGCGCGTCCATGCCGAACTCGGCGCACAGTGCCGCCAAGTCGCTGCTGGCGCGCTGCAAGATGCTAATGATGCCAATGTCGTTCACCCGGTACGGGCACTCCAAGAAGATGCGCACCGGATCGAAACCGACCTCGCTGTTGAAGTCCATCAACCGCACCACGCGGTCGTAAAACGCCTTGGGCGGACGCATCGAAGCGTCCACGTGGTTGAGGTCTTTGCGCACGTAGGCGCGCTCGGTGGGGGGCACAGCGCGCAAGGGCCCATCCCACGCGGGCGAGTTGTCCATGCCGGTTTCCCACGGGTGGATGTTGACCACCAGGCCGCTGCCCTGCGGGTCGCGGCAGCGGTACCACCAGCGGTGGTGTGCCAGCACCTTGGGCAGCAGTGCGGCCAGGCGCTCGCGCGCCATGGCCAGCTGCGGCACGCAGGCGCTGTCGCGCGCGGCAGCCTGCTGCGCCAACTGCCACATCCAGCGCAGCATGGTGGCGTGCAAGGGCGGCTGGCTGATGGTGCTGGTGCGCAGTGGCAAGCGCTGCGTGCCCCATTGGTCGGGGCCGGGGAAGTAGCTGTCGCTGTCTTGGTGGAAGGTGATTTGCGCCAAAAAGCCATCGTTGGCTCCACCAAAGTGGTCCGGCCCCCATTGGCCGCTGAACAAGGTGTCGTACTCCAACCAAGCGCGTGCCGGATCAAAGGTCATCCAGCCCAGGGCAGTGATACCGGCGTCCCAGTTCCACTGGAAGGGGTACAGGCCATCGGTGGGCAAGGTGTAGCCACCGCGGTCGTTGCGACGCAAGGTGGCTTGGGCGGTGTGGGCGAGTTGATCGTGGGTTTGCATGGGCGAACTGCGCGGCCTAGGCCACGCGTTTTTTGTTGTGGTCGTACCAGCGCTGGGCACCGGGCTTGGCGCGCACCTGCAAGGGCTGCGCGGGCAAGACCGTGGGCTGGGCTGCGGTGCTGATGCGCAGCAGCTCAGAACCAGCCAGGGTGTTGATCTGCTGGGAGGCGCCCAGCATCTCCACCACCTTGGCCTGCACCGGCAGTCCGCCCTGCGCCACCAGTTCCACCGATTCGGGCCGCAGGCCCAGGGTCAGGCCCGGCGCCGGCGGGGTGCAACCCAGCGCCTGCTGTACCGCGGCATCGGTGATGAAGTTCATTGGCGGGTTGCCAATAAAGCCGCCGACAAACTGGTCGGCCGGGGTGTCGTACACCACCGGCGGCGTGTCGTACTGCACGATCTCGCCGCCGTTCATGACCGCGATGCGGTCGGCCAGGCTCATGGCCTCGGTCTGGTCGTGGGTGACGTAGATGGTGGTGGTCTTGATGTCGCGCAGCAAACCCTTGAGCTCGCTGCGCATCTCCAGCCGCAAGAGCGCGTCGAGGTTGCTCAGTGGCTCGTCCATCAGCAACACATCGGGCTCCACCGCCAAGGCGCGCGCCACTGCCACGCGCTGGCGCTGGCCGCCCGAGAGCTGCCCGGCGTAGCGCTCCAGCAGGTGCTCGATGTGCATCAGGCTGGCGGCGCGCTCGACTTGCTGGCGCACCCGCTCCTCGGAGGCTTTTTTCATGCGCAGTCCAAAACCGATGTTCTCGCCAATCGTCATGTGCGGAAACACCGCGTAGTTCTGGAACACCATGGCGATGTTGCGCTCGCGCGGCGGCAGGCCGTTCATCCAGCGCTCGCCAATGAAAACGTCACCGCTGGTCTGGGTTTCCAGCCCAGCAATGATGCGCATCAGGGTGGTCTTGCCGCAGCCCGAGGGCCCCAGCAGCACACAGAACTCCTGGTCGCGCACCTCGAGGCTGATGGACTTCAAAGCCTGGTGGCCCTTGAACTCTTTGCGGATGGCGCGGATAGAGATGGCAGACATAGGTTTCCTCTGGGCATTTAGCGGTTGCTGATGCCCCACATGGAGAACAGGTACTTGCGCACCACGAAGATGAACAGCATCGACGGCAGGATCAAAAAGAAGCCCCCGGCAAAGCGAAAATGCAATGGACTTTCTTCCAAGCTGGCAAACAAAAACGCGGTGAGCGTGCGGTTGTTGAGGGTCAGCACGCTGGCCGAGAAGACCTCGTTCCAGGAGATCACAAAGCTAAAAATCATGGTCGCCGCCATACCGGGCAAGGCCAGCGGCAGTACCACCTTCATGAACGCTTGCACCCGGTTGCAGCCCAGCGTCCAGGCGGCTTCTTCGAGTTCGCGCGGGATGCCCATGAACAGGCTAGACGACACCAGAATAGAAAACGGCAAGGCCAGTGCGGTGTGCACCAAGGCCACGCCCAGGTGCGTGTCGTACAGACCCACGCTGATGAAGCGGGTAACCAGCGGCAGCGCCAGAATGGCCAGCGGAAAGGCGCGGGTCATGACGATGAGCAGGCGGTAGGCGGTTTGGCCTTTGAAGTCGTAGCGGGCCAGCGCGTAGCCGGCCGGTGCGCCCAACACCACGGCAAACACCATGGTGAGCGCGGCCACCAGCACACTGTTTAGAACCGACTGCCACACGCCCGCGTAGGTCACGAAAAAGCGCATGGTGTCCAGCGAGAACTCCGTGGGCCACAGGCTCTTGGGCCAGGCGCTCACCGCCTCGCGCGGCATGAAGGCGCTCAGGCCAATCAGCACAATGGGAATGAGCCAGCACACCGACACCAGCAGCGCCGAGGCGGTGACAAAGCGGGTGGTGTTTCGCATGCTCAGGCCAGGGTTTCGCGGCGCACGCGCAAGACGCGCAGGTACACCAAGGTAGAGAGAATCGACACGCCCAGAATGAACAACGCGTAGGCCGAGGCGACGTGCGTGTTTTGGTAGGCGCCCTGCCAGTTGTAGGCCTCGCCCACCAGCACCGGCAGGTCGCGCCCGGCCAGCGCGTAGACCACGGCAAACACCTCAAAAGCCAGCACGGTGCGCAAAATCAAGGCGCTTTGCAAACTGGGCTTGAGCAGTGGCAAGGTGATCTTGACAAAACGCGTCCAGGGCTTGGCACCAAACACCTCGGCGGCCTCGTTGTACTCCTTGGGAA
>JBIIZY010000097.1:0-10437 GCA_044346035.1 Rhodoferax sp. | reverse complement strand
GGCGACGCCCAGGCAGCCGCCTCGGCCGCAGCAGCAGTGGCAGCGCAGAGCAAGTCCTGATGCAATCCAAGCGGGGTGGCGTGCAGCGCGCGCCAATACCCCTGGCAGAGTGGAAGCACGGCCTGCAAGGTTTTCAAGGTGTATATTGATTCGCTTACACAGGCGGCACACGTATGGGTCACAAACTAAAAATCACTGGCTGGATCGCACTCGGTGTCATGGCGGGTTCGCTTACCACGGTTTCTTTGCAGACCGTCGCACGTGGAACCGTGGCGCCACTTCCGCTGGAGGAGCTGCAGCAACTCGCCAACGTGTTTGGCATGATCAAAAGCGATTACGTCGAACCGGTGGACGAAAAAAAACTCATCACCGATGCCATCTCGGGCATGGTGTCCAACCTCGACCCGCACTCCCAGTACTTCGACAAAAAGTCCTTCAAGGAATTTCGTGAAGGCACCTCGGGCAAGTTTGTTGGCGTCGGTATTGAAATCACCCAAGAAGACGGTCTGGTCAAAGTGGTGTCACCCATCGAAGACTCGCCCGCGTTTCGCGCGGGTCTGAAACCCAACGACTTAATCACCCGAATCGATGACACCCCAGTCAAGGGCCTGAGCCTGAACGAGGCAGTCAAGCGCATGCGGGGTGAACCCGCCACCCGCGTGGTGTTGACGATTTTTCGCAAATCAGAGAACCGCACTTTTCCGGTGACCATCATTCGCGAGGAGATAAAGCAACAGTCGGTGCGCGGAAAAGTGGTAGAGCCGGGCTACGCCTGGGTGCGGATCAGCCAGTTCCAAGAGCGTACCGTGGAAGATTTCGCCAAGAAGCTCAACGAGGTGTACAAGCAGGACCCCAACCTCAAAGGCTTGGTGCTGGACCTGCGCAATGATCCGGGGGGGTTGCTCAATGCTGCGGTGGCTATCTCAGCCATTTTCTTACCGGAGAACGTGACGGTGGTATCTACCAATGGCCAGACCCCGGAGAGCAAGCAGGTGCTAAAAGCCACACCCGCAGACTTCCGGGGCGTGTCGGGTGGAGAGGCCATCAGGTCCCTGCCTGCTGCGTTCAAGAGCATGCCTTTGGTTGTGTTGGTTAACGAGGGGTCCGCCTCGGCCAGCGAAATCGTTGCAGGCGCACTGCAAGACCACAAGCGCGCCATCATCATGGGCAGCCAAACTTTTGGCAAAGGTTCGGTTCAAACGCTGCGGCAATTGGGGCCCGACACCGCCCTGAAGATCACCACCTCGCGCTATTACACACCGCTGGGGCGTTCGATCCAGGCCAAGGGCATCGTTCCCGATGTCATGGTGGACGAGACCGCCGACGGCAGCCCGTTTGCCGCGCTGCGCATGCGCGAAGCCGACTACGACAAGCACCTTGCCAACGGCCAGGGCGACGAAAAGAGAGATCCGGTACGGGAAAAGGCGCGCGAAGAAGCGATCAAACGCTTGGAGGAAGAGTCCCGCAAGCCTGCCGCCGAGCGCCGCGCCCCGGAGTTTGGATCCGACAAAGACTTTCAACTGACGCAGGCCCTGAACCAACTCAAAGGGAAGGCGGTACAGGTGAGCAAGACCTTGGTCGAGCGCGAGGAACAGAAAAAAGAAAACTAGGCCGCTATGCAGGACACCGAACTCCTGCGCTACTCGCGCCACATCCTGCTCAACGACATAGGCATCGAAGGGCAGCAGCGCATTCGAGACGCCCGGGCATTGGTGATTGGCGCAGGCGGGCTCGGTTCTCCTCTTGCCATGTACCTGGCCTGCGCTGGGATTGGCCACCTCACGGTGGTTGACCATGACACGGTGGACCTGACCAACTTGCAACGCCAGATCGCCCACCACACAGACGCCATCGGCCAGCCCAAAGTCGAGTCGCTACGGCGCACCCTGCAGGCCCTCAACCCCGACGTTGGCCTGACCACGCTGCAGACCCGCGCCGATACGCAATTGCTGAACACGCTGGTGGCGCAAGTCGACATCGTGTTCGATTGCTGTGACAACTTCCAAACCCGCCACGCTGTCAACGCCGCCTGCGTGCACCACGCCAAGCCCTTGGTTTCGGGCGCGGCGGTCCAGTTTGATGGCCAGATCAGCGTCTACGACACACGGTTTGCGCAGGCGCCCTGCTACGCCTGCGCTTTCGCACCTACCGTGACGGTCGAGGAGCAGCAGTGCGCCACCCTGGGGGTGTTTGCCCCCCTGGTGGGGATTATTGGTGCCATGCAAGCCGCCGAGGGACTCAAGCTCATCGCAGAAGTGGGGCGCAATCTGCAAGGCCGCCTGCTGATGCTTGATGGCCGTACCATGGAGTGGACCGAAATTGGCTTGCCACGCAATGCGCACTGCCCGGTGTGTGCCGAGAACCGTGGGCTTGCTGTTAGACTTTGAGCAACATTCAGTCAACTCCAACGTGGCGTCAAATTCCCCCGTTCCCCCCGTCCATTTTGAACAGCTGCGCCTAGACGATGCGCGCGCGCTGTTAAGTCGCGACACAGGGCTGGCGTTGCCCTCGCCCAGCGAGTCGACCACGCAGTACCTGCAAGCGGTCATCGACGGGCTTTGCGAGTTGTCTCTGAAAGACCCCTTAAGCGGCTTGGCCAACCGCAGGCACTTCCGCAACGTGCTCGACCGCACCATCGAAGTAGTGGCCAGGTCCGGTGAACCCGCGCTGCTCTTGATGCTGGACATCGACCACTTCAAAAAAGTCAATGACACCTACGGGCATGGCGCGGGAGATGTGGTGCTGCAAACCGTGGCCACCGCGCTTGGTAAATGTGTGCGCCCCATGGACACCTTGGCACGCTACGGGGGCGAGGAGTTCGCTGTCATCTTGCCCAACTGCCACACCTACTTTGGCCAAACCATTGCCGAGCGCATCCGCCAAACCATTGAGCAAACGCCAATTGCGGTGGCACCGGGTGTTGAGATTCATGTAACGGTCAGCATCGGTGGCGCCTATGCGCCCGAGTGGGTGCGCTCCACAGGTGTGTTGTGGACTGAACGTGCCGACACCCAGCTGTACCGAGCGAAGAACGCAGGCCGCAACCGGGTTTTCCTCGACTACCAGCAGGAAATCGTGGTCAGTGCCGAAGAGAAAAACATGCTGTTTGGGCATCTGGCGCTGGGTGACCCCGCCTGGATCGACAACACGGCGGGCGAACCGCCGCTGGGCAGCGCAATGCAAAGAGTGAACTGATGTCAGACCTTTCCCCTTCGCCGCAAGCAGCCGCAGGCGCTCCCACTGTGCCCTTGAAACCCTTGGGCAAAGTGGTGGCCGTCACCAGCGGCAAAGGTGGCGTAGGCAAGACCTTCGTCTCTGCCAATCTGGCTGCGGCCTTGTCGCGGCGCGGGCTTCGGGTGCTGGTGCTGGACGCAGACCTGGGCCTGGCCAACCTGGATGTGGTGCTCAACCTCTACCCCAAAGTGACGCTGCACGACGTGTTCACCGGCAAGGCCAAGCTAGAGGACGCCATTGTCAAAGCACCGGGTGGATTTTCGGTGCTGCTTGCGGGCTCCGGCATGGTCGAGTACTCGCGCTTAACGCCCGAAGTGCGCGATGACTTTTTGCGCATCATGGGGGGACTGGTACCGCGCTACGACATCGTTTTGTTGGACACCGGCGCGGGCATTTCGGATGTGGTGTTGTTTGCGGTGTCTCTCGCGTCCGAAGTGATTGTTGTAGCCACTCCGGAACCAACCTCGCTGACTGACGCTTACGCCACCATCAAGGTGCTGGTGGGCCAGCAAAAGCGCCAGACCATTCGCATGCTGGTCAACCAAACTGCACGCTTGGGCGACGGGCGCGCGATCACGGTGCAACTGCAGCAAGTGCTGGACCGTTTCGTGAGTTCGGAGCCGGGCAAGCCAATCAAGCTGGTGCACCTGGGCGACATTCCCGCCGATCCGGCGGTGCGCCAGGCCATCATGCGCAGGCAACTGCTCATTCAGTCCACGCCCGGCTCGCCTGCGGCGATGGCGGTGACGCAAATCGCCCAAAAAATTGAAGAGACGGTGGTTCCGCGGATCTGACTGTGGTGGCCTAAGCCGTCACGATCCAACCTTCCAATGGGTCCAGGTCAGCGGGCAAACCGTACAAAGGCGCGCCCTCTTGGTGCTGGCGCAAACCCCATGCGGCTTGCAGCATGCACAGCACTGCGTCGAGCGCATCGCCTGACGCATCGGCAACCAAGTGGTCGCGCTGGGCATGGCTTACTTTTAGACGCAAGCCCAGCCGGGTTTGGCCCAGCTCCAGCGCGTTGAGCAGGTCTTTGCGGGCCAACAAGCGTTGGGGCGTGTGCTTGGCTTTGTCGTCACTCTTGTAACTGCGGCTTCCCAGCACTTCACGCGCCAACAGGCCCGGGTACGCCTCCAGTGCCACTTTGCGCGGGGCGGCCTGCGGTACTTGCAAACCTGGGAGGTACACGTCGGCGTCCAAAAGGCGCGGAACACCTGCGTGCAACATGTAGGCAACCGGCGGGTTGACCCATTTCATCGAGGGGCTGGACTGGGCCGGCAGGTCGGTTGCACGGTGCGCGAACTTGGCACCCACCGGGCGCGCCTGGCAAAACGCGGCGAAGCGCTCGCGGATTTCCGCGCGAGAAAGGCCTACGTAATGGCGCATGCACGCGGTCCAATCCAGGGGCCAACCCAAGGTCTCCACCAACTCGCGCGGCAAACCAAACGGCAAGTCGAAGCCGCCAACCCAATCGCTGGGACGCGCCAGGGCGTTTGAAAATGCATCCAGGGTTTCAAGCCGCTCTAGCCGGGTTAGCGCGACCCGCGTGCCATCCACCGCCCCCCAAGCCAGCACAATGCATTTGCGCCGGGAGGGGCTGCTGGAAAAATCGCAGCCCAGGAGTTGCATCAGCGCCGTGCCCCGACCGCCGAAGTCCCCAGCGGCCTGGGGCGCACCCGTATCACGCCCGCCCGATGATGGAGGCCGTCGCCATCAGCTCTTCCAGCAAGGCCAGCGAGACACGCCCCGACACGGCATACGGATCAAGCTCGGGGCGCTCGGCGTACTTCAGCAGGATGCTGGTGTTGATTTTGGACATGTTGACCTGCCCCATGGTCCAACCACCAAAGCGGCGTTCGGTGATTTCTTCGTAGTGCAGCAGGACCACGTCTTTGTGGCGCGGGTCTTTCTGGATGTGGCCATACAACTCACTCACCGCCATGCGACCACCCTCGATGGCTTGCAGAAATATGCCGCCGCCGTAACACAAGATGCCGGTGATGCCGCAGGTAGGGTTGTACTGGCGCGACTGGCTCAATATCTCGTCAATCGAGTTGCACGCAGGGTCTACCGCGCGGCTGGCGTAGAGCAAACGGACCAACATGGCATCAGCCTTTCTTGGGAATCAATGACAAAAACTCGCGGCGCAAGTTGGCGTCTTTGAGGAACACACCCCGCATGACCGAATTGATCATCTTGCTGTCCATGTCCTTTACGCCACGCCACGACATACAAAAGTGGCTGGCTTCCATCACGATGGCCAAGCCATCGGGTTGGGTTTTCTCTTGGATTAGATCGGCCAATTGCACCACCGCCTCTTCCTGAATCTGGGGCCGACCCATGATCCATTCGGCCAGACGTGCGTACTTCGACAAACCGATGACGTTGGTGTGCTCGTTGGGCATGACACCGATCCAAATCTGGCCAATCACCGGGCAAAAGTGGTGGCTACATGCACTGCGCACCGTGATGGGGCCGACGATCATCAACTCGTTGAGATGCTCGGCATTGGGAAACTCAGTGATGTTGGGTGCGCTCACGTAGCGACCGCGGAACACCTCGTTGAGGTACATCTTGGCAACGCGGCGGGCGGTGCTGCCGGTGTTGTGGTCGTTCTCGGTGTCGATGACCAAGCTACTCAAGACGCCCTTCATCTTTTCCTCGACCTCGTCGAGCAGCAACTCAAGCTCGCCTGGTTTGATGAACTGGGCGATGTTGTCGTTGGCGTTGAATCGCTTGCGGGACGCGGCAATACGCTCGCGAATTTTGACGGAAACCGGGGTTCCTTCGTCGGCGGCTGAGGGGTGCATTCTGCAGTG
Source organism: Rhodoferax sp. (assembly GCA_044346035.1). Classification (GTDB taxonomy): domain Bacteria; phylum Pseudomonadota; class Gammaproteobacteria; order Burkholderiales; family Burkholderiaceae_C; genus Allorhodoferax. The sequence continues at coordinate 4,384 of JBIIZY010000097.1, read as the reverse complement.
GCTCGTCGTTACGGTCGGGGCATATTAACAGCGTTCAATCAGCGCAGCGATGGCCCTACAAGGGTCTAGCTGCACAGTGCAATGCGACGGTCCTCAGTAATCGGTGCCAGTCAAAAACAGCGTCGCGCGCATCACCCTATAGCCCAATACATCCTTGGCGCGTTGGCGCCATGGACGCCGCTCGAAGGCTTGTTGCTCCAAGGGCAAGCTCTTCTCGTTAATGAGCACCCGCAGCCGCGCCAGCAAGTTCTGGGCAAATGTTGCATCCAGCACCACCACGTTGGCCTCGCGTGCCAACAGCAGGCTCAAGGGATCCAGGTTGGAGGAGCCCACCGTCGCCCACTTGCCGTCAATCACTGCCACCTTGGCGTGCAGAAAGCCGGCCTGGTATTCGTGGATCTCGACCCCTGCGGCCAACAGGCTGTGGTAGTAAGGTTTGGCCGCATGGAACTGCATGAAGTACTCGTAACGCCCCTGCAACAATAGCTGCACCCGCACTCCACGCCGCGCTGCGTGCACCAGCGCACGGCGTAGCTTGGCACCCGGCACAAAGTAGGCGTTGGCAATAACCACCTCCTCTTTTGCGTGTGCAATAGCTTGCCGGTACGCACGCTCGATGCGCGACCGGTTGCGCAGGTTGTCGCGCAGCAGCAGCGCCGCACCCGCGCCATGCACCACGCCGGGAACGGCACCATGCTGCGCCCCCTGCCCGCTTCCACGCGACAAAGCCAACTGCGCCTGGGCAGTAGTTGGCACTGCGATGTCAACCTCCACTGGGTCAACCTGCGCCGCGTCAACCTGCGCCGTGTCACGCCCAGACCGGCGATCCGGCATGGCCGTCAACGGCTTGGGAGTAGCGTAGGCCCATGCCGCACCCACGCGCCCACTGCGCTCCAGACGTCGCCAAAACTGCTGCATCGCCGTGTGGGCATCGACCACCAGCGGGCCAGTCACCTGAACCGCAAAATCCAAGCGCGGTACCGGCTGCACGCCGTGGTCAAACTCAAAGTGATCATCGAGTATGTTGATACCCCCACAAAGCAGCACGCTGCCATCGACCACACACAGCTTGCGGTGCAAGCGGCGCCAACGCCCAGGGATTAGCAAGCCCAGTGTGCCTAGCGGGGAAAACTGGTGCCAGCGCACACCGGCGGCGCGCAGGCGCTGAACATGTGTACTGGGTGCAGAAGGCGTCCCAATCCCGTCCACCACCACGTACACAGCCACGCCGCGCTGGGCCGCTCGCTCCAATGCCGCTGCAACGCTCTGCCCTACGCTGTCGAACAAAAAGATATAGGTCTCCAGCCGAACCTCAGTGCGGCTGCTATCGATGGCACCTACCAACGCTGGAAAAAACTCCGCGCCGCACTGCAGCAGCTCCACCGAGTGACCACGTCGAAAGGTCATGGTGCGGGCACTGGTAAATCAAACTCCGCGATCAAGGGCAGGTGGTCCGACATGCGCCACCAGATGCGACCGCGCGGCACCGCCAAACCCACCGGAACCAGGCCGCGTGCGTACACACAGTCCAACTGCACCAGCGGCAAGCGCGAGGGAAACGTCGGAAAGCCGGTGCCCGTAAATGCGCGCAAGCCCGCACCCACCAAAGCCCGGGGCACCACAGTGCCCCAATCGTTGAAATCGCCCGCAACCAGCAAGGGCGCGTTGCTGGGTACCTCCCGCTCCACGAAGGACTTGAGCTGCGCGAGCTGGCGTACCCGGCTGGCGCGGATGAGGCCCAGGTGGACCACGATGACATGCACAGCCTGCCCATACATCTGCACCACGCAATGCAGCAGTCCACGCTGCTCGAAACGGTGGTCTGACATGTCCTCGTGTTGGTGCATCACCACGGGCCAACGCGACAACATGGCGTTGCCATGCTCACCGTGGCGGGTAAATGCATTGGTGCGGTACACCGCCTCATAACCGGGCGGCGCCAAGAAGTCGGCTTGCGGAAGATCAGGCCAGCGAGCGAAATGCTTTGCCTCGCGCTGGTGGAGCTTGCGCACTTCTTGCAAGCACACAATGTCCGCGTCAAATTGCTCCACGGCATGCCCCAGATTATGGATTTCCAGCCGCCGGCGCGGGCCCAGGCCCTGTACGCCCTTGTGAATGTTGTAGGTGGCAACGCGCACGCGGTTCATGGCGCGCCCGGTGTACGCAGCGCGCTGGCCACAAAGCGCGGTAACTGCAAAATCGCTTCGGCGTTGGACGGCGAAAAACAACGCTCAGCCGCCTCCTGGTAGGCCAACCAGACATGGTCGGTGTGCTCGGCAGCACACAGCGTAACCGGGCACATTGCAGGCAAAGTCAAGCCCAGCACGCGCTCGGTATTGTGGGTAACTCCCGGCGCGTAGCGGTGCAGCCAACGCGGGTAAATGGTGTATACGTTTTCGAGGTGCCAATCCGCCAGATGGGCGGCAAGGGGTGTGCCACTGCGGCAGTCAATACCGGTTTCTTCCCAGACTTCGCGCGCGGCAGTGACCTGCCAGGGCTCACTGGGGTGGTCCTTGCTGCCCGTCACCGACTGCCAGAACGCGGTCTCGCCCACATCTGCGCGGCGAATCAGCAGCACCTCGAGTGCTTGCGTGTGAATAACCACCAGCACCGACTGCGCAATCTTGAAGTGGCTTGCCATACCCGCGCATTGTGCATGTCCCTCGCGTGGCACAATGCCAGCCGCCCCAGCATGTTGTGGGGCAATGTCAAACTGGCTAGGCCTGCTTGCAGAACCGGTCAGTGGCGTGGGGAGAGACTGCACCGAGCGCAACCGGTGGTGCAGCGCCGAAGGAGCAACCGCCCCGGAAACTCTCAGGCAAAAGGACCGACGCCATTTTTGACCTCTGAAGAGCTTGCTGGAGTTTGCGTCTTCCAGCGCACCGAAGGAGCAAACCGGGTACGGCCTTGCGGCGCTGCACGGTGAATCTCTCAGGTTCCAAACAGAGGGGGCGTTCGATCCGCGTGCTTGATTGCATTCTGGACGGACCCCTTACTGTGGCGCCTTGGAAAGCTCTTTCACATGAAAACCATTGCAGTCATTGGCGGCGGTATCACCGGCGTCACCAGCGCGTATGCGCTTGCCCAACGTGGCTTTGCGGTCACGCTCTTCGAAAAACACCGCTACGCGGCCATGGAGACTTCCTTTGCCAACGGCGGCCAACTCTCTGCCTCCAACGCCGAAGTCTGGAACCACCCCACCACCATCCTCAAGGGCCTGCGCTGGATGCTTAGAGCCGATGCGCCGCTGCTGGTCAACCCGAGACCGAGCTGGCACAAACTCTCCTGGTTTGCCGAGTTCATTCGCAACATTGCGCACTACGAGCGCAACACCGTGGCCACCACCGCACTTGCAATTGCAGCACGCGAACACCTGTTCGCGTGGGCGGCCCGTGAACACATCGACTTTGACCTCAAGACGCGGGGCATCCTGCACATCTACCGCAGCAAGGCAGGCTTTGCGCACGCGGGCAAGGTATCCAAACTGCTCGCCCAAGGTGGACTGGAACGCCGCGCGGTAACTCCTGCGGAGATGCGGGCGATCGAGCCCATGCTGGCCGGCGACTACTACGGCGGCTACTTCACACCCAGCGACGCCACAGGCGATATCCACCAATTCACCACCGGCTTGGCCGCCGCGGCCGAGCGTATGGGCGTGCAGTGCTTGTTTGGGCGCGACGTCGAATCAGTTACACACCAAGGCGGAGGCGTCAGAATTTGCACGGCACATGCGACCGAGCACGAGACCCGGGTGTTTGATGCGGTGGTGGTGTGCGCAGGTACCGCCAGCCGGGCGATCGCAGCGGGTCTGGGCGACCGGCTCAACATCTACCCGGTCAAGGGCTACTCCATCACGGTGCAACTGAACGACGCACTAAGCCGCAGCAGCGCACCGACGGTGAGTTTGCTTGACGACGAGACCAAGCTGGTCAGCAGCCGGTTGGGCGAACACCGGTTGCGGGTCGCCGGCACGGCGGAGTTCAATGGCTACAACCGCGACATCCGGGCAGACCGCATCCAGCCCCTGACCGACTGGGTTGCACAGTGCTTCCCTGGCGTACGCACTGAAAACGTGGTGCCCTGGGCAGGCCTGCGGCCCATGATGCCGGACATGATGCCGCGCATCGGACGCGGCAAAGCACCCTGTGTGTTTTACAACACCGGGCACGGGCACCTGGGGTGGACCTTGTGCGCAATCACTGCGGAGATGGTTGCCGACGCGGTACAGGGAAGCCCTGCGCGTGCCTTGGCGGTGCCGGTCTTGCGACCACAAGCCGTTTAAGCGGCAAACGCAGGGGCAAGCACAGGCTTGGGGCGAACACAGCGGCCAACGCACCGACCAAAGCCAACAGCAGGTCCCCTTGCAACGCGAAAGGCCGTCAAA
>JBIIZY010000096.1:0-10443 GCA_044346035.1 Rhodoferax sp. | reverse complement strand
TGGCTTGGCCGATGGCACCCTCGATGCGCTGGTGTCGGACCACACCCCGGTGGACGAGGACGCCAAAGCCCTGCCTTTCGCGCAAGCCGAGCCCGGTGCCACCGGCCTGGAGCTGCTGCTAAGCCTCGCCCTCAAATGGGCGGCCCAAGACGGTGTGCCCCTTGCGCAGGCGCTGGCCACGGTGACAGCGCGGCCCGCCCATGTTTTGGGCGGTGCGGCAGATGGCGCCTCAGGTGGCAACCCAGCCGCTGCCCCAGGCGGGGGCTTGGGCAACCTGGCGCGCGGCCTGGGCGGCATTGCAGCAGGTAGTGTGGCGGACGTGGTGGTGTTCGATCCTGACGCGGCCTGGGTGGTCGGCCCCCACACCTTGCGCAGCCAGGGCAAACACACGCCCTTTGGTGGCTATGAGTTGGCCGGCAAGGTGCACGCGACCTTGATTGGTGGCCACTTGGCGTACTGGGCACCCCGATAGGACACGGTGCGGTGTTGCGGTCTGTGCAACGCAAGCTGATCGCGCTGTGGCGGCTGCTGCGGGTGGTGTTGCATTTGTTGCGCGGCGCCTGGACCATCCGGCGCAGCTTTCCTGGCATGGCAGCGGCGCAGCGCAGCGCGGAGGTGCAGGCGTGGGCGGCGGGCATGCTGCAGCGCTTGGCCATCGATGTACAGCTGCGCGGTGACGTGGCGCGCCACGGCCCTGTGCTGTTGGCCGCCAACCATGTGTCGTGGCTGGACATCATTGCCATCCACGCGGTGCAGCACTGCCGGTTTGTTGCAAAAAGTGATGTCAAGCACTGGCCCTTGCTGGGCCTGTTGGCCACGGGCGCGGGCACGCTCTACATCGAACGCGAATCGCGGCGCGACGCCATGCGGGTGGTGCACCACATGGCCGATCGCTTGCGGGACAACGAAATCCTGGCCGTGTTCCCGGAAGGCACCACCGGCGACGGGACCGAGGTGCTGCCCTTCCATGCCAACTTGTTGCAGGCGGCCATCTCGGCCGGTGCGCCTGTGCAGGCAGTGGCCTTGCGCTATGCCGACGCGGTCAGCGGCGCCAACAGCCTGGTGCCCTGCTACGTGGGCGACGACTCCTTGGCGGCTTCGGTTTGGCGCACCTTGTGTGCCGAGCCGCTGCGCGTGGAGTTGCAGTTTGGCGCAGTGCGTGCGGCGCAGGGACGCGACCGGCGTGCATGGGCCGTGGACCTGCGCGCCGAGATCGTGCAGATGCGCCATCGCGAGGACACGGCATAGACCGCCTTGGGGCCCGCACCGGTTTGGCACCGGGCCCGCTTCTGTTCGACCCCCGACGATTGCATGGAGCGCAGCACCGCGCCCGCCATAACCTGCGCATCCAATGCGACAGGGAGGCACTATGCGAGCGTTTTTTGGCGGCACCAGCGCGTCCGGAGACCAGACTTTGGGCAGGCAACGCAACCCGCCTACGGCTGGATTTAGCTTGGTCGAGTTGCTGGTGGCTGTGGTCGTGTTTTCTTTTGGCGTGCTGGGCGTCGTGGGCTTGCACGCTGCGGCGCTTCGGTCGCACCAAGAAGCCAGGCACCAAACCACCGGCTTGCAACTGGCGCGTGAGCTGGCCGAAATGGTGCGGGACAACCGGGCAGTGGGCGTGCGCACCGTGGACAACCCGTACCTGGGCAGTTTTGTCGCCCCTGCTGCGGGTGGCATCGTGCCCGCCGTGACCTCGTACTGCCTGGTGGTCAGTGCAGCGTGCACCGACGCCCAGACGCTGGCAAGCGCGCACATGACGCAGTGGCTCGAGCAGGTGGCCCAGTCCCTGCCCGGTGCGCGGGTGGTGACCTGCTTTGATGACACGCCCTACAACAGCAGTGGCCTGCCCCAATGGGAATGCCCTGCGGACCCGTCCGAGGGCGCACCCTTGGTTATCAAAATGGGCTGGCGTCGGCTGGCTTTGGCGCCGTCCGCCAGCGGCGTGCCAAGCGTCGAGTTGGCCACCCAAGCGGGTGGTGCGCCCTTGGTCATGCTGCCCTTTGCGCCGTGAACAGGCCGCGTGCGTGGGTGCGCCACACGGGCAACAGGCCCAGGGGCTTTACCTTGGTGGAGTTGTTGGTTGCCATGGCCGTCGGCCTGGTGTTGGTGATGGCCGCGGCTGCTGCCTTGTTGGTCAGCAGCCGGGGCTACACCCTGGTGGATGCAGCGGCCCAGCTTCGGCACAACGCCAGTTTTGCTGCGAGCTTGGTCAGCCGGGTGGCCAGCCAGGCGGGCTTTGTGGACCTGCCTTTTGCCACCACTGCGGTGACCGCAACGGAGCTTGCGGTGGCCGAGCCGGCCGTGTTGGGCTTTAACAATGCGACGGTCAGCCAGTCGGCCGGCGGGTCCATTGCGACCATTCGCAGCACAAACCTCCCCGTTGATACCTTGTTCGTCAAGCCTTGGAGCGCGGGTACCGCTGGCGCTGGAAGCGATGTGCTGGTGCTGCGCTACCAGCCGGTGGGGGCGGACGCCGGTCGCAGCCGTTCGGATGGTTCCATGGTGGACTGCTCCGGCTCCGCGCCCAACACACCTTCGACATCGCGACAAGACACCGCCATCAACGTGTTTTTTGTGGCGGACGATGTCGATGGCGAGCCCGCCCTGTTTTGCTACACGCTGGACAACTTGGCCACCAGCCAGCGTATGCGGTTCGAAAGCCGGTTGGCGTTGGTACGCGGCGTCGAGAGCTTGCAGGTTCTGTATGGTGTACAGGCGCGCGCGCCCGTCAACGCCAACGCGGTGCTTACCAGCAGCGAAGACGGTGTGCCCTATGCCTACTTGCGGGCTGACCAGTTGGTTGTGGGCGGTGATGCCAGCAGCCCTGCCACCCGCAAAAACTGGCGTCTGGTACGCAGCCTGCGCATCGGCATGGTGCTGCGGGGGGCGCCGCAACGGCAGGCAACCCAGTCCCCCCGGATGCTGTACCCCTTGGGGCTTGCCAAGGCTTCCGCGCAAGGGGCTACGGGCTCTGCGTTTGCATCGGTCGCCGACCCCGGCACCTTGTTTTCCGTGCCCGACGATGGCCGACTCAGGGCCGTGGAAACCTTCACCGTGCATTTGCGCAATGGCCAGTCCCATTGAGCCTCTGTTGCACTGCGGTCGGCAAGCGCGGAGACCGGGCCATTGGCAGGGGGGTGCCGCGCTGGTGGGGGTGTTGTTGGTGCTGGTGTTGGTCGAGTTGCTGGGGGTGGCTGCCATCCAGATTGCGCTGTTGGGCGAGCGCAGTGCGCGCAGCCACCGCGACACCGAGCTGGCGCTGCAAGCGGCCCAGGCCGCGTTGGCCGACGCGGAGTTGGACATGACCCGTTTTCGCGCGCACCTGTTTGATGGCGTGCACACCAACGGCTTTGCGCAGGGATGCGCCAGCGCGTCCGAGTTCAAAGGGATGTGCGCGCCCTCAGACGGCAGCAAACCGGCCTGGCTGGACGTGGACTTGGAGGATGCCGATGGCCCATCGGTAGCCTACGGCGAGCACACACGCCGCAGCTTCGCGCAAGGCACAGCGGGCGTTCAGCCAGTGCGCGCACCCCGCTACATCATCGAGTGGCTACCCGACACCAGCGGCACGCCCGGCTCGGCGGTGGTGTACCGCGTCACCGCGATCGGCTTTGGATCCCGCACCGAGGTGCAGGTGGTATTGCAAATGCTGTACCGCATGTAAAGGCTGCGGCCACACCGCCATGCGAAGTCCATATTCCGCAGGCTTCACTTTGTTGGAGCTGTTACTTGCGTTGGCGGTGCTGGGTATCTTGCTGGGCATTGCGGTGCCCGCGTACCAAGAGTCGGTGTTGCGCGGCCGCCGCGCTGAAGGCCGGGTCGCTCTGCTTGAACTCCTGCAAGCGCAAGAACACTATGCGTACCAGACGCAGTGCTACCTGGGTTTCTCCAACACGCCCGCCGGCCAGTCCACACGGGGCGCGCATTGTGAAGGTGCGGCGCAGGCGGTGCCCTTCAAAAACTTCTCAGGCCCGAGCCTGTCTCAGTCGCATTACCGCCTTTCAGCCCAGCCGTGTGTGGGCATGTCGATTCGGGACTGTGTGGTGGTCATGGCCACTCCGGCGCAGTCCGATCCCGAAGTTGGCACCTTGTCGTTGACCAGCTTGGGGGAAAAATCGTGCAGTGGAACCAAGCGTTCCAGATGCTGGCGTTAATCCGCGTAAAAACTGGCGCCCCCGACGGGAATCGAACCCATATCTAGCGCTTAGGAGGCGCTCGTTCTATCCATTGAACTACGGCGGCACAGGCGGGGAGAGCCCGCGTATTCTAGGCGGCTGGGCGCTACTTGCTGAGGTGGCGCATGGCATCTTCGAGGCCGCGCAAGGTCAGCGGGTACATGCGTTGCTGCATGATTTGGGCAACCACGCTGATGCTTTGCCGGTACTGCCACACGCCTTGGGGCTCGGGGTTGATCCAGGCAAACTTGGGGAAGGCGTTGATGAGACGCTGAAGCCACTCGGCGCCAGCCTCCTCGTTGTTGTACTCCACGCTGCCACCGGGTTGCAAAATTTCATACGGACTCATGGTGGCGTCGCCCACGAAGATTAGTTTGTAGTCCTTGTTGTACTTGCGGATGATGTCCCAGGTGTCGAACTTTTCGGCGTAGCGGCGCCGGTTGTTCTTCCACATGAAGTCGTAGACGCAGTTGTGGAAGTAATAAAACTCCAGGTGCTTGAACTCGGTCTTGGCCGCGCTGAACAGCTCCTCGACCCGCGCGATGTGCTCGTCCATGGTGCCGCCCACGTCCATCAGTAGCAGCACTTTGACGTTGTTGTGCCGCTCGGGGCGCATGGTGATGTCGAGGTAGCCCGCATTGGCCGCGGTCTTGCGGATGGTCTCGTCAAGGTCCAGTTCTTCGGCCTGGCCTTCGCGCGCAAACTTGCGCAAGCGGCGCAGGGCCACCTTGATGTTGCGGGTGCCCAACTCCTGCGTGTCGTCGTAGTCGCGGTAGGCGCGCTGGTCCCACACCTTGACCGCGCTCTTGTTGCGGCCCTTGTCTTGCCCGATGCGTATGCCTTGTGGGTTCTGGCCGTAGGCGCCAAAGGGCGAGGTGCCGCCCGTGCCAATCCATTTGCTGCCGCCTTCATGGCGCTCTTTTTGTTCTTCGAGGCGCTTCTTGAGTGTTTCCATCAGCGCGTCCCAGCCCATCTTCTCGATCTTGGCCAAGTCCTCGGGGCTGAGGTTGAGTTCCAGGTTCTTGCGCAGCCACTCCAGCGGCACGTCTTTGCCGAAGTCGGTCAGCAACTCCACGCCCTTGAAGTACGCGCCAAAGGCCCGGTCGAACTTGTCGTAGTGCTTTTCGTCCTTGACCAGCGCAGTGCGGCTGAGGTGGTAGAAATCCTCGATCGCATGGCCACCGCCAGCGCTGGTTGGCGCGTCGGCGCTGACGTTGGCGTTGGGGCCGATCACGCCCTTTTTCAGGGCTTCAAGCAAGCACAGGTACTCAGTGACCGACACCGGCAGTTTGGCCGATCGCAGGGTGTAGAAGAAGTCGAGCAGCATCCTATTCTCCGGTTGGGATCAGAGGCTGGCTATCTGCCCAAGACCTGCCAAATGAACTGGTTGCAAGTTCTCGCTCCGCCAGTTTGCGCAGAGCATTTGAGGGCATGTGTTTAAGCATGCCGTACCTTGCAACCAATGAGCGCATCTTTTTGCCTTCCTCGTCAAACAACAAGTTCATGGCAAGGAGGTTGATTTCATCACGACTGAATTGGGCGCGCAGCAGCTTCACATATCGCCAATGGTCGTCCCGCAGCCACCATTCATGAAACCACTGTGTGACGTTTGCCTTCACACCCAATCCTCCACCTTCAGCCCCTTGACCCGCTGGAATGCGCCGGTATTGTTGGTGACCAGCGTCAAACCTTGTGCCAGCGCGTGTGCGGCAATCCACAGGTCGTTGGCGCCATTCGGATTGCCGACCTTCTCCAGCGCTGAGCGCACGGTGCCGTAGTGGGCTGCCGCTTCCGCAGGCAGTGGCGCGGCAGCAATGGCGGTGAAGACGGCATCGATCTGCCGGCGAAGCGTCTGGGCGCGGCGTGACGGGGGCAGGCGGCCCAAGCCATACAGTAGCTCGCCCGCGTTAATCGCTGAAATGCACAAACTGCTCGCTTCGCTTTCCAAGATGCGACGGGTCAGCGCGGGCGAACTGGCTCGGACAAAGTGGCTGACGATATGGGTGTACAGCAAGTACATCATTTGGAGGTGGCGGGGTCGGCAAACATCCCACCCCAATCGCGCTCCTGGGATGGGACTTTGTCAATCAAAGCCATGGCTTTGTCCCATTCGGCGCGGTCTTGGGCGCTCGATTCAGGCATGCCGCGTAGCAAGTCGGCCACCGTGGGTTTCTTCGCACGCAGCACGACTTCATCGCCCCGGCGTTCAATAGTGACTCGCTTGGTGTCGAACCGAAATTCCTTGGGCAGGCGCACCGCCTGGCTATTGCCTGAGGTGAAAACGGTGGTGGTGTAACTGGCTGAGCGCTGTTGCGAGGTACTAGCGGGGTTGGTCATGGCGTGGACTCATTCGCATATCTTCAGTGTGTATACGTCGCCACCAAAAGTCCAATAGACCTTAGCGTGGCTTGTCCAGCAGGTACAGCAGCTGCGCCTTCACCTCGGGCCATTCGCCGCTGCGCAGGCTGTACATCACGGTGTCGCGGATGGTGCCGTCGCGGCGCAGTGCGTGGCCACGGATGACGCCGTCCTTTCGGGCACCAAGCCGCTCAATGGCGGCTTGTGAAGCGAAGTTGAAGTTGTCGGTGCGCCAGCCCACCACGTGGCAACCCAAGACTTCAAAGGCGTGGGCCATCAACAACAGTTTGCAGGTGGTGTTCACGTGGCTGCGCTGCACACGCTTGGCATACCAGGTGTAGCCAATTTCCACGCGCTTGACTGCAGGCACGATGTCGTGAAAGCTGGTACTTCCCAGCACGTCGCCTGCGCCATCCAGTACCGCAAATGCAAACCGGTTACCGGCGTGGCGCATGGCCAATGCGTCTTCGATGTACTTGCGGGTTTGCTCGGGTTCGGGCACCGAAGTCACCCGCAGCTTCCACAGTGCACCATCGGCTGCGGCGGCACGCAGGCCGGCCTCGTGCTCCAAACCCAGGGGCACCAGCTGCACCCCGCGCGCGCGCAACTCGACCGCTTGCACAAATGCCATGTTCAGCCCTTGTTGTCGGTGTCGGCGTTGTTTTGCTTATTGCGGTTGGCAGCGGCGGACTCCTCCCGCGCTCTGCGCCAACGTCGGGCCAATTGCAGACCTGCGCCGCCACCCAAACCCACCAGCACAATGCCGCCCACGCTGGCCCCGCCGTACCCAGCAGCAAACACATCCAGGCCGGTGAGTTGCCCTAGCCAAAAGCCCAGCAAAGCGCCGCCCACAAACCCGACCGCGTCGCTCAGTCCTTCCATCCACAAAGTGCTTTTCATGGGCCTTACCGGTTATTGCGTTGCATGAACATGAGTTTCTCGAACAGGGTGACGTCTTGCTCGTTTTTGAGCAGGGCACCGACCAGCGGGGGCAGCACGGTCTTGTCGTCTTTGCTGTGCAGTGCTTCGGCTGGAATGTCTTGCGCCAGCAGCAGCCTAAGCCAGTCCAGCAACTCGCTGGTAGACGGTTTTTTCTTGAGCCCAGGCAGCCCACGCACCTCGTAAAAGCTCTTGAGGGCTGCCGCCAGCAGCTCCTTTTTTAGGCCTGGAAAGTGCACATCCACAATGCTTTGCATGGTGGCCGCATCGGGAAACTTGATGTAGTGAAAAAAGCAGCGTCGCAAAAATGCGTCGGGTAGCTCTTTTTCGTTGTTGGACGTGATGAACACCAAAGGCCGGTGCTTGGCGCGGATCAGCTCGCGGGTCTCGTAGCAGTAGAACTCCATGCGGTCGATTTCGCGCAGCAAGTCGTTGGGAAACTCGATATCGGCTTTGTCGATCTCGTCAATCAAGAGCACCACCGGCGCCTCTGCGGTAAAGGCCTGCCACAGCACGCCCTGGACGATGTAGTTGTGGATGTTTTTGACCCGCTGTGCATCGTCTCCATCGGCCATTTGCGAGTCCCGCAGGCGGCTTACCGCGTCGTACTCGTACAAGCCTTGTTGCGCCTTGGTGGTTGACTTGATGTGCCACTGCAAAAGCGGCATACCCAGGGACTGCGCAACCTCCTCGGCCAGCATGGTTTTCCCGGTGCCAGGCTCGCCTTTGATCAGCAAGGGCCGCTGCAAAGTGATTGCGGCATTGACCGACAACATCAGGTCTTGGGTGGCGACGTAGTGTGAACTTCCGTGAAATTTCATTGGGTGTCGTCTTGCGGTGGATGGGCCTTGCGGTAGGGTCTTCGTCGAGGAGGCCAGTCGATATAATGCGCCGGTCCGCTCACCCTCTATCTTGGCTGATTGTCCGCGCAAAATGAACCATTTCCTCTCTACCCTCTCCTTAGCGTTTGTCGCTTGTGTGACCGTACTGCCCGCTGCGGCACAGGAAATCAAAGGGGATGCGAAGGCCGGTGCCACCAAGAACGCGATGTGCATAGGTTGCCATGGCATCGAGGGGTACCAAGCCAGTTTTCCTGAGGTCTACAAAGTGCCCAAAATCTCGGGCCAAAACGAGCAGTACATCGTTGCCGCCCTGAACGCGTACAAGACCGGCGAGCGCAGGCACCCCTCCATGCGGGGTATTTCGGAGTCCTTGAGTGAGCAAGATATGGCCGATCTGGGCGCCTACTACGCTGCCAGTGGTGCAGGCGGCGCAGCCACCCCGGCCAAAGCTCCCGTGGCCAGTGAAGCGGTGGAAAAGCTGCTGGCCAAAGGCAATTGCGCCGGTTGCCATGGGGTTGACCTCAACACACCTACGGTTCCCGCTTACCCCAAGATTGGTGGCCAGTACAGCGATTACTTGTTTGTGGCACTGAAGGCCTACAAGGTCGAGGGCAACGCGAAAGTGGGGCGCAACAACGCGGTGATGGGCTCCATCGCCAAGCAGTTCACGCATGCGGAACTCAAGCTGCTGGCCAACCACATTGGCAAGATGCCGGGCACGCTCAAAGTGGTACCGCAGGGTCGCTTCCGCTGAAGCCGGAGGATGTACAAAAAAGCCGCTAATTCAGCGGCTTTTTTTGTGTCCGTCGTGGGTGGCGTGCTGCAGTACGCACGCAATATAGGCCTCTCCATCCGGGGGGCGTCCGCTGCGTTGGCTTTCCCAGAGCATGCGGCCAAGGCATTCCATGGCGGCGTGGTGGGCCAAGTGCAAGGAGTTGTGCTGCGCCGCCAGTGCCTCCACCGCCTGCCGGATGCCGCGGGGTTGGTCAATGCTGCACTGCTCACTGATGGACAGGTGCATAGACAGGTGCAAAAACGCGTTGCTGTGCGCCGGGTCGGCGTCGCCCATCCGGGCCAGTGCCGACTCCAGGTCTGACCACTCGGCTGCGTACTCGGGATGCGCATCCATCCAATGCGCAGCCAACGTCTCAATCGCTTCCAGTGGTGAACCTTCGCGGCTTTTGGTGTAGACGCCGCAAAAAAAACGCCGCACATCGGCTTGTGACGGATTGAACATGGCGGCAGGTTAGCATGCCGCCGGCTCGGTCCTTGACTTGGAGATGTACTGCAATGGCCCCTAAAGTAACTATTTTGGACGGCGGCATGGGCCGCGAACTCAAGCGCATCGGCGCGCCCTTTCGGCAGCCCGAATGGTCGGCATTGGCGTTGATGGAAGGCCCGCAGTTTGTGGCCCAAGCGCACGACGCTTTTGCCCGCAGCGGCGCCCAGGTGCTGACCACCAACAGCTACGCGGTGGTGCCGTTTCACATTGGGTCGGCGCGCTTTGCGCAAGAGGGCGTGGCGCTGGCGCGTTTGTCTGGGCAGTTGGCGCGCCAGAGCGCGGATCGGGCGGGTCAACCGGTGTTGGTGGCGGGTTCGCTGCCCCCGGCGCTGGGTTCGTACCGGCCCGATTTGTTTGTGGAGTCCGAGTCCATTCGCATACACCAAGCCTTGATTGAAGGGCTCGATGCGAGCGTTGACGTCTGGCTCGCCGAGACCCAAAGTTCGATTGCCGAGGTGCGGGCTGCGCGCCGCGCGTTGGCTGGCAATACCAAGCCATTGTGGGTTGCCTTCACGCTCGATGACAGCGAGGGCTGCACACCTGCCACGCTGCGCTCGGGCGAGTCGGTGTCGGACGCGGTGGCTGTCGCTCTGGCGCTGGGAGCCCAGGCGGTGCTGTTCAATTGCAGCCAGCCGGAGGTGATGTTGGAGGCGGTGCGTGCAGCGCGCCGGGTGGTAGATGCGGCCGAAAAACCTGCGCAAATTGGCGTCTATGCCAACGCCTTTCCGCCGCAGTCGAAGCAGGCGACAGCCAACGCTGTTTTGCTCGACATCCGTGCCGATCTACATCCCAAGGCCTACCTGCGCTGGGCGCAGTTGTGGGTGGAGCAGGGTGCAACCATGGT
>JBIIZY010000095.1:0-10514 GCA_044346035.1 Rhodoferax sp. | reverse complement strand
ACTGGAAAAGCCCTTGGGCAACGACTTAGCCTCCAACCGTGCCATCAACCACACGGTGCGCCGGTTTTTTGAGGAAAAGCAGGTCTTTCGCATCGACCACTACCTGGGCAAACCGGCGGTGCAAAACCTGTTTGCGCTGCGCTTTGGCAATGCGCTGTTCGAGCCGCTGTGGCGGCGCGAACACATTGCCAACATCCAGATCACCATTGCCGAAGACCTGGGCGTAGAAAGCCGCGGTGCGTTTTACGAAAACACCGGTGCGCTGCGCGACATGGTGCAAAACCACGCCCTGCAACTGCTGTGCGCCATCGGCATGGAGCCGCCTATCAACTCGCACGCCGACGCCATCCGCGACGAAAAGCTCAAGGTGCTGCGCTCGCTCAAGCCCTGGACCCAAGAGTCCTTGGCGCACGACGCCATCCGCGGCCAGTACACGGCTGGCGCCATCGCTGGCAACAAGGTGCCGGGCTACCGGGAGGAAGCGGGCGTCAGCACAACCAGCCAAACCGAAACCTTTGTGGCGCTGCGCACCGAGATCGCCAACTGGCGCTGGGCGGGCGTGCCGTTTTACATCCGCACCGGCAAACGCCTGGCCAGCCGGGACGCGCGCATCGTGGTGAATTTCCGGCCCACGCCGCATGCCATTTTCAATTCCAACGTCGGCATGGCCAACCGCCTGGTCATCAACCTGCAACCCAAAGACGGGCTGGAGCTTCACCTGCTGGCGCAGGGCCAAGCCAACCGCAAAGCGGCGCAATCGCTGGCGCCGGTGCAGCTCGACCTGGACTTTGACAAGCGCTTTGGCACCGAGCGCGTGGGTGCCTACGAGCGGCTGCTGCTCGATGTGATTGACGGGCGGCTCAACCTGTTTGTGCGCAGCGACGAGCAAGAAGAGGCTTGGCGCTGGGTCGAACCGGTACTCAACTTCTGGGCCAGCGACGCACAAGGCCCACGACCCTACGCGGCAGGCACCTGGGGCCCCAGCGCATCGAGCGCGATGATCGCCCGCGACGGCTTTTGCTGGAGCGAAGAATCGTGAAAGCGCAGCGCCCGCATGCTTGAACGCATCACCGCGTCGCTGCCCTCGCTGGCGCCCGCCGAGCAGCGCGTGGCGCGCCTGTGCTTGGCGGACCCGCGCGCTTTTGCCAAGCTGCCAGTAAGCGAGCTGGCCGACCGCGCCCATGTGAGCAAGCCCACCGTGGTGCGCTTTTGCCGCAGCGTGGGCTACGACGGTCTGTCGGATTTCAAGCTCAAGCTGGCGGGCACGGTCAACGAAGGCGTGCCCTTCATCCACCGCAGTGTGGACGCTGACGACAAAACCGGCGATGTGATGGTCAAGGTCATCGACAACACCGTGGCCGCCTTCTTGAAGTACCGCAACGACGCCTCCACTGCCGCCATTGAGCGCGCGGTCAACGCCATCGTCGAGGCCTACAAGCGTGGCCGACAAATTCAGTTTTTTGGCGTGGGCAACTCCGGCATCGTGGCGCAAGACGGGCAGCACAAATTTTTCCGCCTGGGCGTGCAGTCCGTGGCCTACAGCGACGGGCACATGCAGGTCATGAGCGCCTCTGTTCTGCGGCCGGGCGACTGTGTGGTGGTCATCAGCAACTCCGGGCGCACCCGCGACCTGATGGACGCCTGCGACATCGCCCGCAAAAACGGAGCCACCACCATTGTCATCACTGCCAGCGGCTCACCGCTGGCCAGCGCGGGCAGCATCCACCTCAGCGCAGACCACCCCGAAGGCTTCGACAAATACAGCCCCATGGTCTCGCGCCTGCTGCACCTGATGATCCTGGACATCCTCGCCACCTGCGTGGCCTTGCGCATTGGTAGCACCACGCTGCAACCCTTGCTGAGCGACATGAAGCACAACCTGCGCAACAAGCGCTACGCCTGACTGCGCTGGTGCACCGTAGCTTGCGGCACCTAAAATGGCCCGACCATGCCGCTGCCCGCTGACGCCCTTGCAACCCTCGGCCCCATCGTCTTGGCGCTGCGCCGGGCTTTTCCCACGGCCTTGGCCGTTTACGCATTCGGTAGCCAGGTAGCACAAACAGCCAACGAACAGAGCGACCTGGACCTCGCGGTGCTGGTAGCCGGATATGCAGACCCACTGCGGCTCTGGGACGTGTCGCTTACGTTAAGCGATATCACCCACTGCGCAGTCGATTTGCTGGACTTGCGCGCCGCAAGCACCGTCATGCAACACCAAATAGTGACCACCGGAAAACGCCTGTGGTCGAAAGACGTGCAGGCAGGCCTGTTTGAATGCTACGTTTTGAGCGAAAAAACTGCGCTCGATGCTGCGCGGGCACGGCTGCTGGGCGACATCCGCCGCACCGGGAAAATCCATGCAAGATGATGTTCTGATCAACAAAGCCGCCACCATTGAGCGCTGTGTCGCAAGGGCCCGCGAAGAGTACAACGCGGACCCCAGCCATTTTTTGAGCAACTTCAGCCGCCAAGACGCCGCCACCCTGAACGTGCAGCGTGCCTGCGAAGCCGCACTCGACATGGGCCAGCACCTGGTGCGCCGAGAGCGGCTGGGCGTGCCCCAAAGCGCGCGCAACGTGTTTGAGCTGCTGGCGCAACATGCGTGGATACCGCAGGACCTGGCGGATGCGATGAAGCGCATGGTTGCCTTCCGCAACATCGCGGTGCACGACTACCAAAGCCTGCTGGCGCCGATTCTGGTCAAGGTTGTAACGCGGCATCTCGATGAGTTTCTGCAGTTCACGCAAACGCTGCTGTTGCGCGATGCGCAAACCGGTATGCCGTGATCTGCATGGGTTGATCGCGCATAAAAAAACCCGCTGTGTCGCCACAGCGGGTTTTTTATGAACTTGCCAATCTCAAGCTGACACAAGGTCAGCCGTCAATTAGAAGTTGTAACGCACGCCAGCGGCGTACTTGGTGGTCAGGATTTCTTCTGGCTGACCAACGGAGGCGGGGCCAACGGCGTCCACCTTAGTCTGGAAAGCACCGCCGTACACAGCAGCTTGTTTTGTAAGGTTATAAATCACTTGCACACCAAAACCGGTGGACTTTCCATCGGTGAGACCAGCAGAAGTAGTCGTTTCAGATGCGTAACCCAGGGCGACAGTCGTGCTTGAGCTAATCGGCGCGCTCACGCTAAGGGTGTAGCCAGCATCCTTGAAAGATGCGGCGGCGGCGCCGTTAAGGCCATCAATGTTAGCTTGCTGATAGCCCAAGCCCACAGTCGCAACGCCCAGGTTGTACGACGCACCAATGATGGTGGCGGTGGTCTTGTCATCAGCCGCTGCAGCGGTATGTGCGCTGGTAGCAACTTGCTCGTAACCGAAGTTGATGCTCAACGGGCCAGCCGCATAGTTGGCACCTACGCCCACATAAGGGACAGTTGTCGTGGTTGCAGTCTTGTCGGCGCTGTTAGAGAACAACACGGTGGCATTGAAACCGCTCATGTCCGGGGTTGTGTAAGCAATCGACTTCTTTGCATTGCCGTTGCCGCCATTGCCATTGTCACCATGCTTGCCGTTGTACCAAGTCTTGCCAGCAGCAGAAAAGCCGTTGTACTCGAGTTGGTCAAAGCCCCATGCGCTGTCGTAAGGGGTCCACTGCAAACCCATGGTCACGGTACCGAAGCCG
Source organism: Rhodoferax sp. (assembly GCA_044346035.1). GTDB lineage: Bacteria > Pseudomonadota > Gammaproteobacteria > Burkholderiales > Burkholderiaceae_C > Allorhodoferax. Next base: position 6,881 of record JBIIZY010000095.1, on the reverse strand, counting down.
CCGGTCAGGCCGAGGCTGGCGACACGGTTGGACTTGATCACATCAGTGCTACCTGTGACGTCCACGGAAAACTCGTACTGTGCCAAAGCCTTCATGCCACCTGTCAGGTCGTGGCTGGCCTTCACGCCAAAACGGCTGCCTTCGTAGTTGTTGCCGGTAACTTCCAAACCTTGGTCAGTGGCGCCGGTCTTGGTGGTGCTGGAAACACCCAGATCCGCCTTGCCGTAAACGGTAACTTGCGCAGAAGCGGCACCAACAGCGGCCAGAGCGGCCAGAGCAACGAGCGTCTTTTTCATGTTCATGTAAACCTCAAAAAAAAGTAGTCCAAACGGGGTTGGAGCGCTTGGGGATCAAGCTGGAGTTATTGAAGCACAGTCGGCACCAGAACCTGCCATGCGCACCGTGTAAACCCTGTGAATTCACCTTTTTTTACTTCGGTTGTTACAAAAAACCGACAGTCGAGAACCCTCCAAACGCAAAAAAGCCCGCTGTGTTTCCACAGCAGGCTCTGTGTTCAAACTTCTCGGGCTGGCTTACACCAGCCGGGAATTAGAACGAGTGGCCGATTTGGACACGGAACTTGTTGGCATCGGTCTTTCCAGCAACAGGCACCGCAACCTTGGTGGCTTGGTATGCAGCGGCCAAGAAAGTGCGCTTGCTCAAGTCATACTTAACAATGGCTTCGGTGCCTTCGTTAGTGCCGTCTGTGAGCGTGCCAGCAGCGATAAGACGCGAAGCTCTGTCGTTTTCGCCGCGGGCCAGATTCAAGCCCAAGCTAACTTGCCCCAAGGGAACGGTCACGCTTGCAACGGTCTCAGTACGCTTGCCACCGTTCGCAAACTTCAAGTCAGAATAACCAATACCGAGCTGGGCAACACCCAAGTTGTAGGTACCGGCCACACGGAAACGGTTATCGGGCGCAATGACTCCTGCAGCAGGAGTGTTCGCGTCCCAAGTGGTGTAGTCGGCCACAGCCAGCACGGGACCCGCTGTGTAACGGGCACCCACCACCGTTGCGTCGGCCATTGCTGCAGTGGACTGGGCACCACCCGCTCCAACGGCGTCAAGCAAACCGATGTATGCGGTGAAGCCAGACATGTTGGGCGTTGTGTAGCGCAACAGGTCAGCGTTACCGCCGACCCACAGCACTGCATTTTGACCGGGGTCAGAATCCAAACCGTGTGTTGGCAGGCTGGTCAAGCCAGCAGAGTGCAAGAAGCCGACATCGATGGAACCCATCGTGACGGTACCAAAACCACCGGACAGGGAAACCGAAGCATCGCGTGCACGCACGCCAGCGCCGGTGTCAGCACTGTCGAGTGCAGCGCCACGACCGCGCAGGCGCACAGCCATGGAGACAGAAGCCCTCATGCCAGCGCCCAGGTCTTCGACCGAGCCAAACACGATGTCACCGTCGGTAACGCCAACACCTTGTGTCTTGGTGCCATCGTGGTTTTCATTAGAGTCGTACGCAATGCGGTACTTGCCGGAAACGGTCACAGAAGACTGTGCGAATGCAGTGCCGGTAGCTGCCAAAACAGCCAAGGCTACGAGGGTCTTTTTCATATGGAAAATCTCCAAAGTTGTACAAAGGGCCCCAAGACGGTCTTGGAGCCAACCTCCTGTTTGGAAGCTCCGGCGATTCCAACAGAGGCGGCTGACGTTTGCATGAAACTGCTCGAAAAAAAGGGATTTGTACCGGTTTTCGTTGCATGGGTGCAACAAGTTGTCGCGTGCTTGAAAATGCAAGTCCCGCCTGAAGGCGCAAAGAGAGTGAAAACCCTGTGATGGACGCCCTGATTAAAGCCGCCGATTCCGCGCTGCGCACCTTGTTTGCCACGCCCCACGCATCGCAGGCCTGCCCTACCGCGCCACAAACCGACACGGCGCTGACCGATGCAGAGCGCCAGCTGTCCGTGGGCTTGATGCGGGTAAACCACGTGGGCGAGGTCTGCGCCCAAGCGCTGTACACCGCGCAGGCGCTGACCACGCCCAACGCGGCGTTGCGCCGCCACTTCGAGCAGGCATGTGCAGAAGAAACTGACCACCTGGCCTGGACTGCCGAGCGGCTGCAGGCCTTGGGTGGGCGGCCCTCCTTGCTCAACCCGCTGTGGTACGCCGGCGCCTTCGGGCTGGGGCTGGTCGCGGGCCGCTTGGGCGACCGCATCAGCCTGGGCTTTGTAGAAGAAACCGAGCAGCAAGTGGGGGCACATTTGCAAGGGCACCTCCACACGCTGCCGCAAAGCGACCATGCCTCGCGCGCCATCGTGGCGCAAATGCAGCACGACGAGCTGCGCCACGCAAATGCCGCCAAGGCAGCGGGCGGTACCGACCTGCCCGCACCGGCCAAAGCGCTGATGCGCGCCGCCGCCAAGGTGATGACCACGGTGGCGCAGCGCATTTAGATCGACCAACCGTTAGGTCGACAAACTGTTGCAGACTGCATCACACCGAGCAGCAGCAACCCCAATCTGTCTCCCAGTGCTTGGACGTACCAACCAGCGGTGCACCCAAGCGCGCCCGCAAGCTACGTCCGCCGAACTACGGCACAGCAGCGGTACCCGCGTCTGCCGTCCCCCCCGCGCTAGGCTTCAATCACATCAAAGCTGGTGGTGATCTGCGCCGTCTTGGCGAGCATGATGCTGGCCGAGCAGTATTTGTCGTGGCTCATGGCAATGGCCCGCTCTACTGCAGATGCGGCGAGCGCCTTGCCAGTCACGGTGAAGTGCATGTGGATTTTGGTGAACACCTTGGGGTCGGCATCGGCGCGCTCCGAGGTGAGCTTGACGCTGCAGCCCTGCACCGCGTGGCGGCCCCGCTTGAGGATGAGCACCACATCGTAGGCGGTGCAGCCGCCGGTGCCGGCAAGCACGGTTTCCATGGGGCGTGGCGCTAGGTTCTGGCCGCCGTTTTCAGGCTTGGCGGCATCGGGCGCTCCGTCCATCATTAAGGTGTGGCCGCTGCCGGTTTCTGCGATAAAGCCCATACCCGAGCGCGCGCCGGTGTGGCCGGTCCAGCTGACTGTGCATTCCATAAGGTGGTCCTTGATCTTATTGGTGGTTTAGAAAATACTTTAATTGATATCGAATTTGATGCTTTATTTGGCTAGACTCGCGCCAACTTAACCGAAAGCGAGCCCCATGGACACCGTGCTTTCCAACTTGACTGTGAGCGTGACCGAGCTCAAACGCAATTACGCCGACATTTTGAAGCAAGCCGACCAAGGCCCGGTGGCGGTGCTCAACCACAACCGGCCTGAGGCGTACTTGCTGCCTGCCCATCATTACGAGCAACTGATGGCGCACTTGGAAGACCTTGAGGACGCCAAGCTTGCGTATGAGCGCGCGCAAGGGCCGTTTGTGGACGTGGCGCCGGATGACCTTTAAGCTGCGTTTTCATGTGCTGGCGCTCAAGGAGTGGCGGGCGCTGGACAACAACATCCGCGAACCATTGAAAAAGAAACTCATCGAACGCCTGGACAACCCCCGCGTGCCCTCGGCCGCCCTGCATGGCATGCCCGACTGCTACAAGATCAAACTGCACAGCCTGGGTTACCGTTTGGTGTACCGCGTGGATGCGCAAACGGTTTTTGTGACACTGCTGGCAACCGGCAAACGCGACAAAAGCCAGGTGTACGGCACCGCCCGCCAGCGCCTGTAGGGCCCACCGAATTCACCTCAGGCGCCTGCTTCACTGAACCACTCTTGATAAACCACTCTGCACCAAGCTCACGCCCGCTGAACGCCATTGACGTCGCTGACTCTATTGCCCCGTGTAACGCGTAACCGCCCACCCCTTCTCGCAACCTTTTATGGCATCCCCTAAAACCACACCGTCGGCACGCCGTGCCAAAGCTTTGACCCCTGCCGACTACCTCAAGAAAATTTTGACCGCCAGGGTGTACGACGTTGCCACCGAATCGGCGCTGGAGCCGGCCCGCGCTTTGGGCAAGCGCTTGCACAACACGGTGCTGCTCAAGCGCGAGGACCAGCAGGCTGTGCGCAGCTTCAAGCTGCGCGGGGCGTACAACAAGATGGCGCACCTTTCTGCGGCGCAGCTGGACAGGGGTGTCATTTGCGCGTCTGCCGGCAACCACGCGCAGGGCGTGGCGCTGAGTGCTGCCAAGCTGGGCACGCGGGCCATCATCGTCATGCCAACCACCACGCCGCAGGTAAAGGTGGATGCGGTGCGCGGCTTGGGCGGCGAGGTGGTGCTGTTTGGTGACAGCTACACCGATGCGTACAACCACGCCATCACGCTGGAAAAAAAGCAGGGCCTCACTTTTGTGCACCCCTTTGACGATCCGGATGTCATTGCCGGTCAGGGCACCATTGCGATGGAGTTGCTGCGCCAAGTGCAAACGCTGGATGGCGCGGCCGGCAAAACCGGAGGCACGCGGCTGGACGCGGTGTTTGTTGCAATTGGCGGCGGCGGCCTGGTGTCGGGCGTGGCCAACTACATCAAGGCGGTGGACCCGCGCATCAAGGTGGTGGGCGTGCAGATGAACGACTCGGACGCGATGATGCAGTCGGTCTCCGCCAAAAAGCGGGTTACTCTTTCAGATGTAGGCCTGTTCTCCGACGGCACGGCGGTTAAGCTGGTGGGCGAAGAGACGTTTCGCATCGCGCGCGGTCTGGTGGATGAGTTCATCAGCGTGGACACCGATTCGGTGTGCGCAGCCATCAAAGACATTTTTGTAGACACGCGCTCCATCGTAGAGCCCTCGGGTGCGTTGGCGGTGGCGGCCATCAAGCAGTACGTGGCCACGCACAAAACCAAGGGCGAAACCTACGCCGCCATTTTGTGCGGCGCCAACATGAACTTCGACCGCCTGCGATTCGTCGCCGAGCGCGCCGAGGTGGGCGAGGAGCGCGAGGCCTTGTTTGCGGTCACCATTCCCGAGGAGCGCGGCAGCTTCAAGCGCTTTTGCGGGCTCATTGGCGAGCTGCCCGGCGCAGCGCGCAGCGTGACGGAGTTCAACTACCGCATGAGTGATTCGGCCAAGGCCCATGTGTTCGTGGGACTGACCACGCACGGCAAAGGTGAATCGAAAAAGATTGCCGCCTACTTCAACAAGCACCGCTTCCACACCCTGGACCTCACGCATGACGAGTTGGCCAAGGAGCACATTCGCCACATGGTGGGCGGGCACTCGGCACTGGCCCAAGACGAGCGCATCTTGCGCTTTGTGTTCCCCGAGCGGCCCGGCGCGTTGATGAAGTTTTTGAGCCTGATGCGCCCGGGCTGGAACATCAGCCTGTTCCATTACCGCAACCAAGGCGCCGATTACGGCCGCATTCTGGTGGGCTTGCAAGTACCCAAGGCCGATGACAAAGCCTTCGCCACCTTCCTGAAAACGCTGGACTACCCGTACGTGGAAGAAACCCACAACCCGGTGTACCAAATGTTTTTGCAGCAGTAGCACCGCTTCTGGTCCGCCACCCTCACCATGCCCGCACGCACGAACACCACACACCGCAAGGCACACCCATGGCAATGACGCTAGACGGCAAACTGGTGGTGGCGATATCGAGCCGCGCCCTGTTCGATTTCGAGGAAGAAAACCAAATCTTCGAAACCGGCGACGACCGTGCCTACATGGAGCTGCAGCGCGCGCGCCTGGACCTGCCAGCCAAACCTGGCGTGGCTTTTTCGCTGGTGAAAAAGCTGCTCGCGTTCAACGAAACACCGTCGCAGCGGGTGGAAGTGGTTATTTTGTCGCGCAACGACCCGGTCAGCGGCCTGCGGGTGATGAAGTCGGCGGCGCACTACGCGCTGCCCATCATCCGCTGCTCTTTCACCCGCGGCGAGCCGCCGTGGCGTTACCTCAAGCCGCTGCGCGCCAATTTGTTTTTAAGCACCCACCTGCGCGACGTGCGCAGCGCGCTTGACGCCGGCGTGCCCGCCGCCCAGGTGTACCCGCACTCCGCACACGCCAGCGATGCGCACCCCACCGAGGTGCGCATCGCCTTTGACGGCGACGCGGTGCTGTTCAGCGACGAGGCCGAGCAGGTCTACCAAAGCCACGGGCTCAACGCCTTTCAACAGCACGAAATGGACAAGGTCGCACTTCCGCTGCCAGACGGTCCGTTCAAGCCGCTGCTGGTGGCGCTGCACCACTTGCAACAGGCGTCCAGTGCGCAGATGCGCATCCGCACCGCGCTGGTCACTGCGCGCAGCGCCCCGGCGCACGAGCGCGCCATCCGCACGCTGATGGACTGGAACATCGAAGTCGACGAAGCCATGTTCCTGGGTGGTCTGGACAAGGGCGAGTTTTTGCGCGAGTTCGAGCCCGACTTTTTCTTTGACGACCAGACCGGCCACATCGAGTCGGCCGCGCGCCATGTGCCCGCTGGCCACGTGGCCAGCGGCGTGCGCAATTAGTGCCACATCCAAGGCGCCCTTGGCGCGAAAGGCCCTCGCAATGACACAGCCCAAGCCAAGCACACCGTCGATCAGCAAACTGCAGGCTACCAAGCTGCAGGTACGCCGGGTCTGGGCCCTGTCCAAGCCCTATTTCCACTCTGAGGAAAAGTGGCGTGCCCGCCTGTTGTTGGGTGCCATCATCACGCTCAACCTTGCGCTGGTGTACATGAACGTGCTGTTCAACGACTGGAACCGCCTGTTCTACGACGCATTGCAGGAGAAAAACAGCACCGTGTTCTGGGAGCAGCTGGGCCGCTTTACCTACTTGGCATTCGCCTTCATTGCGATTGCGGTGTACAAGTTTTACCTGACCCAACTCCTGGAAGTGCGCTGGCGCGCCTGGATGACACGCCAGTACATGGGGCGCTGGCTCGGCAACCAGTCCTTCTACCATTTTGAGCTGGCCCGTTACGCCAGTGCGACCCAGAACACCAACAGCCTGGCCAATCCGGACA
>JBIIZY010000094.1:0-10537 GCA_044346035.1 Rhodoferax sp. | reverse complement strand
AAAGAGGTGCTGTACCTGCAGGCCACGGTGGTGCTGGTGATGCTGCTGCCGCTGGTGGTGTGGACCCGCGGCCGGGTGGTGGCCACGCGCCAGCCACGCTTTCATTTGCTGCGCGCCGGACTGATTGCGACCTCGGCCTGGTGCGCCGCCTATGCCGTGGCGCACCTGCCGCTGGCCGAGGCCAGTGCCTACCTGATGGCTGGTGCGCTCTTCATGCTGCCTTTGGGCGTGTGGCTGCTGGGTGAGACGCCCCATGCGCTGCGCTGGGTGGGTGTGGTGGTGGGCTTTTCGGGCGTGCTCGTTGTGTTGCAGCCGGGCGCTGCAACGCTGCATCCGGCGGCGTTGGTCGCTTTGCTGGGTGCGTTCATGGAGGCGATGCTCGGGGTGGTACTCAAAAAGTACTCGCAAGGGGAGCATCCGATCGCCGTGCTCACCTGGAGCCAGTTGGCCTGTTGGTGCACTTTTGGAGCATTTACCGGGTTCGCCATGCCGGTGGTGCCGCAGGCGGACTGGGTGCTGTTGCCAGTGATTGGCCTGACCGCCGCAGGTATCTACCTGGCCTATTTCTATGCGTACCGCAACGGTGAGGCGTCGGCGGTGGAGGCGGGCAGCTTTTCCTTGCTGCTGTTCAGCCCGGCGCTGGGGCGGGTGTTTTTTGCCGAGGTGCCACCATGGCACTTCTGGCTTGGCGCGGCGCTTTTGGTGCTGGGTATTGCGCTGGTCGTGTTGGAGCCCCAGCGCGGCGCGCGCGCCACAATACGGACATGACCCTGACCGAACTCAAATACATCGTGGCGGTGGCCCAGGAGCGCCACTTTGGCAAGGCCGCCGAGGCCTGTTTTGTGTCGCAACCGACGCTCTCGGTGGCGGTGAAGAAGCTCGAAGAAGAGTTGGACATCAAGCTGTTCGAGCGCAGCGCCAACGAGGTGACGGTGACCGCCTTGGGTGAAGAAATCGTGCGCCAGGCCCAAAGCGTGTTGGAGCGCGCTGCCCACATCAAGGACATTGCCAAGCGCGGCAAAGACCCGCTGGCCGGGCCACTCACGCTGGGCGTGATTTACACCATTGCGCCCTACCTGCTTCCCGACCTCATGCGCCAGGCCATTGCCAAGTCGCCGCAGATGCCGCTGATCGTGCAAGAGAACCTCACCGCCAAACTGCTGGAGCAGCTGCGCAGCGGCGAGATCGATTGCGCCGTGCTGGCCGAGCCTTTTGCCGATGCAGGACTGGCGGTGGCAGCGCTCTATGACGAACCTTTTTTTGCCGCAGTGCCCATGGGCCACCCGCTGGCTGCACAGACCCAGGTGACGGCAGAGCAGTTGCAGCGCGAAACCATGCTCTTGCTGGGAAGCGGCCATTGTTTTCGCGACCATGTGTTGGAGGTGTGCCCGGAGTTCGCGCGGTTTTCCAGCAATGCGGCGGGTATTCGCAAGAGCTTTGAAGGCTCGTCGCTGGAGACCATCAAGCACATGGTGGCAGCTGGCATGGGCATTACCTTGGTGCCGCGCCTGAGCGTACCGCGTGCCGCGCTGGAACAAAAAAAGCGCCGCCAAGACGATGCGCTGGTGCGCTACTTGCCCGTACACGGCGATGCCGGTGCTGCCCCGCCGACACGCCGCGTGGTGCTGGCGTGGCGGCGCAGCTTTACCCGTTATGAAGCCATCGCTGCCTTGCGCAATGCGATTTACGCCTGCGAGTTGCCTGGCGTAACCCGCCTGTCATGACCGCCGGCTCCGCGCCGCGGCGGGCGCGCTACCTCGACCTGATTCGCTGGAACCGGCCCGCAGGTTGGCTGCTCTTGCTGTGGCCCAGCCTGTCCGCCTTGTGGATCGCATCAGGTGGTTTCCCGGGTTGGCACCTGTTGCTGGTGTTCACCTTGGGGACCATATTGATGCGCAGTGCAGGCTGCTGCATCAACGACGTGGCAGACCGGGAGTTTGACAAGCACGTCAAGCGCACCGCCAACCGACCTGTCACCAGTGGCACGGTGTCGGTGCGCGAGGCCTTGGCACTGGGCGCGGTGTTGGCGCTGCTGGCTTTTGCCTTGGTGCTGACCACCCGGATGGAGGCCGTTGCTTGGTCGTTTGCTGCATTGGCCATCGCGGTGGTGTACCCGTACGCCAAGCGCTTTGTCTCCATGCCGCAGGCGGTGCTGGGCGTGGCCTTCAGTTTTGGGGTGCCCATGGCGTATGCGGCGGTGCAGGGCACGGTGCCAGTGCAGGCCTGGTTGCTGCTGGTGGGCAACCTGTTTTGGGTGCTGGCCTACGACACCGAATACGCCATGGTGGACCGCGACGACGATCTGCGCATCGGTATCAAAACTTCGGCGATCACCTTAGGGGCATGGGATGTACCCGCGGTGCTGGGCTTTTATGCCGTGTACCTGGGCGTGTGGTCTGGCGTGCTGCTGCCCTTGGTGGATCCGCACATCTGGGCGCTGGCGCTGGTGTGCGCGGCCATCCAGGTGGTGTGGCATGGCAGGCTGATTTGGCAGCGATCGCGCGAGGGGTGTTTTCGGGCCTTTCGCCTGAACCACTGGCTTGGATTTACCGTCTTCTTGGGCCTGGTTCTGGGATTGCGTTAGCTTGGCGCCAGGGCCCGACGATGGGCGCGGTGCCCGCCCGCTGCGGGCCTCGCGTTGCGCCTGTCGTCGGGTGGAGAAGGCGGGCGTTACTTGGCGCTCAGACACTCTTTCATGAACTGTTTGCGTGGGTCGCCGGAGAGCGATTTGGCTTTGGCATCGGCGTTGCAGGTCTTCATTTTTTGCTGCTGCTTGGTGGGTTCTTTCTTGGCGGGCTCTTTGTCGGTTGCGGCGTGGGCAGGAGCCCATGCCAAACATGCGCCCAGTGCCAAAAGTACGATCCATTGTCGTGCGGTCCAGTTTTTCATAGCGGTCCTTCGGTGTTGAAGCAGCAGTGCTGCGGATGAAACTCAAGCGGGCCGCGATTGCAGCATGGCCTTTTCGGCACGCCTGCAGTGCTTGTTCTGGAATGGAACAATTCCGCGCGGGGGGCGGACCGTAAAATCGCGCGATGCATTCTGTCAAGACCGAACTTCTGGACGCGCTCGCGCTCTGCCTTGAACAACTCCAGCGCGGGGCGGCCGCCAAAGCGGTTTTCGAGTCCCCCAAGGTTGCCTCCCACGGCGATCTGGCCACCACCGCAGCCATGCAACTGGCCAAGCCCTTGCAAAAAAACCCCCGCCAGCTGGCCGAAGACCTGTGCGTCGCCTTGCGCGCGCAGCCAGCGTTTGTGCGCTGGGTAGAGGCGGTGGAGGTGGCGGGGCCGGGCTTTATCAATATCCGTTTGGCAAGCGCTGCAAAGCAGACCGTGGTGCGGGACGTGCTGGCGCAGGGCGCTGAGTTTGGCTGGCAGCGCCCACTTGGAAAGCGCTTGCTGGTGGAGTTTGTTTCGGCCAACCCCACCGGGCCTTTGCATGTGGGCCATGGCCGACAGGCCGCACTGGGCGACGCCATTTGCAAGTTGCTGCAAACCCAAGGCTGGGATGTGTACCGCGAGTTTTATTACAACGACGCCGGAGTGCAAATTGCCACGCTGGCGCACAGCACGCAGCTGCGGGCCCAGGGCTTCAAACCGGGCGATCCGCAGTGGCCCAGCGGCGACAACGCGGCGGCCTACAACGGCGACTACATCGCCGACATCGCCCACGATTTTTTGGCACGCAAGACCGTGCAAGCAGACGACCGCAGCTACTCGGCCAGTGGTGACGTTAACGACCTTGACGGCATGCGCCAGTTTGCCGTTGCTTACTTGCGCCGTGAGCAAGACCTCGACTTGCAGGCCTTTGAGGTGAAGTTCGACAACTACTACCTAGAAAGCAGCCTCTACACCAGCGGCAAGGTGGCCGATGCAGTGGCCCGTTTGCAGGCGGCAGGAAAGACCTTTGAGAAAGACGGTGCCTTGTGGCTCAAGTCCACCGACTACGGCGACGACAAAGACCGGGTGATGCGCAAAGGCGATGGCAGCTACACCTACTTTGTGCCCGATGTGGCCTACCACATCAGCAAATGGGAACGTGGCTTTAGCAAGGTGGTCAATATCCAAGGCACCGACCACCACGGCACCATCGCGCGGGTGCGCGCTGGACTGCAGGCGGCCGGTGTGGGTATTCCCGTGGGCTACCCGGATTACGTGCTGCACACCATGGTGCGGGTGGTGCGGGGCGGGCAGGAAGTAAAGATCTCCAAGCGCGCTGGCAGCTATGTGACGCTGCGCGACCTGATCGAGTGGACCAGCAAGGACGCGGTGCGGTTTTTCTTGCTCTCGCGCAAGCCCGATACCGAGTACACCTTCGACATCGACTTGGCGATCGCCAAGAACAACGACAACCCGGTCTACTACGTGCAGTACGCGCACGCACGCATCTGCTCCGTCTTGGCGGCCTGGGGCGGTGATCGCAGTGCGCTGCACACGGCCGACCTGTCATCGCTTGCCAGTGCGCCGGCCCAGGCGCTGATGCTGTTGCTGGCCAAGTACCCGGAGATGTTGCGCGCTGCTGCGCAGGACTTTGCACCCCACGATGTCACCTTCTACCTGCGCGAATTGGCGGCCTGCTACCACAGCTACTACGATGCCGAGCGCATTCTGGTGGAAGACAGCGCGCAGCGGCTGGCCCGGGTGGCCTTGGTCGCGGCCACCGCACAGGTGCTGCAAAATGGCCTGGGCGTGCTGGGCGTCAGCGCCCCGGAAAAAATGTAAACCCCAAGTGAGAGTACTTGCATGATCCTGCAGCGTGGTGGAACCTTTCTGGGATTTGTGGTGGGCGTTGTAGTCGGGCTGGCCAGTGCGCTGGCGGTGGCCGTCTATGTGACCAAAGTGCCAGTGCCCTTCGTGAACAAGAGCCAAACCCGCAACGCCGACCAAAACGAGGCCGAGGCACAGAAGAACAAAAACTGGGACCCCAACGCGCCGCTGTACGGCAAGGCGCCCGCTGCAGCGGCCACGCCGGGGGCGCCACAAACGGCTGCTTCGGCGCCTTCGTCTGGGGCCTCGGCGGGTGCTGTTGGGGCAGCAGGTGACAACAAGACCGAGCCCAAGCCGGCAGTCTCGGCGGACCCATTGGGCGATTTGGCCAAAGCCAAGTCAGGCCAAGTGCCACCCGCAGCGCCTGCGCTGGAGCCGTATGTGTACTACGTGCAGCTGGGTGCTTACAGCAACGCGCAGGATGCCGAGGGCCAGCGCGCCAAGCTCTCTCTATCTGGCGTAGAAGCGAAGATCAGCGAGCGCGAGCAGTCAGGCCGCACTGTGTACCGCGTGCGGGTGGGCCCGTTTGACAAGAAGGAAGACGGTGAGCGTAGCAAAGAAAAACTCGCCCAAGCTGGCCTAGAGACCGCGCTGGTGCGGGTGCAACGCTAGCGGGTGGTCTGCGGTGCTGTGCGCAAGTTGCAATACCTATTGAGGTGCCAATGAAACGTCGCGTGTTTTCCCAAGCTGCCGTGGGCAGCGTTGCCGCCGCAGCTGCAAGCTGGGCTGGTTTGTCTCGCGCGCAAGGGTTGCGCGAAGGAGCTGACTACTTGTTGGTAAAGCCCCGCGCGCCCGTCGAAGCGCCTGTGGGCAAGATTGAGGTCGTCGAATTTTTTTGGTACAGCTGCCCGCATTGCAATGCCTTCGAGCCGGTGCTCAAGGCCTGGGCCGCCAAGGCCCCGGCCGATGTGGTGCTGCGGCGCGTGCCGGTGGCCTTTCGGGACGACTTCGTGCCGCAGCAGCGGCTGTACTTTGCGCTCGAAGCTATGCGCCTGGTAGACAAGTTGCACTCCAAAGTCTTTGCCGCTATCCATGTCGAAAAACAAAACCTCGCGCGCAGCGATGCCATCGCGCAGTGGGTTGCCAAGCAAGGCGTGGACATGGCCAAGTTCACCGAGCACTACAACTCGTTTGCGGTGGCCACCAAAGCCAGCCGCAGTGCGCAGTTGCAAAACGCCTACAAGGTCGAAGGTGTGCCCGCTTTGGGGGTGGACGGGCGTTTCTACACCGATGGCTCACTAGCGGGCAACGTGGGCCGCGCGCTGCAAGTGGCTGACGGCCTCATCCGAACGCTGCGCAGCACAAAGTAAGATTTCGGCGCCGCGCCGGGGTTCGGTCGCCCTGTTCTTTCGGCCTGTGTTGGCGTCTAGAATCCCTGAAACTTTCCCAGCGGAGTGCAAGCCATGTCGAACCCAAAATACAGACTCATTACGCGCAGCGATTTTGACGGCCTGGTCTGCGCTGTGCTGCTCAAGGAGCTGGACCTCATCGACCAGATCAAGTTTGTGCACCCCAAGGACATGCAAGACGGCAAGATCGCGGTCAACGCCGGAGACATCACCACCAACTTGCCCTATGTGCCGGGCGTGCACATGTCGTTTGACCACCACGTCTCCGAGTCCATCCGCAACGATGTGCAGTCCAACCATGTAATTCAGCCCGATGCGCCTTCTGCTGCGCGCGTGGTGTTCAACCATTACGGCGGTGTAGGCACTTTTGGCAACCGCTTTGATGCCATGCTCGCTGCCGTCGACAAAAGTGACTCCGCCCAATTCAGCCGCGAAGAAATTCTCGACCCCGACGGCTGGGTGCTGCTGAACTACCTGATGGATTCGCGCACGGGTTTGGGCCGCTTTCGCGATTTCCGCGTGAGCAACTACCAGCTGATGATGGACCTGATCGACTACTGCCGTACCCACGGCATTGAAGACATCCTCAAGCTGCCCGATGTCATTGAACGGGTCGAGTTGTACTTTGAGCACGCAGCCAAAGCCAAGGCGCAGCTGCAACTCTGCACCACCGTCCACCACAACGTGGCGGTGCTCGACTTGCGCGATGAAGACACCATCTACGCGGTCAACCGCTTCATGATTTACGCCCTGTTCCCTACCACCAACATCTCCATCCATGTGCTGTGGGGCGTGCAGAAAAAGAACACGGTCTTTGCCGTGGGCAAGTCGATCACGAACCGCTCTTCGCCCATCAACATCGGTGCGATGCTGTTGGAGTACGGCGGTGGCGGACACGACAACGCAGGCACGTGCCAGATCCCCAATGACACGGCCCCCGGCGTGTTGCGGGAGCTGATCGCCAAGATCAACGCCGCCAGCTAAAGCGCGCGGGCACCGCGCAACAAGCGCTGGCTACAATGGGCCGCGCATCTCAAGCAAGTTTTGTGCCCTCATGAATTTTGATTCCCGTCCAGCTGTCTTCGCGCTCGCCGTAATGGCCTGGGGCGCGTGCGCGTGGGCCGAGAACGCCGACCGCAACCGCCCCATGTCGATTGAGGCCGACACATTGCGCTACGACGACCAGAAGCAAACCACCGTATTCACCGGGCGCGTGGTGTTGACCAAAGGCAGCATCATCTTGCGTGGCGCGCGCCTCGAAGTGCGGCAAGACCCGCAGGGCAACCAATACGGTACGGTGAGCGCAGGCCCGGATGCACCGGCTTTTTTCCGCCAAAAGCGTGAAGGGGTTGACGAGTTCATTGAGGGCGAGGCCGACACCATTCACTACGACGGCAAAGCCGACACGGTCACGTTCACCCAACGCGCGCAACTGCGCCGCTACCGTGGCACAAGCTTGGGCGATGAGGTGAGTGGCGCGGTCATCGTGTACGACAACCTGCGCGACCGCTTTAGTGTGGATGGCACTCTTCTGGGGCCACCAGCCAGCGGCGCAGCGGCCACCGGTAGTAGCGGCACTGGCAGCGGCCGGGTGCGCGCTATGCTAATTCCCAAACCAGAGGCCGCCAGCAGCACAGCGCCGGTGCCGCCGGTCATGCTGCGCCCGTCCGACACCCTGGGGGGCGCGGCGAAGTGAATGCGTCCACCACCAGCAGCTTAGAAGCACACCACCTGCAAAAGTCGTACGGCAAGCGCCAGGTCGTTAAGGACGTTTCGCTGGCTGTGCGCACGGGCGAAGTGGTAGGGCTGCTCGGACCCAACGGCGCGGGCAAAACCACCTCGTTTTACATGATCGTGGGTCTGGTTCGGGCCAGTGCGGGCGACATCACCGTGGACGGCAAGTCAATCGAGCACATGCCCATCCACCGGCGCGCCCGCCTGGGGCTGGGCTACCTGCCGCAAGAAGCGTCTATTTTTCGCAAGCTCAACGTGCAAGACAACGTGCGTGCGGTGCTGGAGTTGCAGCGCGATGCCAGCGGCGCGCCGCTTTCGGGCCCAGAGATCGAGTCGCGGCTCACCGCGCTGTTGCAAGAACTCCGGGTGGAGCACCTGCGCGGGTCGTCGGCCTTGGCCTTGTCGGGCGGTGAACGGCGTCGGGTCGAGATAGCGCGTGCCTTGGCGACCAACCCGCGCTTCATCTTGCTCGACGAGCCCTTTGCCGGCATCGACCCGATTGCAGTCATCGAGATCCAGCGCATCATCAACTTCCTCAAAGAGCGCGGCATCGGTGTGCTTATCACCGACCACAACGTGCGCGAAACCTTGGGCATTTGCGACCACGCCTACATCATCAGCGAGGGCCGTGTGCTGGCACAAGGCACGCCCACCGAAATCGTCAATAACGCCGAGGTACGGCGTGTGTACCTGGGCGAGCACTTCCGCATGTAGGTCTGGGGGATGAAGCAGGGCCTTTCATTGCGGGTGTCGCAGCACCTGGCGCTCACGCCGCAATTGCAGCAGTCGATCCGCTTGTTGCAACTCTCCACGCTTGAACTCGTCCAAGAGATTGAGCAGATGCTCGACGAGAACCCTTTTCTCGAACGCAGCGAAGAGCAGGCGGTGCGCGAGGAATTTGGCATCACCCAAAGCGACGCACCGGTGCACGCATCCGACCTTGCCTTTGAGCAAGCGGCGTACACCAGCAGCACGGCGGCCGGCAACGATGACCCCGAACCACCGGCACACGAAATCGATGAAGCACCGAACTGGGATGGCGACGGCAGCACCGACCTGGCCCACGACGACAGCGAGTGGGGCACCGACGCCGGTGTTCGCGCCAGCAATGCCACGCCCGATGACGACGCCGACCCAACCGAGCTGGCCCGCACACACGCGAGCCTTCAGGCGCACTTGCAGCAGCAGGCTTCGGGCTTGCGTCTGTGCGCCGAGGAGCGCGCAGCGTTGTTGTTTCTGATTGGTTCACTCAACCAAGACGGCTACCTGGAAGAGCCTTTGGAGGACCTGGCGCGCAGCCTGAGTCCAGAGGATGGCGCGCAGCTCGACCAATTGCTGCACCACCTGGCGGTCGCATTGGGCCTGCTGCACAACCTGGAGCCAGTAGGCGTGGGTGCGCGCGACTTGGGCGAGTGCCTGCGCTTGCAAATCAAGGCGCTGGTGGGCGCGGCACAGTCTGGCGAGCGCGAGCTGCTGCTGGTGGCTTTGCGTGTGTGCGAGCAGCCCATGGAGATGCTGGCACGGCGCGACATCAAGCGGCTGGTGCAACTGGGCGTGGGCAGCGATGCGCAGGTGCGCGAGGCCATCGCCCGCATCGCCCGGCTGGAGCCCAAGCCGGGGCGGCGTTTTGTGGATGTGGAGCGCAACATCGTGGTGCCCGACGTGCTGGTGCAGCAACTGCCCAGCAGCGCCAAGGCCGCGCAAGCGCGCTTTCGCGTGGTCCTCAACCCCGACGTGATGCCGCGCCTGAAAGTGCACGACATCTACGCCAACGTGCTGCGCAACCACCGCGGCGGCAAAGACAGCGCCAGCCACGCCGCTTTGCAGCAGCGCTTGCAGGAGGCGCGTTGGTTCATCAAGAACATCCAGCAGCGTTTTGACACCATCTTGCGGGTGAGCACGGCCATTGTGGAGCGGCAAAAAAGTTTTTTTGTGCACGGCGAGCTGGCCATGCGCCCGCTGGTGCTGCGCGAGATTGCCGACGAGCTGGGCCTGCACGAATCCACCATCAGCCGGGTCACCACCGCCAAGTACATGTCCACGCCCTTGGGTACCTACGAATTGAAGTATTTTTTTGGTTCTGGTCTGGGCACCGAGTCGGGGGGCAACGCGTCCAGCACGGCGGTGCGCGCGCTGATCAAACAATTCATCCAGGCCGAAAACACCAAGCGCCCCTTGAGCGACAGCCAGATCTCCGACATGCTCAAGGAGCAGGGCATCGAGTGCGCGCGGCGCACCGTCGCCAAATACCGCGAGGGCCTCAAGATTGCCCCCGCCACCCTACGCAAGGCGCTATGAACCAACTGCAACTTTTTCTGCCCTGCGCAGCCGGTGTTGAAGACTACCTGGCGCCCGAGATCTTGCAAATCACGGGCCTGCCGCCCGGCTGCATCAGCAAGCAGCGCGGCGGTGTGGCGGTGCGCGCTTCGTTTGACCATGCGATGCGCTTGAACCTGCACTGCCGCCTAGCGCAGCGGGTGCTGGTGCTGCTCTCCACCACCACGTACCGCAGCGAGGCGGACCTGTACCGCGCGGCTATGGCGGTTGCCTGGGAGCGCTGGTTTAGCCCGCGCGAGCGCATCAAGGTCGAAGTCACCGCACAGCACAGCCCGCTGACCTCGCTCAACTTCGCCGCACTCAAGATCAAGGACGCCGTGTGCGACCGCTTTCGTGAAACCGCAGGCGGTGTGC
>JBIIZY010000247.1:0-3160 GCA_044346035.1 Rhodoferax sp. | reverse complement strand
CCTGGTGTACGACGTGCTGGTGTTCGACCACCAGCTCGGCGCTGCGCAGGCGCTGTGTGCACGGCACGACGCGCACTGGCTGGTGTTGGACCACGTGGGCAAGCCCGCGCTGCGCGACTGGGCGCACAACGGCGATGCCGCAACGCGCTGGCGAACCCAACTCGCTGCGGTGGCCGCCCTGCCCCATGTGGTGTGCAAACTCTCGGGCTTGGTGACAGAAACCGACTGGCCTAACCGGCCATCCGTGTCGCCCGGCGATGCACAACACATCTGGGCCTGCTTTGACCACGCGCTGGCTGTGTTCGGGCCAGAGCGGCTGATGTACGGCTCGGACTGGCCGGTGTGCCAACTCGCGGCAGGCTACGACACGGTGCATGGTCTGGCTACCACCTGGGCACAGCAGTCGCTTTCCATTCACGAGCAAGCTGCGTTTTGGAGCGGCAACGCGCAGCGCTACTACGGCCTGGACCTTGCGCATTGCGGCAGCCCGACCCTGCCCAGTGCGGCAACCTGACAACCGACAGGAACCCTATGGACCTGCATCTCCAAAACAAAGTGGTCATCGTGACCGGCGGTGCCAGCGGCATTGGCGCAGCCGTGTCGCTGACCCTGGCGCACGAGGGCGCCATTCCCATCGTCTTTGGCAAAAGCCCCATGCCAGCGGACTTTGCGGCGCAACTGCAAGCGAAGTTGAACGCGCCTGAGCAGCCACAAGCACATGGGCATTCGCATGGGCATTCGCATGGACACGCCCATAGGCAGGCGCAGATACATGCCCCCGCCTTGCAGCATCTCTTTGTGCAGGTGGAACTCGCGGACGCGAACGCCTGCGCAGCGGCGGTGCAGCAGGTGATGGCGCATTTCGGGCGCATCGATGGACTGGTGAATAACGCGGGCATCAACGACGGCGTCGGACTGGATGCCGGGCGCGACGCGTTTGTAGAGTCGCTGGAGCGCAACCTCATCCACTACTACACCATGGCGCATTTGTGCGTGCCGCACCTCATAGCCAGCAAGGGCAGCATCGTCAACGTGTCGTCCAAAACGGCGCTCACCGGACAGGGAAATACCAGTGGCTACTGTGCTTCCAAGGGCGCGCAGCTCTCGCTCACACGGGAGTGGGCAGCATCCTTGCGCGACGATGGCGTGCGGGTCAACGCCGTCATTCCCGCCGAGGTCATGACGCCGCTGTACGCACGCTGGATCGCAGGGTTTGACCACCCCGAGGAAAAGCTGGCTGCCATCACCGCCAAGATCCCGTTGGGCAAGCGCATGACCACCGCCGAGGAAATTGCCAACATGTGCGTGTTTTTGCTCTCGGATGCATCTGCCCACACCACTGGGCAGTGGGTGTTTGTGGACGGCGGCTACACCCACCTGGACCGGGCTCTGACCTGAGCCCGGTCCTCAAGCTGCCATGCGCTACGCCTTCGCCCTGGACCTGGTAGACGATGCCCAGCGCATTGCCGACTATGAAAAAGCGCATGAAAAAATTTGGCCCGCGGTGCGCGACCACCTGTTGGCCAACGGTATCGTCGCCATGGAAATCTACCGCCTGGGCACCCGCCTGTTCATGGTGATGGACACCGACGACGCCATCTACAGCCCCGAAGCCATGGCCCGGGCAGACGCCGCCAACCCGGCCATTGCCGAATGGGAAGCGCTGATGTGGACCTACCAGGTTCCTACGCCGTGGACACCGGCAGGTACGAAATGGATGCCTATGCGGAAGATTTTTTCGCTGGCGGAGCAGGGTTGACGCTGAAGACAGTGGGATGTGATGCGCTCGCTGGACGACTTCACTTCCCTTAAAGCACGCGCTTTGCTTGGGTGGCGGGGCCCTTGGCAAGGCACTGTGCCATGCGCGATTGCCAGCCTGGTCCAGTGGAGCGCCAGCGTTCAATCACCTCAGGCGGCAGGCGCAAGCTAATGAGTTGGCGCGGGTTCTCCAAGCGCGGGCGCCCACCCTTGTTGACGACAGCACTCGCCAACATGTGGTCGGTTAGTTCAGGTAGCTCTTTGTACTCATGCGGTTTGACGCGGTGTGCGTCCACACGGGCGAGATCAGAGCCCAAAGTACGATCTGAGACGGTTTTTTTCACGTTCGTTAGCCTTTCGCATGCTAAACACATGGCGATCGTCGCCTCTGGGGGTGTAGCCAACTACAACAAGGCGGCCGTCAAGTAAGCCGTAGCAAACGACTCTGCGCTCCCCGTAGTTTTTTCGCAGATCGTCAACCTCTACGGTCACCCCTTCAAACACAAAAATCGCATCCTCAAAATCCAGTCCGCGCTCTGCTAGCGTCTTGGCTCGCTTTGCAGGATCATAGGACACGGGCATAGGATAGTGTATCTACAAAAACATCAAAGCAACCGTTGCTGATTTGCCAACGCCGAGTGGCTTATTCATGTAGCTTCTGATGTATGCCTAAATGAATGGTTTGCAACACGCAAGCGCGATTTGCTCACTGCGAGGTTCCCCATTGTGGCTGCGCTGTCCTTGACGGCTGGGAGTTCACCCCTGCCGATACATCACAGGCTCGCAAGCGTGCCAGTTCGGGTTCTTCCACAATCTCCCTCGCCAGCTGTCGTCCTTTATTGCGCGAAGCAGACTGGTGGAGAGCGGGTCACTTGATGCGTCCGCTGAACTCATCGCATACCCCGATGGTGTTTGCCGCACACAGGGTTGTTCATCGCGACTGGGAGCCTAGTTCACGGGACCGATCGTGTCGCCCAACCCCCAGATCGAAATTTCGGAGATCGTAGCGACTGCGATGGATCTCGCCAACACCATTCTTCAAGCCTGTGGAACCGGCTCAGTACACGGCCCCCGCCCTACCCCACCGTCAACCGCACCCCGCTGGCCTTGTCAAACCAGTTGTTGTGCTTGGCGCTGACCGACAGCCCCACGCTCTGGCCAACCTTCAACTGGGTGTTGGCAGCAGTACGCACGGTGATGGCACCCACGCCGGTTTTGACGACGACGTAGGTGTCGGCGCCGGTGGGTTCGACCAGGCTGACTTCGCCACGCCAAGCGGCTTCGTCGCTCAAGTGGATGTGTTCGGGGCGCTGACCGAGGATGGCTTCCGCCACAGCGGGGCCGGGCAGGTCCAGGCTGCCGCCTTCGAACACAAACTTACCGGTGCTGCCCGCGCCCTCGA
>JBIIZY010000093.1:0-10718 GCA_044346035.1 Rhodoferax sp. | reverse complement strand
CCTTGGGGAATGTCCTCGGCCGGGCTGGTCGGTCCGACTTGGGCCATCACACCGGAGTTGGAGCCGATGCGGTTGATGGTGCCGTCGTTCATCGCGGGCTGACCGACCCAGACCATGCCTTGCTGCATGGCCAAGGTGATGAAGTACTGGATGGTGGAAAGCTTGTCACCGCTGGGGCTGGCCGAGCAGGTAAAGCCGCCGGCGACCTTGTCTTTCCAGGCACTGGTGAACCAGCGCTTGCTGGTGGCATCGGCAAACTTTTTGAACTGCCAAGACGCCATGCCCATGTAGGTGGGCGAGCCCATGATGATGGCGTCGGCCGCGTCCAGCGTGGCCCACTGCGCATCGGTCAGGTTGCCGTCGGCATCGATGGCCAGCAACTCGGCGCCTGCGCCGTCGGCAACAAATTGCGCCACCCGTTGGGTGTGGCCATAACCGGAATGAAAAACCACTGCTACTTTTGCCATGTCTAAGCTCCTTAGGGTTGCAATTGCAGCCTGCACCATGCAGGCCGCAAAACTCAAAAATCAATCGGTGTAGGGCACCGCCGCTGGTGTGTCAGGCGCTGAGGTCAAACACTATCACCTGGGCCGCGTCACCTTCTGAGAATGTGAGCTGGCTTTCGCCTTCAACCAGCAAGGCGTCACCGGACTGCAATGCCTGCCCATTGACCTGCAGCGCACCGCGCATCAGGTGCACATAGGCCTTGCGCGCTGGGTTCAGCTGCAATTCAGCGCGCTGGCTTGCGTGCAAATGGCCGATGTACATGCGCGCATCCGCATGCACCGTCACCGAACCCTGCGCACCGTCGGGCGACGCCACCAAACGCAACACGCCGTCTTTTTCAGCCGCAGAAAAGTTTTTCTGCTCGTAGCTGGGTGCAATGCCCGTCGCATTGGGCGTGATCCAGATCTGGAAGAAGTGCGTCGTCTCATCGGGCGCGTGGTTGAACTCGCTGTGCTGCACGCCGGTGCCGGCGCTCATGCGCTGCACGTCACCCGGTGGAATGCCTTTGACGTTGCCCATGCTGTCCTTGTGGGCCAAATTACCCGCCATGACGTAGCTGATGATTTCCATGTCGCGGTGGCCGTGGGTGCCGAATCCGGTGCCCGGCGCAATGCGGTCTTCGTTGATCACCCGCAGGTTGCCCCAGCCCATGTGCGCGGGGTCGTAGTAGCCCCCAAAGGAAAAACTGTGAAAAGACTTGAGCCAACCGTGGTCGGCGTGGCCTCGGTCTTTGGATCGGCGCAATGTCAGCATGGGCGCCACTGTAGCCCGCAGCCCTGGCCCAAAAGCGCTGGCAGATTGATGGCATCATTCAAAAACATTCAACGAAAGGCCACAGAACATGCAGAGCCCACGCGACGTACTCACCCCCGACGCCCTGCGCATGCTGCAAACCATCGCCCACTGCGGCAGCTTTGCCGCCGCCGCCCGTGAATTGGGGCTGGTGCCCAGCTCGCTGACCTACCGTGTTCGCCAGATCGAGGACGCGCTCGATGTGCTGTTGTTCGACCGCAGCTCCCGCCAGGCCAAGATGACCCCGGCCGGTGCCGAACTGCTGCGCGAGGGCAGCCGTTTGCTGCAGGAGATAGACGCCGTGGCCAACCGCGTCAAACGGGTTGCCACCGGCTGGGAGTCGCAGCTCACGGTGGCGGTGGACACCATCATCGCCAAGACCACCATCATGGAATTGTGCGAGAGCTTTTACAGCCTGTTGCCACCCACCCGCATCCGCCTGCGCGACGAAACCCTGTCGGGCACGCTGGAAGCGCTGACCTCGGGCCAGGCCGATCTGGCCATCGGTGTAGGCCCCGACGCCGCCACCTCGGCAGGCGTGCAGTGCAAGCCGCTGGGCGCCGTGGAGTTTGTGTACGCGGTCGCGCCCCACCACCCGCTGGCCGCTGCGTCCGAGCCGATCAGCGATGACACACTGCAAAAGCACCGGGCCGTTGCGGTGGCCGACTCGGTGGTGCGCGGTGGTGGCCTGACCTTTGGTTTGCTCAACGGCCAGGACGTTTTTACGGTGGCCAGCATGCAGGCCAAACTGGACGCCCAACTGCGCGGCCTGGGCGGCGGCTACCTGCCAAGCTGCATGATTGGCCGCTACGTCGAGTCTGGCCGATTGGTCGTCAAAAAAACCGAGCGCGCACGCGGCCAAGCGCCCATCCACTACGCCTGGCGGGGCGGCAAGGCGCCTGTGGCAGGTCGGGGCCTGCAATGGTGGCTGGCCCAGCTAGAAAGCCCGGCCACCCGCGCCGCCCTGCTGTCGGCCTACGCCAGCGCCTAAAGCGCCGCCGCCCGTGTATAAACCGCCCACCACCACAACCGCTGAAAGCCCGCCAGATGAAACACCCCAAACACTTCGCCATCGTGGGTGCCGGCATGGCCGCTATTGCCTGCGCGCGCACGCTGTTGCAGGCCGGGCACCGGGTCACTGTGTTTGAGAAAAGCCGGGGCACGGGCGGGCGCATGTCCACCCGCAGCAGCCCGTTTGGCACCTTTGACCATGGCGCGCAGTACTTCACCGTGCGCGATGCCCGCTTTGCCACCGCGCTGCAAACCGCAAGCGGCGTATGCCGCCCCTGGAGCGCCAACACCGTACGGGTGCTAGACGCCCACGGCCGCGTGGCAGCAGCCGGCCTGCCCGGGCACGACCCGCACTGGGTGCCCAAACCCGGCATGAACGCGCTGGTCAGCCACTGGGCGCAACCGCTGGTGGCCTCGGGCTCCTTGCTGCTGGAAACCCGGGTAACAAACCTCGCACGCGACGCCCTCAACCCTGCCCAATGGCAGTTGCAAACCACCGGACCTGGCGACACCAGCCGGGTACACAGCGGCTTTGATGCGGTGCTGCTGGCCATCCCCAGCCCCCAAGCTGCCGCGCTGCTGCGCACCCACGCGCCGTGTGCCGCGCTGGCGGGCCAGGCCGAGACCTCGCAGGTGGCCCCGTGCTGGACCTTGATGCTGGCCTTCCCGCAGGCGGTGCAGCCTGGCCTGACCACGCTGGGGCCGCAATGGAACGCCGCGCGCAGCACCCACCACCGCATTGCCTGGCTCGCGCGCGAGTCCAGCAAGCCGGGCCGCGGCGCGATTGAGCGCTGGACCGTACAAGCCAGCGCCGCGTGGTCGCAAGAGCACCTGCAAGATGACGACGCGCGGGTGGTCGCCAAAATGATCAAAGCCTTCGCCGAAGTCACCGGCATCCATGCCGAACCGGCGCACGCCCAGGTACACCGCTGGCTCTACGCCAAGACCGAAAAGCCCTTGGGCGTCTCGCACCTGTGGGACGCCAAGCTGGGCGTCGGCGTGTGCGGCGACTGGTGCCTGGGCCACCGCGTGGAAGACGCCTTTGTGTCGGGCCTGGAGCTGGCCTTGACGGTCGCGTAACGGGCACCCGACCCGAGGCATATCCGCACCCTGCCCCCAGCGCGCCGCACCCAGCCCACGCCTTGGAGTGCCGCGTGACCGCCCCCGACTACACCGGCCGGTTTGCACCCTCTCCCACCGGCGCGCTGCACGCGGGCTCGCTGGTGGCGGCGCTGGCAAGCTGGCTGGACGCCCGGGCACACGGCGGGCGCTGGCTGGTGCGTATTGAAGACCTGGACAGCGCGCGCTGCGTCCCCGGCGCAGACCGCGCCCTGCTGCAGCAATTGGCCGACTGCGGCTTGCATCCCGATCTGCCGCCGCTGTGGCAAAGCCAGCGCCTGGCGCACTACCAAGCAGCGCTGGACGGCCTGCTGGCTCAAAATCTGGCCTACCCCTGCGCCTGCTCGCGCAAAGAAATCGAAACCGCACTGCTGGGCAGCGGGCGCCCCACGCCACGTCATGGCGAGCAAATCTACCCCGGCACCTGCCGCAACGGCTTGCTCGGCCGCGCCGCGCGCGCCTGGCGCCTGCGCAGCCTGGCAGGCGCGGTGCACTGGACCGACCGCCGCCTGGGCGCGCAGCAGCAAGACGTGCAAAACGCCGTGGGCGACTTTGTCTTGAAACGCGCCGACGGCCTGTTTGCCTACCAGTTGGCGGTGGTGGTGGACGACGCGGCGCAAGGTGTCAGCCACGTGGTGCGCGGCGAAGATCTGGCCGACAACACCGCGCGGCAAATCCAACTCCAAATGGCCTTGCAACTGCCCACGCCCCGGTACCTGCACACCCCGCTGGTTCGCGCTGCCAACGGCGAGAAGCTTTCCAAACAAAATGGGGCGCAGTCCATCGCCACCCACACGCCCGAACTGGCCTTGCAGAGCCTGGCAGCAGCGGCACACGTACTGGGCCTGGAGGGGGTGGGGAGCGGCGACAATACCGCCGCCGCATTGGCCCGCTGGACCCGCCAGTGGCGCAGCCACATGTGCGCAGCCTGATGCACCGACCCATGACCACCCCTGACACCCCCGCCAATACCCGCTCTGTCGACGCGCCCAAGCCCTTCATGCGCACCATCAAGAGCTTCGTCAAGCGCGCCGGCCGCACCACCCCAGGCCAGGCCAAGGCCTTCGACGAATTGGGTCCGCGTTTTCTCGTACCCTACCAAACCGCGCCCTGCGACTTGCACACCGTGCTGGGTGCGCCCGCAGCTGCGCCGGTGGTGCTGGAAATAGGCTTTGGCATGGGCGAGGCCACCGCAAAGATCGCCGCCACCTTGCCCGACACCTACTTCTTGTGCTGCGAGGTGCACGAGCCCGGCGTGGGCGCGCTGCTCAAGCGCATAGGCGCGGACGGTCTGAACAACATCCGCATCTGCGCGCATGATGCGGTCGAGGTAATCGACCACATGCTGCCGTTGCACAGCCTAGACGGTGTACACATCTTTTTCCCCGACCCTTGGCACAAAACCAAGCACCACAAGCGCCGCCTGATCCAGCCGCCGCTGGTGGCCAAGCTGGCGCAGCGGCTCAAGGTGGGCGGCTACCTGCATTGCGCCACCGACTGGCAGCCTTACGCGGAGCAAATCCTTCAGGTGCTGAGCGCCGAGCCGCTGCTGCACAACCGCGCCGCCATCACCCACCCGCAGCTGGCCGGCTACGCCCCCAAGCCGCACTACCGGCCTTTGACCAAATTCGAGAACCGGGGCATCCGGCTGGGCCACGGCGTTTGGGACCTGGTGTTCGAGCGCAGCGCGCAGCCAAGGTGAGCCGCTACCGCCCCAACCCACCGCCCACACGCCGTGGTGTGGGGCCCAGTTGCGTGGTCACGCCAAGCGGAACGTGGCACACGGTGCATGACTTCTTGGCGCAGCGGTTTGCAACGGTATCTGCGCAGGAATGGCAGTTGCGCATGCTGCAAGGCGATGTAACCGATACCGGGGGCCAGCCGCTGGCACCGCAAACGCCATTTCAGCCGGGCCTGCGCCTGTACTACTACCGCGCGCTGCCACACGAGGAGGCCATTCCCTTTGAGGCGGTGTTGCTGCACCACGACGCACACCTGCTGGTGGTGGACAAGCCGCATTTCCTGCCGGTGCTGCCCTCGGGCAAGTACCTGCACGAGACCGTGCTGGTGCGGCTCAAAGACCGGCTGAACATGCCAGACTTGTCGCCCATACACCGCATCGACCGCGACACCGCCGGGCTGGTGCTGTTCTCCGTCAACCCCGTCACCCGCGACGCCTACCACGCGCTGTTTCGCAAGCGCGCAGTGCACAAGACGTACCACGCGGTTGCACCTTGGAACCCGGCACTGCCCTGGCCCCTGCGGCGCGAAAGCCGCATCGGCCCCGCGCAGCACTTCATGCAGCAACAAGAGCTGCCCGGCACCCCCAACGCGGTGACCACCATCACCCCGCTGGAGCAGCGCGGCGCGCTGGCGCTGTACCAACTGGAGCCACACACCGGCCAGCGCCACCAGTTGCGGGTACACATGGCGGCGCTGGGCCTACCCATCCTGAACGACGGCATCTACCCCACGCTCACCCCCGAAGGCCCGCCCGACTACAGCAGACCACTGCAACTGGTGGCCCATGCGCTGGCATTCACCGACCCCATATGCGGCCAGCACCGCACCTTTACGAGCCGGCACAAATTGCAGCTGCCCTAAGTCGTTGTATTCTTTCCCCATCCCCGCCCAGCCCACGCCCTGCCACACCCCTGGCAGGACCGTTTATTGAATCGCCTCGCTTGAGCACAACGCCCGCCACCCAGCAGATCCAGCAGATCCAGCAGATCCAGCAGATCCAGCAGACCCAGCACACCCAGTGCGCCGCGCTTACCACGTTCACCCAACAGGACCTGGCCCGTAACGCGTTGTCGGCGTTTGAGCGGGTGGTAGACACCACGCCGGGTTTTCGCGCGCGGCCCGGTCAGCAGGCCATGGCCGAATGCATTGCCACCACCCTGTCCCAAGTGGACCTGGGCGACCACCCCGCTCCCCAAAGCGCCATTGCGGTCATTCAGGCGGGCACCGGCGTGGGCAAGAGCGCGGCGTATGCCAGCACCGCCATCGCCATGGCGCTGGCGCGCAAGACCCGGGTGCTGATCTCCACCGCCACCGTGGCATTGCAAGAGCAGCTGATGCAAAAAGACCTGCCCGCGCTGGCGGCCACACTGGGCCAGCCCTTTGACTACGCGCTGGCCAAGGGGCGGGGCCGCTATGTGTGCAAACTCAAGCTCGAACGGCTGGTGGGTGACGGCGCCACCGAAGACGATTTTTTTGAAGACGAGGGCCAAGACCGCCATCTGCGCATGGCCTTGCACGGCGACACCGAAGCGCGGCGCGAGCGCCTCTACGGGGACATGGCCGCTCTGCTAGCCCAAGCCCAATGGGACGGCGACCGCGACACCCTGCCCCAGGCACCCGACCCGCAAGACTGGTCGGGCGTAGCCGCCGAGCGCCACAGCTGCACCGCCCGCCACTGCCCGCGCTACAAAGAGTGCAGCTACTACAACGCCCGCAGCCGCTTGGCGCAGGCACAGGTGATCGTGGCCAACCACGACCTGGTGCTGGCCTCGCTGGGCATGAAAGCGCTGCCTGAGCTGGACAACTGCCTGATCATTTTTGACGAAGGCCACCACCTGCCTGCGGTGGCTTTGGACCAGTTCTCCAGCAGCATGGACCTCAGCCGCTTGCGCTGGCTCGACGTTCTGCCCAAAGCGATGCAGGAGGTTGCAGCCAAGCTCGATCTGCACCTGGGCGGCGAGGTGCAGACCGTGTGCAGCCAACTCAAGGCGGCGCTCACCGACCTGGCCCGTATGGCCATGGAGCTGGTCTTGGCCGGTGGCGCTACGGACACGCGCAGCGGCTACCAAGGCGCGCAGACCGGCGCCAGACCGGGGCGCAGCGCAGGGGGCGGGGCCAAGGGCTGGGGCAAGGACGGCCCAGGCGCAAGCACCGAGGCCAGCGTGCGCTTCGCCCACGGCGTGCTGCCCGCGCACCTGGTCGAGCCCGTGGCCCACATCCTGGCGCAGGCCAGCGGGCTGTCTTCTACCCTGGAGGCGCTGGGCGCCGAGGTCAAAGCCATCGCCAAAGGCGACCCCAGCCGGGCCACGCAGTGCGCCACCTTGTACGCCAAGCTGGGCGCACTGGCGCCGCGCCTGGCAAGCCTCACCGCCACCGCCACTTTGCTGCTAGAACACGGCGCGCAGCCCTTGGCCAAGTGGCTGCAGGCGCAGACCGATAACGGCTACATCAACCTCAGCGCCCACGCCTGCCCCACCGTGCCCGGCGACTTGCTGCGCCAGTTGTTGTGGAGCCGGGTGCGCGGCGCGGTGGTGACCTCGGCGTCCCTCACCAGCTGCGGCAGCTTTGACTACTTTCTGCAGGAAGCAGGCCTGGCGCAGCTCCCGCAGGTAACAACGCTGGCGGTGCCCAGCCCCTTCGACTACGCCACCCAGGGCACGCTCACCGTGGTGCACTTGCGCGCCGACCCCAAGCAGGCCGAGGCTTACACCGACGAAATGGTGGCCGCTTTGGTGCAGGACCTGCACACCGTGCAGCGCGGCGCCTTGGTGCTGTTTACCTCGCGGGCACAAATGCGCGCCGCCACCGATGCACTGCCCGAGGCGTTGCGGCTGCGGGTGCTGGTGCAAGGGAGCCAGTCGCGCAGCAGACTGCTGGCCACCCACGCCGAGCAAGTGGCTGCGGGCGCGCCATCGGTGGTGTTTGGCATGCAGTCTTTTGGCGAGGGCTTGGATTTGCCCGGTGCGCTGTGCGAGACGGTGTTTATCACCAAGCTGCCGTTTGCACCGCCCAGCGAGCCGGTCGAGGAAGCCCGCGCCGAGTGGCTGCGCAGCCTGGGGCGCGACCCCTTCAACGAGCTGGTGGTTCCCGCCACCGGCATCAAACTGCTGCAGTGGACCGGCCGCGCCATCCGCACCGAAGACGACCGCGCGCGGGTGGTTTGCTACGACAAACGGCTGCTGCAACAAGCCTATGGCCGGCGCATGCTGGCGAGTCTGCCGCCGTACCGCGTCGAGGAGCGGCGCATCGGAGTGGCGCCAGCTAGCACCGCATCGCAGTAGCGCACCACAGCGGAAAATGCACCTGTGCATGAACATGCACATGCACATACACAAGCAACTGCCCACGCCGCAGCCGGGCGGCGCACCCGCGTGACGCGCGCGGTTCGCGTGGCCTTTTAGCCCAGGTACTGTGCAAACCGCGTTTGCACCTGCGCGATCTCCGAAGCATCGAGCCGGTTGCCGTAGCGCGAGACCACCATGCCAGCCGCCTGGTTGGCCAGCCAAGCAGCTCGCGCCACCGTGTGGCCGTGGGTCACGGCGTACAGAAACGCGCCGGCAAACATATCGCCCGCGCCATTGGTGTCCACCGCCCGCACTGGCGCTGCCGGTACCTCGGTTTGGGTATCGCCTTCGATCACGATGCAGCCCTTGGCGCTGCGCGTGAGGCATACCACGCGGGCCAGCACGCGCAGTTGGTGGCACACCGCCGCCAGGTCTTGAGTACCACACCACACCTGGGCCTCTTCTTCGTTGCAAAACAGGTAATCCAAGCCGTCGCCGGGGCCGCCCAGCATGGCCTCCAGGCCGGGGCGGCAGAACTGGATCATGGTCATGTCCGACAAAGTGGCCGCCAGCGCCACACCCGCGGCCTTGGCAATGGCGCGCCCTTGCAGCGCCGCGTCCAGACCAGTGGGCGAGGCAGCCAGGTAGCCCTCCATGTAGTACACGCGGGACTTGGCAATGTCTTTGGCCTGCAAAGCGCTGTGGTCCAGGTCGGCGGTGGCGCCCAAAAAAGTGCTCATGCTGCGCTCGGCGTCGGGCGTGACCATCACCATGCAACTGCCGGTTTGCCCGGCGGGCAGGCGGCTGTGCGACAGGTTGGTCGCCACGCCGTGGTTGAGCAGGTCTTGGAAGTAAAACGCGCCCAGCTCGTCGTCGGCCACGCGGCAGGAGTAAAAGCCTTTGCCGCCGAGCTGGGCCAGCGCCACCACGGTGTTCGCGGCCGAGCCGCCGCCAGTGCGCCGGGCGTGCATTCCATGGACGCCAGCCAGCAAGTCCGCGCGGCGGGGGGCGTCGATCAGCGTCATATGACGCTTTTGTACGCCCATGGCCTGCAACTGGGCTTCGGAGACTTGGTATTCGGAATCGACCAGCGCGTTACCGATGGCGTACAGGTGGTAGTGGGACATGCGGGCCTTGGGCAAGTTTATTGTTCGACGAAGGCGCGCTCGACAACGTAGTCGGCCGGCGTGGTGGTGGAGCCTTCCTTGAAACCACGCGCATCCAAGATGGCGCGCATGTCCTTGTTCAGGCCGGGGCTGCCGCAAATCATGACCCGGTCGGTGACTGGGTCCAGCGCGGGGAGTCCCAAATCAGCGGTAAGTTGGTCCGAGGCAATCAGGTCGGTGATGCGGCCCTGGTGTTCAAAGGCCTCGCGGGTGACGGTGGGGTAGTACAGCATCTGCTTGCGCACCATTTCGCCCAGGAATTCGTGCTGTTGCAGTTCGGTGCTGAGGTAGTCGTGGTAGGCCAGCTCCTGCACCTCGCGCACGCCGTGAACGACGATGACTTTCTCAAAACGCTCGTAGGTGTCGGGGTCGCGCGCCACGCTCAAGAACGGCGCCAAACCGGTGCCGCTGCCCAGCAGGTACAGGTTTTTTCCAGGCAGCAGGTAGTCGATCAACAAGGTGCCGGTGGGCTTGCGCCCCACCACAATCTTGTCGCCCACCTGGATGTGCTGCAGCCGCGAGGTGAGTGGGCCATCGGGCACCTTGATGCTCAAAAACTCAAGGTGCTCTTCGTAATTGGCGCTGACGATGCTGTAGGCGCGCAGCAGGTTCTTACCGTCTTCGAGCTTGAGCCCGATCATGGTGAAGTGGCCGTTGGAAAAACGCAGTGTGGGGTCGCGGGTGGTGGTGAAGCTAAACAGGCGGTCGGTCCAGTGGTGGACGCTCAAAACGGTTTCTTCCAAAAATGCACTCATGGCTACCTTGTGGTGGTGTCGTGCCCGCGCTCAGGCAAGCCGTGTAGTGTAAAACGGGCTGCCCTTGCGCCCAGCGCTGGGCCGGGGCGGGAAACCAGCCCGTTTCTGCCATCATTGCGCTATGTCAAGCGCGCCCACACCCGACGACCTGCTGGTGGCCTGCCTGTGCGCCCAGTGGTGCGGCACCTGCCGCGAGTACCAGCCGCTGTTTGCGCAGCTGCAAACCGAATTTGCACATGCGCAATTCGTCTGGATCGACATCGAAGACCAGGCCGACTTGGTGGACCCATTGGAGGTAGACAACTTCCCCACCCTGCTGATCGCAAGCGGCGGCCAGGCCC
>JBIIZY010000092.1:0-10775 GCA_044346035.1 Rhodoferax sp. | reverse complement strand
TCCGTTTTGAGGCGGTGCTGCACGGCACGCTGGCGCGCCAGATACAGACCTGGGAAGGCATTGCCACGGGCAGCGGCCAAGCGCTTCAAGCCAGTGTGTGGCCCGGCCTCAACGAGTACGACAGCGCCGCCGTGATCCGCGCAGTGCACCCAGCGCCCCTACCCAAACCCGAGACCGCCGAGGCGGTGCGGCAGCACTTTCGGCTGCTGCGCAACGGCCTGTCCCTGTGGGCGGCAGGTGCAGTCCAGCCCGAGGGCATGCCCAGCCATGCCGAGTTCGTGGCCGGCGTGTGCGCCGCGCTGGACCATGTTCGTACGCAGTGCAGCGGCAATGTGCTCTTGGTCAGCAGCGGCGGGCCGATTGCCACGGCCGTGGCCCAGGTGCTGGGCGCGCCTGCGCAGGCCGCCATTGAAATGAACCTGCGCATCCGCAACACCGGGGTCTCCGAGCTGGCTTTCAGCCCCTCGCGGCACACGCTGGTCAGCTTCAACAACGTGCCGCACCTGGAAGACGGCGCCTACGCCGGCTGGGTTACCTACACCTGAGGGCGCGCCGCAGGCAGCGGCATCTGGTGCACCTCGGCGAGCAGCTGCGCCAGCGCACGGCCTGCGGCGTCCACCAACGCCTGGCCCTTGTGCGCTGTGGCTGCTGCGGCATTGCCCGCCGCTCCGGCGGGGTTGTAGTCCTGCATCTGCCAGGCCAGCTTGGCGCTTTTGCCGTTGCCCACGATGGCAAACCTGCGGGAACGCTCCTCGGATGCGGACGCAAAGTTGTGCGCCTGCGCCATGTCCACACGCGTGGGCGCCAGGGCCAGCATCATCGAGGTCTCGATGTCTCCCGCGTGGATGCCAAAGCGGTGCTCGTGCGCGTCAAACAACGCATTCACATCCTCGCCCTGTGGCCCGACCAAGGGCAGTTGGTACCAGTTGACCGAGAACACCAGCATGCCCAAACGGGCACGCAAATCCCGTGCGACCAAATCCATGGCGCCCACCTGTCCGCCGTGGGCATTGAACAGCACAAGCTTCTTGACGCCGCTGGCGGCCACGCTTTCGCCGATGTCGGTCCACAGCCGCAGCAAGGTCTCGGACTTCAGGGTGAGCGTGCCAGCAAAGGCCGCGTGCTCCGGGCTGAAACCCACCGCCTGGGTGGGCAAGAACAGCGCCGGCACCGCATCACCCAGGTGCTGCACCGCAGACGCCACCACGCCATTGGCCAGCACCGTGTCCACCGACAGCGGCAGGTGCGGTCCGTGTTGCTCGGTCGCGCCCAGTGGCAGCACCGCAATGGTCTGCGCCAAGGTGCCCTCGGACTGGCGGCGAGAAAAGTCGCGGGTGGTCCAGTCGGCCCAGTATCTGGAAGGAATTTGCATGGCGCTATCTTATGGCCTGCACTTTTTTATGGCCTGCACTTTTTGGCCTGCACTGGCCGCACAAACGCCCGACCACCCAGGCCGCGCCCGGTCGCGCTGCGCAGGGTTGGGCGGGGGATTTTTCGCCATGGGCGCCGCACACGCCGGGTTTGGGACAATGCGGCGCATGCCCGAAAAACGGGAGGCTGCCTGCCAGATACTGTGCCCGCAGCAAAGCCACGAACCTGAACCATCCATCACAGCGAGCCACGACCTTGTTCAAAGCCATTGCATTTTCCCTGTCGCTGGT
The DNA here is from genome assembly GCA_044346035.1 of Rhodoferax sp. Classification (GTDB taxonomy): domain Bacteria; phylum Pseudomonadota; class Gammaproteobacteria; order Burkholderiales; family Burkholderiaceae_C; genus Allorhodoferax. The sequence continues at coordinate 9,114 of JBIIZY010000092.1, read as the reverse complement.
GGCAGCTTGCGCCCCCGGGTGGGCCCAGATTACCTTGGCCAACCCCGGTGGAACGCCCAGTCCGGTGGTGGTCACCGACCAGGTGCGCGCCGAACTGGTGGCGCTGGCGCCCCAAGGCGTCAAGCCCGGCACCACGGTGTGGGCGGGACTGCAAATCACCCACCAACCGGGCTGGCACACCTACTGGAAAAACCCCGGCGACTCCGGCCTGCCCACCCGCCTGAAATGGACCCTGCCCCCTGACGTGGCCGCTGGCGACATCGCCTGGCCTGCGCCCAAAAAAATCCCGATTGGCACACTGGCCAATTTTGGTTACGAGGGCGTGGTGCTGTTGCCGGTGCCACTGGCGGTGGCGCCCAGCTTCCAACAAGCCGCCAGCGGCACGCTGACCTTGCAACTGGAGGCGTCGTGGCTGGTCTGCAAGCAGGAGTGCATTCCGCAGGAAGGCCGGTTTGCGCTGGAGTTACCGACCCGCACCTCCACCGCGCTGCACAGCGCCGCCTTCGCTGCCGCGTGGGCGGCCGCGCCCAAGCCCTTGCAAGGCCGCACGTCGGTGCGGGTAGAGGGCAACGCATTGGTACTCAGCGCCCAGGGCTTGCCCGCTGCCTGGGTGGGCACGAGCCTGAACGTCGTGCCGGAGACACCCGAAATCATTGAGAGCGCCCAAGCGCCCACGGCGCAACAGCCCAGCGTGCGGTTCGCGGGGACCAAACTGCCAGCCCCTGCCAGCGCGCCCAGCATTCCCAACGTTTCCACCCTACCCAACCTACCCAACGCACCTGACACCTCCAGCACAGGTGACACCGGCACAGCAGACCTTCCTGCGCTGGGCACACAGGCTTGGTCAGGCGGTGCCGCGCCCGTGTGGACTGTTCGCATTCCACTGAGCAACTTGCGCACCGAGTCCCCAAGCGCCATGGCGTTCGTGCTGGCGCGTGACGGGCAGAGCCTGCGCACCGAGGCGGAGGTCAGCGGCACCTGGCCCGCCATCCAGCGCAGCGCAGCGGGCGAGACCGCAGCGGACTTGGAGTTCACCGCGGCACCGCCGACGGCGCGCGGTGGCTGGTTGCTGGCCCTGCTCAGTGCGTTGCTGGGCGGGCTGATCCTCAACCTCATGCCCTGCGTGTTTCCGGTGCTGGCCATCAAGGTGCTGGCCTTCTCGGGGTCCAACGAACGTAGCCGCGCCTCGCACCGCGCCCAGGGCCTGGCCTACACCGCCGGCGTGGTGGTCTCGTTCATGGCGCTGGGTGGTCTGATGCTGGCCTTGCGTGCCGGGGGCGAACAACTGGGCTGGGGCTTTCAGTTGCAATCGCCCGGCGTGGTGGCGGCGCTGGCGCTGCTGTTCACCCTGTTGGGCCTGAACCTGTTTGGGCTGCTGCACGTAGGCCACCTGCTGCCCAGCACCTGGGCAAGCCTGCAACTGCGCCACCCAGTGGGCGATGCGTTTTTGTCCGGCGTGCTGGCGGTGGCCATCGCATCGCCCTGCACCGCGCCCTTCATGGGTGCCTCGCTGGGCTATGCCATCGGCCTGCCGGGCGCGCAGGCGATGGGTATCTTTGCGGCCTTGGGGCTGGGCTTGGCACTGCCCTACCTGCTGGCCAGCTGGGTGCCCGCGGTGGGCCGCTGGTTGCCACGGCCCGGCGCCTGGATGGAAACGCTGCGCCGTTTCCTTGCGTTTCCGATGTGGGCCACCGTGGTCTGGCTGCTGTGGGTGCTGGGGCACTTGAGTGGCATGGACGGCGCGGCCAGCCTGCTGGCACTGTTGCTGGCGGTGGCCTTGCTGGCTTGGTCAGCCAGCCTGCAAGGTGCCGGCCGCAAGGTGTTGCTGGCGGTGTCGGTGCTGGTGTGCGCCTTCTTGGTGGTGACACTGGGGCCCAATGTCACCAAGGTCGAACCGGCAGCGGCGCCCCTGGACGCAACTGCGCCCGCCAACGCCGCGCTTGGCAGCGGCTCCGCCGGGCAGCCCAGCCCCCAGAGCGGCCAAACCGGTGCCGTTTGGCAAGCCTGGGCACCGGGCCGGGTAGAGGCCGAGATCGCGGCGGGCCGCCCGGTGTTTGTGGACTTCACCGCGGCGTGGTGCATCACCTGCCAGCTCAACAAAAAGACCACGCTGTCCGACGCCGAAGTTTTGGCAGACTTTGCTGCCGCCAACGTAACCCTGCTGCGCGCCGACTGGACCCGCCGCGACCCGGCCATCACCGCCGCGCTTGCGCGCCTGGGCCGCAGTGGTGTACCGGTGTATGTGCTGTACGAAGCCGGGCGCGCGCCGGTGGTGATGTCGGAAATTCTGGGCAAGGGCGAGCTGCGTGCTGCACTGGCCGCCCTGCGCGCCAAGACCTGAAAGCCTGGCCCGAAAGCACCGCCAGAGCGCCCTACCTGAAACCGCCGCCCGAAAGCACCCCATGTCCGCAACCGTGCCGCAAGCCGAAGCCATCGCACACATCCTGGCGCACCACCGCACCGTGGCCGTGGTGGGCCTGTCACCCAAGCCACACCGCGAGAGTTTCGGGGTGGCGCGCTACATGCAGATGCAGGGCTGGCGTGTGCTGCCTATCAACCCCTTGGCCAGCGAGGTCCTGGGCGAGAAGGCCTACCCCTCGCTCACCGAGGCGGCCAAGCACCACGCGATCGAGCTGGTCAACGTGTTTCGCAACAGCGACGACGTGCCACCGGTGGTTGACGAAGCCATCGCGGTGGGTGCCCAGGCGGTTTGGCTGCAACTGGGTATCCGCCACGAAGGCGCCGCAGACAAAGCGCGCAAGGCCGGCCTGCTGGTGGTGCAGGACAAGTGCCTGAAGGTGGAGCACGCGCACCAGACCTGAGCCCGACCTGAGCCCGACCTGAGCCAAGCGTGGCACCGGGCGGGCGCGGCAGGCACAGCCCCTCTAGAAAACAGGCCTTCAACAAACAGCGTGCACGCAGCCCAGCAAGCACCCGCACGGCGACAAGCATCCCCTGTAACAGCGCATGCAGGATGCCTCAGCTGGGGCCAGTGCGACAATGCGCCCATGAACGCCACGACCGCCTCCACCCCCTTCGCCCCCCTGCAAAACGACACGTTCTTGCGCGCCTGCATGCGCCAAGCCACCAGCCACACGCCGGTGTGGTTGATGCGCCAAGCCGGGCGCTACCTGCCCGAATACTGCGCCACGCGGGCCCAGGCCGGCAGCTTCATGGGCTTGGCTACCAACACCGACTTCGCCACCGAGGTCACACTGCAACCGCTAGAGCGCTACCCACTCGATGCGGCCATTTTGTTCAGCGACATCCTCACCGTGCCCGACGCCATGGGCCTGGGGCTGTCCTTTGCGCTGGGCGAAGGCCCGCGCTTTGCCACGGCGGTGCGCGACGAGGCCGCTGTGGGCAAGCTCGAAGTGCCCGACATGGACAAGCTGCGCTATGTGTTTGACGCGGTCACCTCCATCCGCAAGGCCCTTAATGGCCGGGTGCCGTTGATCGGCTTTTCTGGCAGCCCCTGGACGCTGGCCTGCTACATGGTGGAAGGCAAAGGCTCGGACGACTACCGGCTGGTCAAAACCATGCTCTACCAGCGCCCCGACCTGATGCACCGCATGCTGGCGGTCAATGCCGACGCGGTGGCCGCCTACCTCAATGCCCAAATTGACGCCGGTGCCCAGGCGGTGATGGTGTTTGACAGCTGGGGCGGCGTGCTGGCCGATGGCGCCTTTCAGGCCTGCTCTTTGGCCTACACCGCCCGGGTGCTGGCCCAGCTCAAGCGCACCGGCGCCGATGGCGCAGTGGTGCCACGCCTCGTGTTCACAAAGGGCGGCGGCCTGTGGTTGCAAGACATGGCCGCACTCGATTGCGAGGTGCTGGGTCTGGACTGGACGGTCAACCTCGGTCATGCGCGCCGCACCGTCGGTGGCACAGAAAACGGCAGTGGCAAAGCACTCCAAGGCAACCTGGACCCCAATGTGCTATTTGCCCAACCCGCACAAATTGCTGCCGAGGCGGTCAAGGTGCTGGACAGTTTTGGCAAGCCCTACCAAGGTACAGGCACCGGCCCCACGCACATCTTCAACCTCGGGCACGGCATCAGCCAATACACACCGCCCGAGCACGTTACAGCGCTGGTAGAGGCAGTGCACAGCCACTCCAAAAAGCTACGCATGTAGGCCCCATGCGCCACCTATACCACGTTTCTGGGGCGTGACAAGGGCCGGGCGGCCTTACTTATGCACAAAATTTGTGGTGCGGCGCAACAGCACCAACGGAGCTTCAACCGCCGCACAACAAACCGGGTGGTGCTTGTAAGTCGTTGATTCATATAGGTATTGAAGTCTGCATTTTTTGAAGGCAATGTGACGAAACCCTTACGCATCAAGGGTTTGGCGGGTTCCAAGCCGAGATATAAACAAAGTTATCCACAGAAAACTTGGACTACTGGCAAATGGTTTGTAAATCAATGACTTAGGCCACTTTCCTAAGATTTACATCAACAAACAAGCCCAAGCCGCAACCCACCATGCACCGCCTGCCGTGCCCACCGCACCTTCCATGCGCCACTGCCTAACGGTCCTGGTGCCGACCCCCGCGCATGCCAGCCTGGGCTCGGTACTGACCTACAGCAGCGACCAGCCGCTGCCTGCGGGCGCCCTGGTACGGGTTCCGCTGGGCAAGCGCGAAACCTTGGGCGTGGTGTGGGACGCCCCGGTCGAGGCAGCGCCGCCAGAGCCCGACAAGTTGCGCGAAATCGCCGGTGTACTGGAAGGGGTTGCGCCCCTGGGCCGCAGCTGGCGGCAGTTGCTGGGCTTTGCCGCCACCTATTACCAGCGCTCTGCCGGCGAAATGGCGATGGCCGCCCTGCCGCCCCAGCTGCGGGATCTGTCGCTGGCGCAGTTGCAACGGCGTTTGGACCGCGCGCAGTCTGCGCCGCGCGCCAGCGCGGTGGAGCCAGCCCACTGGCCCACGCCAAGCCCCGAGCAAAGCGCGGTGGTGGACGCGATTGCGGCGCAAGCGGGTCCGTTTTTGCTGTTTGGTGCCACCGGAAGCGGCAAGACCGAGGTGTACCTGCGTTGTGTGCGCACCGCGCTGGCGCAAGACCCCAAGGCGCAGGCGCTGCTGATGGTGCCCGAGATCAACCTCACGCCCCAGCTGGAAGCCCGGGTGCGGGAGCGGTTTGCGCCCCTGGTCGGCGACGCCGCCATCGTATCCATGCACAGCGGCATGACGCCGCCGCAGCGACTCAAGGCCTGGCTGGCAGCGCACCATGGGCAGGCCCGTATCGTGCTCGGAACCCGTATGGCGGTGTTCGCCTCCTTGCCGGGCTTGCGGCTGATCGTGGTCGATGAGGAACACGACGCCAGCTACAAAAGCGGCGAAGGCGCACGCTACTCGGCCCGCGATCTGGCGGTGTACCGCGCCCGGCTGGACGGCGCCAAGGTGGTGCTGGGTTCGGCCACACCCTCATTGGAGAGCTGGCACCACAGCAGGCCGGCGACCGAGGGCGGCCGCTACCTGCGGCTGCACATGCCCTCGCGCATCGGCCAAACCGGGGCGCTGCCGCTGGTGCGCCGGGTGGACATGAACCACCAGGCAAGGCGGGCGGTGTTTTCGGTGCCGCTACTTGACGCCATCAAGGACCGGGTGGCTCGTGGTGAGCAATGCCTGGTGTTCTTGAACCGGCGCGGCTATGCACCGGTGCTGCACTGTGCGGACTGTGGCTGGAAAAGCAACTGCCCCAACTGCAGCGCCTTTCGGGTGTTCCACAAACTCGACCGCACCCTGCGCTGCCACCACTGCGGCTGTACCGACCGGGTGCCGACGGCCTGCCCGGACTGTGGCAACCCGGACATCCTTACCCAAGGGCGTGGCACCGAACACATTGAAGAGCACCTGGCCGAGCTGCTGGCCGACGTACGCCGCCCCGGTAGCGTGACCGAGGCCTGCCCCCAAGGCCTGCCGCTGCGCATCGCCCGCATTGACGCCGACAGCACCCGGCGCAAAGGGGCGCTGGAAGCACAACTGGCAGAGGTCCACGCGGGCGAGGTCGACGTGCTGGTGGGCACGCAAATGGTGGCCAAGGGACATGACTTTCGGCGCATCACGCTGGTGGCGGCGATCAACCCGGATGGGGCACTGTTTTCCAGCGATTTTCGGGCCCCGGAGCGCTTGTTCGGCTTGCTCATGCAGGCGGCTGGACGCGCTGGGCGCGACGCAGCGCTGGGGGCGCGCAGCGAGGTGTGGATACAGACTTTTGTGCCAGCCCACCCGCTCTACGCGGCGCTCAAGGCGCACGACTACCCGGCCTTTGCTGCGCAGCAGTTGCAAGAACGCGAGCAAGCCGCCATGCCACCGTTTAGCGCGCAAGCCCTGGTGCGCGCGGAAGCCCGCACCCAGGAGACGGCACAGGCCTTCTTGAACCTGGCGCGCACCTTCGCGCTGGACTCCGAGCAGGGCATGGCCCAGTGGGGTACAGACTGGGCCGATGTGCTGCAACACATTGCCGTGTACCCGGCCGTGCCCATGGCCATCCAGCGTGTGGCCAACGTGGAGCGCGCCCAAATGGTGGTGGAAAGCGCATCGCGCCCCGCCCTGCAAAGGTTCTTGGCGGGCTGGCAGACGGTATTGCACCAGACGCGCGCGCAGCCGCAATGCAAGGGCCTGATCCGCTGGGCGATGGACGTCGATCCGCTGGCGATTTGAGTCTGCGCGGCAACACCCGGCCTATTTCAGCACCAGCGCCACTGCCCCCGAGAACGTGAAAAAAGCCGCTGCGGTAGAAACCAAAATGATGCGGGCGATGCGCCCGTTGTTGGCGCCAAAGCGCTCGGCCAAAAGCGACACGTTGCTGGCACTGGGCAGCGCCGCCAGCAGCACCATCACCTGCAAGGCAAACGGGTCCAGCGGCACGCCCAAGGCGATCGCGCTGGTGCCCGCCAGCAGCACCAACAGGGGGTGCAAAAACAGCTTGAAGCAAGCCACCGGAACCACCTCGGACCAACGCACCGCATGGCTTGCGTCCTCGCGCGAGAGCATTTGCGAGCGGGCCAGCACCGCGCCGATGGTGAAAAGCGCTACGGGCGACGCCGCATCGGCCAGCAGGCCCACCGTGGTCGCTACCGGTTTGGGCAACTCCAGCGCCAGCGCCGACACCAAGGCGCCAAGCAAAATCGACCAGGGCATGGGATTGGCCAGCACCCCTTTGAGCGCGTTCTTGCCCGCCTGCGCCACCGAGGCGCCGCCATGTGCGCCCAGGCGCGACAGGGCAATGCACAGCGAGGAGGTAATCACCATGTCCACCAAGATGGTGACGATGGCCGGCCCGGCGGCCCGCGGCCCCAAGAGCGCCACCAGCAGTGGGACGCCCATGAAACCGGTATTGGGAAACGCACCCACCAGCGCACCAAAAGATGCGTCGTTCCAGCCAATGCGGCCTTGGCCTGGTCGCTGCAGCGTGACCGCCACCACAAACGCCACCATGGTCAGGGCGCACAACAGGTAAGTCAGCGCCACACTGGGGTCCAGCAGCTGCGCAATCGGCGTGCTGGCACCAAAACGGTAGAGCATGCACGGCAGGGCAAAGTACAAAACAAAGCCGTTGAGACCGGGAATGGATGCCAGTGGCAACAGCCCACGGCGCGCCGCCACATAGCCCGCCAACACCAAGGCAAAGAACGGGAAGGTGACGGTCAGTATTTGCAGCACGCGGCGATTATCGGCGGTGGCTTCGCTAACATCGCAGGCCCAGCGCGCCTTGCGCCATCCCGTCCGACCTGCCTGCCCACCGCCTTGCTGACGCGCCTCGCGCGCCCGCCGATTGCTGATGTCCACCTCCCCCGCCCACGGGCTCAACACCGCACAACAAGAAGCGGTCAATTACCTGCACGGACCCTGCCTGGTGCTCGCCGGCGCGGGCTCGGGCAAGACGCGGGTGATTACGCACAAGATTGCCCGCTTGATTCAAAGCGGCATGGCGCCCAAAAACGTGGCGGCCATCACCTTCACCAACAAAGCCGCCGCTGAAATGCGCGAGCGCGCCAAAGGCTTGATCGGCAAGGCGGCCAAAGAGGTGGTGGTGTGCACCTTCCACGCGCTGGGCGTGCGCATGCTGCGCCAGGACGGCGCGGTGCTGGGCCTCAAGCCCGAGTTCAGCATTCTGGATACCGACGATGTAACCAGCATCCTCAAAGACGCCGGTGGCAGCACCGACGCCGCCACCGCGCGCCAGTGGCAGTGGGCCATCAGCGCCTGGAAAAGTGCGGGGCTCAATGCGGCCCAGGCACTGGCCCAGGCCAGCGACGACACCGCGCGCCAGATTGCGGTGGTAATGGGCCGCTACGAAGAGCGGCTAAGCGCCTACCAAAGCGTGGACTTTGACGACCTGATCAGCCTGCCGCTCAAGATGCTGCAAAACCACCCGGAGGTACGCCAAAAGTGGCAAGCGCAGATGGGCCACATCCTGGTCGACGAATACCAAGACACCAACGCCACCCAGTACGAAATGCTCAAGCTGCTGGTGGGTGGCGGCACGCGCGGCGTGCGCTTTACTGCAGTGGGCGACGACGACCAGTCCATCTACGGCTGGCGCGGCGCGACCCTGGACAACCTGAAAAAACTGCCGCTGGATTTCCCCGACCTGAAAGTCATCACGCTGGAGCAAAACTACCGCTCCACCAGCGCGATTTTGCGGGCCGCCAACAACGTGATAGCCCCCAACCCCAAGCTCTTTCCCAAGAACCTGTGGAGCGATTTGGGCGAGGGCGAACCGGTGCGGGTGGTGGACGCCGACAACGAGGAGCACGAGGCCGAGCGCGCAGTGGCCCGCATCCAAAGTTTGCGTGTGGAAGGCGGCCTGGCGCAGGCCGGTGCGCAGTTCCGCGAGTTCCGCGACTTTGCGGTGCTCTACCGCGCCAACCACCAGGCCAAGCCCTTCGAAAAAGCGCTGCGCAAGGCCAATATTCCGTACAAGGTGTCGGGTGGCCAAAGCTTTTTTGACCGCGCCGAAATCCGCGACCTGTGCGCCTGGTTTCGGCTGTGGGCCAACAACGACGACGACCCCGCGTTTTTGCGCGCAGTCACCACCCCCAAGCGCGGCATCGGCCACCAGACCCTGGGCAGCCTGGGCGTGTTTGCGAGCCAGTACAAACTCAG
>JBIIZY010000269.1:0-3201 GCA_044346035.1 Rhodoferax sp. | reverse complement strand
ACTCCAAAAATGAAGAAATCAAAATATTTTTGAAAAAGTTTTTGAATAACTTGGATCATTTAGTATTTTTAATTGTCATCTTTCCTTTTATAATCCCCTCTTGAAAAATATTTTTCTATAAAACAATACAAAAGTATGAAAAAATAACGACTTCCCATTTCTTTAATTTTAAGTTTTGAGACTCCAAATTTTCTATTAGTCCAAGAATTAGGAACTATCTCAAACGAGAACCCTCTGATTATGGCTTTTAGAGGTAGCTCTATTGTCAAGTTAAAATGTGGTGCTAATATTGGTTGAACTCCTTTAATTACTTCTTTTTTATATAATTTGAATGCATTTGTAGTGTCATTGTATCTTATATTCATTACAATTTGAATAATTCTATTAGCTATTCGATTTATAATTTTTTTGTGTTTTGGGTATTCAATTACTTCGCCTCCTTTTATCCAACGAGAACCAAATACACAATCAACATTTTTTTCTAACATTGTATTATAATATTTTATCAAATCTTGAGGAGAGTCTGATAAATCTGCCATCATAATGGCAACACAATCACCTGTAAATCTTTCTAATCCATATCTAATAGCATATCCAAAACCATTAAGTCCATTATTTGTCTCATATTTAATTTTTGGAAATTTTTTAGAAAGTAATTCCAATACTCCCAATGTATTATCTTTTGAATTATCATTTATAACTAATATTTCAAAATCCAAACGATTTTTTTCTAAAACATCATATAGATTTTCTAAAGTTTCCGATATAGACTCTTCTTCATTATATGCAGGAATGACGATACTCAATTTCATTTTTAATATCTTTTTATCATATTATCATACATTTCAATTAATGTTTGCTCTAAGTTAAATATCCAATCCCATCCTGGATAATGTGACTTAAATTTGTTTACATCAGATATATACCAGATATGGTCGCCTATCCTGTTATTTTCTGCATATTGAAAATTCATTTTATTCCCAGATATTTTTTCGCATAATTCTATAGCTTCTTGCATTGAGCAATTTGAATATCTACCTCCTCCAGCGTTATATACTTCTCCTGGGGTTGGATTTTGATAAAAATGCCAAAACATATTTACCAAATCATAGCTATGAATATTGTCCCTTACTTGTTTTCCTTTATATCCAAAAATGGTATATATGTTTTTATTAATAGCACATTTCATTAGATATGCTAAAAATCCATGTAATTGTGCTCCGGAATGGTTAGGGCCAGTTAGACATCCCCCTCTAAACACCCCTGTCTTTAATCCAAAGTATTTTCCATATTCTTGAACCATAACATCGGCTGCTACTTTGCTTGCCCCAAATACAGAATGTTTAGTCTGGTCTATACTCATTGACTCATCTATACCATATTCATAAAAAGGATGATTTGTATCTATTTCCCATCTTTTTTCCAATTCAATTAATGGTAAATAATTGGGCGTATCCCCATATACTTTATTAGTTGATGTAAATATAAATACGGCATTTGGGCATTGAATTCTGAATAGCTCTAGCATATTTAGAGTTCCTGTAGCATTAACTCCAAAATCTGTCAATGGTTCTTTGGCTGCCCAATCATGACTCGGTTGTGCAGCAGTATGAATAATAAGCTTTATGTCGTTGCCATATTCTTGAAAAATTTTTTCTAGAGAGGAATAGTCTCTGATATCACAGTTATAATTTTTGAAATTATCGAACTTTTCTTCTAATCTTGTCTTATTCCATATTGTAGAACCCTCTTCTCCAAAAAAATAAGACCGAAGATTATTATCAATACCAATAATTTTATCAAATTTATCTGCTAAAAACTCTACAGACTCACCTCCAATTAATCCTGAAGATCCAGTTATAATCGCTATTCTCATTATTTTTATTTAAATGTTAATTATTAATTGTGATTTTTACGTCATTTACATATTCATTACCATTATCTAATATCATTAATTTTAAATTATAAGTTCCTTTCTCTAATTTGTTTTTGTCAATGTAACATTTAAATCCAGAATATCCCTTATCATTAGTTTTAAAATATTCATTTACATCTTCTCGTTCTTCCATATAACATTTTATATAGTATTTCTTTTTGTCGGATTCCAACAAGATGAACTTAGTTTGATTTATTGAACTTGAATTTTGGAAGAACATATATCCTGAAATTTTTAATACATTTGTTCTATCTATAATACTACCTATGGTTGCTACAAGATTATTTGTTGTTATTTTGTTTTGAGAATATTCACCAATTTTGTTATAAAATAAGACATTGGGATTGTATTCATAGATCTTTGCATTGGTTAGTTCCTTAAGTAAATTTTTTGTTTCTTCTTGATTATGACTCCATAAGTAATTTTGATTGGTATTTATGTAGTTTTCAAATGAACTACTAATAGAACTATGCATAATGTTTAATGCTTTCAAATTTGAAAAATTGTAAAATAGTGCTAATATTATAAGTCCTGAGGAAAGGATTTTTAACGTTTTTTTAGAATGTATAACCTGAAATAAGGAAATGATTATGCAGCAAAAAACAATAATGCCCATTATTCTATATCTTACAGACGTTGCATAATGAAAATCCATATGTATTCTAGTTAATGCAGTTAGACAAGCTAAAAATAAAAAAAAAGCAAGTGTACTGAAGATAAATGAATTTTGGATATAATACTTTTTGTATGTTAGATAAAAAAAATACAAAGTTATAAAGACTCCAATTATTAAAGGTAAAATTGCTTGAAGATATATTAAATTAAAGTAATTAGGAGATGGTAAAAATGTAAAAACGTTTCCAAAAAACGTTAATATAAATGCTATCAAATTTGTTTTAGAGTTAAGTAGTAATTCCAAAATGTGTATATCACTTGATTGATGAATATAAAAAAAAGTGATAATAAAAACGACTTCCAATAATATAGTTAAGTACAAATACTTGTTTTTGTTGTCTTTGAATATTAGTATAAAAACTATAAAGATTGATGCAAATACGCCACTTCCAGAGGTGTAAATTGAAATTAAAGAACCTATTGAAATATGTATAAAACTATTTAGATTAATTTTAGGTTTGCTAGCCCAAAAAAATGAATACAAAACAAATAGTACTATTGTATTATTTTGTAAAGATGCCATCGCAAAAATCATATTTTCATAATTAGCTAAATTGAATAGCCAAAATGCTATAGGAATAATTGCAAAT
>JBIIZY010000246.1:0-3202 GCA_044346035.1 Rhodoferax sp. | reverse complement strand
AATTACCTGTCACCCAACAACTTCGAGAGGAAACATCAGGAAAAAATCAATACCGTTGAACATCAGATAATCCACGAGCTTCAATGAAGAAGCTCATAGCGTCCGTGGAAACGGGTCAAGTCCAGTTTGTAGGTTGTGCGAATTGCAATGGCATAGTCGATCGACGTTGAATACAACCTCCACATTGCTTCAGACTCGTGTTCATTTTCATGCCAGCAACTGATGAAGGTGCGAGTTCGGTCGAGCTCTCCGCCCACCTCCAGGTCCTTCAGGAGGCGCTGTGCCTCTGACTCAATCTCGTCTTCAGACAGAGTCGGCCGGATCTCTACAGGTACGCTTCGTACGGCCCTCCGGAAGAACTCAAGAAAATGGTCGTCCCAGCCCTGCTTGTGCTTGCGGAGGCCTTTTGCACCCTCGAACGGGTCTTGAAACGAGGCCGCGCTTGGAAAGTACAAGGACTTTGTGGAGAGAAGACTCACGAATTTTGTGAAGTCCATATACCGCCACAGAGAGGTTGATTCTGAAGGCACCGCATAAGGTCTTTCCATGAAGTAGACCCGCTGCGCCACTTCACTAAGCTCGCCGGCGCAGGTGTCACAGACGTACGCTGCATCTCCGGACTTGTTGTATCCCCAATGTGTCGTATCCGCTTCCTTGAAGGCGTAGCCACAACTGACGCACTGGTCGTGGTGTTCAAAGGCTAGACGCTCGAGCTCCTCGGTGAGGCGTTCGCTGATAGGCCGGCGGTTGGTCATTGGGAAGCCTAACGTAATGTATAGAGCAAAACCTGCTCTATAAGTTGGGCGCTGCTCCATAAGTTGGTCATGTCTCCCTCCGTAAAGTGGCTTGCAGCTTGGCTTAGCGCTCAATAAACTGTATGAATGTACAGCTATAAAAGCTCTGTGAAACCCAGCACCCCTGCGCTGCAGTCCACCCGAATCTTAGACCAGCGCCGCCAGCTCATTCGGACCACGCAACATCGCCTCAGCACCCAGCAGGTATACGTCTATTGGCTTCACTTCTTCATCCACTGGTCGGGCAACGCCAGGGCAATGCCCTCATGGCCATTTACGCGCACAGATTCAAGGAAAATCACCGCCGCGCCGACGCCATGTAGCGCACCCCACCACCGAGGTGCCGGGCCAAGCACCAACAAATAAAGGAGCACCCCATGCAAGAAGACGACCGCTGCTGCGGCACAGGCACCTGCATCATCGATGCGCAAGGACGCTGCTGGTGCGGGCAGGTGTGGAATGGCCACACCATGTGCCACCCCTCAGAAGTAGCTGCCCAAGCCGCAAGCGGGTCATCCGCCCCCTCCGCACAGCAAACCAACACACCCCTGCCCGACGCGCGCACATGAACACCACAGCGCCTGGCACGCCCAGCGGCACTGCCGCCCTGTTGGGCTTTGGCGGGCTGATTCCCTTTGTGGGCTTGGCCGTGGCGAGCTGGTTCGTGCCAGCGCCCTACCGGAGCGATGTACTGCACGCCTTGGCCGCCTACGCAGCCACCATTGCCAGCTTTGTAGGCGCCCTGCACTGGGGCGCGGCGATGCACCGTGACGATGTGGACCCAGCGCGTCTGTTGGCCTGGGGCGTGGTTCCCAGTTTGGTGGCTTGGCTGGCCTTGCTAGCCAATGCAGCAAGCGCCCTGTTGATACTGGCGGCTTTGTTGATGGCGTGCTTTGGCGTGGACCGGGTGGTGTACCCGCGGTTAGGGTTGGCCGGGTGGCTGCCCATGCGGCTGCGGCTCACGGCGGTTGCAGTTATCAGTTGCATGGCCGCCGCCCTGGCCTCGGTGGCGTTCTGATGCGGGAGGCGGCTTGGCGGTTTGCGGTGGCCGATGCGCAAGGCCTGCGCTGGCACCTGGTGCGCAACTGCTCGGTCACGCCGCGCCAATTGGCTGCGCTGTATGCGTCGCTGTGCGCCATTGCGGTGGTGGTCGCCACCGGCTTTTGGTTGCACGGAGCCCCGCTGGTGGCACCCTTTGCCGTGCTGGAGTTGGTGGTGGTGGGCATCGCCTTTTTGCTCTACGCGCGCCGCGCCACCGACGGCGAACGGCTGCGATTGGCAGGCGACCAACTGGAGGTGGAAATTGAGCAGGCCGGCCGCGTCACGCACACCGTTTTCCAGCGGCAGTGGGTGCAGGTACATGCACCTGCTGCGGCCTCGGCCCTGATTGAGCTGCGCGGACAAGGCCACAGCGTCTTCTTGGGGCGCCATGTGCGCCCCGAACTGCGTGCAGGCTTGGCCAAAGAGCTGGTGGTCGCCTTGCGCCGCGCGCCTTAAGCACCCCAGCGGTTTAGCCGGTCCTGGCGCGCCCTGGCGCATCCAAGGCCTTAGCCCACCTTTACGCCCTTCCAAAACGCCACGCGTCCGCGAATGTGTTCGACTTCGGGCTTGGGGTCGGCGTAGTACCACACGGCATCAGTATTGACCTCGCCGTTGACTTGGAGCGAGTAGTAACTGGCCTGCCCCTTCCATGCACAACTGGTTTTGTGGTTGCTAAACACGATGAACTCGCGCTTGAGCGAACTCTCGGGGAAGTAGTGGTTGCCTTCCACCAAGACGGTGTCGTTGCTCTCGGCAATCACGGTGTTGTTCCAAACGGCTTGCATGATGCGTCCTTGGGCGTTGCGGGAAAGACGCAACCATAGCAGGGCGCTAAATCCCCACCAGCTGGCGCACCCCATCAATTTCCATGTTGGGGCCTTTGCCGTGGGCCAGCACCGCGCCGCGCTCCATGACGATGTAGTCGTCCGCCAGCGCCTGCGCAAAGTCGTAGTACTGCTCCACCAGCACGATGGCCATGTCGCCGCGGTCGGCCAGCATGCGGATGACCCGGCCTATGTCTTTGATGATGCTGGGCTGGATGCCCTCGGTGGGTTCATCCAGCACCAAGAGGCGCGGCTTGGCCGCCAGTGCGCGGGCGATGGCGAGTTGCTGCTGCTGGCCACCCGAGAGGTCGCCGCCACGGCGCTTGAGCATTTGCGCAAGCACCGGAAACAGATCAAACAGCTCGGCGGGAATCGCCGTGCCGGCCTTCTTGTACGCCAGCCCCATCTCCAAATTCTCTTGCACGGTCAGGCGCGCAAAGATCTCGCGGCCCTGCGGCACAAAGCCAATACCTGCGCGGGCGCGCTCGTAGGGCGTGGCGTTGTGGATGGGTTTGCCGTCGAACGCGATGGTGCCGGTTTTGA
>JBIIZY010000091.1:0-10786 GCA_044346035.1 Rhodoferax sp. | reverse complement strand
CTGTACAAGCCCAGCCGGGGCAGCTTCGAGTTTGACGGCCAAAACGCGCACGCGGTTTTCAATTCCGCAGACGGCAACTTGTTGCGCCGGCGCATCCAGATGATTTTTCAGGACCCCTACGCCAGCCTCAACCCGCGCTGGACCGTGGGGGACATCATCGCCGAGCCGCTGCGTGAGCACGCACTCTTGCATGAGGACGATGCGGTGCACCAAAAGGTCGCTGGCCTGCTGCAGTCGGTGGGCTTGAATCCGCAGGACATGGCCAAATACCCGCACCAGTTCTCTGGTGGACAGCGCCAGCGCATCTCAATTGCCCGGGCACTGGCGACCGAGCCCGAGTTTTTGGTCTGCGATGAGCCCACCTCTGCGCTGGACGTTAGTGTGCAGGCGCAGGTGCTCAACATCATGAAGGCGCTGCAGCGCGAGCGCGGACTAACCTACTTGTTTATCAGCCACAACCTGGCCGTGGTACGGCACGTGAGCGACCAGGTGGGAGTCATGTACCTGGGGCGCTTGGTGGAGTTGGCTGACAAGCACGTGCTCTTCGACACGCCGCGCCACCCCTACACGCGCATGCTGCTCGACGCCATCCCGAAGATGCATGACACGGGCCGTGCCCGCACCCCCGTGTCGGGCGAGGTGCCCAACCCGCTGAGTCCACCCAGCGGCTGTGCCTTTCATCCGCGTTGCCCCCATGCGAATGCACGCTGCAGCGCAGAGCGTCCAGTGCTGCAACAGCTCGGCGGCGTGCGGGTGGCATGCCATGCGGTGGAAGAGGGGCGCATTGGAACGGGAAGCGCGGCGCCCTAAATTGCCTGCCGGTGCTGCGGCGCTCGCGCTCGCCCTTTGGCGCAATGCCGCTGGCGGCGAACGGCACACCAAGCACCGCCAAAGACCAGTGGCCGCGCCCTACTTGCGCATCAAGGTGCTTTTGCCAAACAGCGACTCGATCAAGTCCACCGCCACCTCGGCAGTGCGGTTGCGCTCGTCCAATGCGGGGTTGAGTTCCATCACGTCCAGCGAGGCCATGCGGCCAGTGTCGGCGATCATTTCCATGCAGAGTTGGGCCTCGCGGTAGGTGGGGCCGCCGCGCACGGTGGTGCCTACCCCAGGGGCGATGTCGGGGTCCAGAAAGTCCACATCAAAACTCACATGCAGGTGGGTGGCCTCGTCCAGTCCGGCGAGGGCCTGCTGCATCGCTGCGCGCATGCCCATCTCGTCGATGAAGCGCATGTCGAACACGTCCAGGTCGTGGGCGTGCACCAAGCGCTTTTCGCCCGCGTCCACGCTGCGTATGCCCACCTGACGCACCCAGGCGGACTGGATCGCCGGTGTGTGTCCGCCAATGCCGGTCAGCACGGCGGGGCCGTGACCACACAGACAAGCCACCGGCATGCCGTGGATATTGCCGCTGGGCGTGAGCGCGTTGGTGTTGAAGTCGGCGTGTGCGTCCAACCAGATCACCCGCAGCTTGTTGCCGACATTGCGGCAGTGGCGCGCCACCGCACTGATGCTGCCAATGGCCAGGCAGTGGTCGCCGCCCAGCACGATGGGCAGGCTCCCGCCTTGCAACTCGGCGTACACCGCGTTGTGCAGCGTCTGGTTCCAAGCGGCCACTTCGGGCAGGTGGCGGTAGCCGTCAACCGCAGGCAACCAGGGGTTGCTGGGGCCTACCAAGTTGCCGCGGTCGTGTACCTCCAGGCCGTGGGCTTGCAGGGCGCTGGCAATCTGGGCCACGCGCAAGGCCTCGGGCCCCATGCTGGCGCCACGCACGCCCGCGCCGATGTCGGTGGGCGCGCCAATCAGGCTGATGTGGTGGTGCATAGATTTATCCGGTGCGGAGTTGAAAAACGCTGCGGCGCTCGCCGACTTGCAAGCCGCGCGCATTGCGCAAGCTGGCAGCGCGCCACGGCGCCAGCTGCGCGCGCTGCGCATCGTCGAGCCAACCCAACTGGTCGAGCACCTCCACGCTGGCAGCAAACAAAGCGGGTTTGTTGCCGTCGATAACTTTGATGGCAAACGCTTCTTCGCGACTCTTGCTGCCCACCACCTGCACGCCATCCGCACCCACTTTGCTGACCCAATCGCCACGTCCAGCGCGCACAAAGTCGAGGTCGTTGCGCCCGGTGCCGCTGACCATCTCGGGGTGCGCGGTCATGGCCGCAGACAGCTGCGCAAAACTCTCGCCAAACTCGCTGTCTGCGGCGCCGCTGGCCAGGCGCGCATAGCCATAGGCCAGCTTGGACAAGGGCATGGCGTAATTGGGCGCAGAGCAGCCATCGATGCCCATTTTCAGCTGGTCGGCGTCCATCCCCACGGCGCGCGCGACATCGCGTCGAATGGCCTGCTGCAAAGGGTGATCGGGGGCGATGTAGTCGTCTTGGCTCCAGCCGTTTTGCACGCAGTGCGCCAGAAAGCCGGCGTGCTTGCCACTGCAGTTGTTGTGGCGTTCGTCATAGACCAAGCCTTCAGGCGGTGACTTGTCCAGCAAGGTGAAAATGCCCGGAACGTGGCAACCGCAGCGCAATGCTTTGTAGGTCAGCCCCGCCTGGGCCAACATGGCCTCGGCGGCTGCGACGTGCATGGCTTCGCCGTTGTGGCTGGCGCACAGCAGGGCGACTTGCGCGGTACTGAACCCGAATTGCTCAGGCCCGTTTGCCTGGACAAACGGCAGCGCTTGCAAGGCTTTGAGGGTGGAGCGGGTGAAGGTCAGCAGGTGCGGGTCGCCAACCTGCGCGGTCACCTGGCCGCGGGTGTTGACCACGGCCACTGCGCCCAAGTGCAGGCATTCGGGCAGGTCGCCACGGGTGAGTTCAATCAAGGGTTGGATGTTCACAGTTGGGTGCGCGCAAAGGTGGTGGTGCGTAGTGGGTGGTGGTTTGGACCGTGGTCTGGATTGTGCAGGTAGCGATGGCAGTGTTGGCCTGGCGCCAAAGGCGCTTGCACCGGCGGACTGCTGCAACCGCTGCTGCCTATACTGGCGCGGCACCATTTTGGCTTTTTTCCGAGCGAGTCCGCCATGCTGACCACCGAACAATTGCAAAGCTTTCGCCGTGATGGCTACCTGGTTCTGCCCCAGTTCAAATCGGCTGCTGCAATGGCAGCTCTGCGCGAGCGCGCCCTGCGCATCGTGGACGACTTCGACCCCCACGACGGTAGCGCTGTGTTCACCACCAATGACCAGGTGCGCAGCATCGACCGCTATTTTCTGGACTCTGCCACCCAGGTGCGCTGCTTTTTCGAGGAAGAAGCCTTCGCGCCTGACGGCAGCCTCAAGCAAGCCAAGGCACTGTCGATCAACAAAATCGGTCACGCCATGCACGACCTCGATCCCGTCTTTGCCGACTTCTCGCACGGGGATGCGCTCGATGCGGTGGCACGTGGTGTGGGCCTGGCTGAGCCGCGCATCTGGCAGTCCATGTACATCTTCAAGCAGCCCGGTATTGGCGGCGAAGTCGGCTGGCACCAAGACGCCACGTTTTTTGACACCACGCCCACCAGCGTCACCACTTTTTGGTTTGCCCTGGAAGATGCCACGCGCAACAACGGCTGCCTGTGGGTGCAACCCGGCGGCCACCGAACGCCGCTGCGCGAGCGCTTTGTGCGCCATGGCGACACCATCACCATGCAGCAGCTCAACGACACGCCTTGGCCCGGTCCACACACCGCAGTACCCCTGGAAGTACAAGCCGGAACGCTGGTGGTTTTCCATGGACTGCTGCCGCACTACAGCGCGCCCAACCGCTCCGCCCTGTCGCGCCACGCCTACACGCTGCATGCGACCGACGCCCGCTGCGCCTACGCACCGACCAACTGGATTCAACGTGACGCCGCGCTGCCGGTGCGCGGATTTGTGTAGTTGCCCATTTGGGGCAGACGGCTGCGCCGCGTTTCACCCGATGCGCAGCGCCTGCCGGCGTGCTAGGCTTTGCGCCCCAAAGTGCACCTAAAGTTCGAACGCAACCGGAGAACACCATGCCAGGACTCGTACCCCACATCGACCCCGACGGACTGCTTGAGTTCTCGGTCGTTTACACCGACCGCGCGCTCAACCACATGTCTCAGCGCTTCCAAGGCGTCATGAAAGACATCTCTGGCATCTTGAAAGAGGTGTACCACGCACCCAGCGTGGCGCTGGTGCCGGGCAGTGGCACCTTTGGCATGGAAGCGGTGGCGCGCCAGTTTGCAACTGGCAAGAAGGCGCTGGTCATTCGCAATGGCTGGTTCAGCTACCGCTGGACCCAAATTTTTGACATGGGCAACATCCCGTCGGAGTCCACCGTACTCAAGGCCCGCCGCACCGGCACCGACAAGCATTCGCCGTGGGTACCTTGCCCCGTCGCGGAAGTGGTGGCCACCATCCACGCGCAGCGCCCCGACGTGGTGTTCGCGCCGCACGTGGAAACCTCCGCCGGCATGATCCTGCCCGACGACTACCTGCGCGCCGTGGCCGATGCGGTGCATGCGGTGGGCGGCCTGTTTGTGCTGGACTGCATTGCCTCCGGCGCGCTGTGGGTCAACATGGAAGCCACCGGGGTCGACGTGCTGGTGAGCGCACCGCAAAAAGGCTGGAGTGGATCGCCTTGCTGCGCCATGGTCATGCTTAGCGCACGGGCGCGTGCAGCCATTGACAGCACCACCAGCTCCAGCTTCGCCTGCGACCTCAAGAAGTGGTTGCAAATCATGGAGACCTACGAAAAAGGCGGCCACGCCTACCACACCACCATGCCCACCGACGCGCTCACGCGCCTGCGCGAGGTGATGCTGGAGACCCAAAAGTATGGCTTCGAGAAGGTGCGCCAAGAGCAAATCGCGCTGGGTGCCGCCGTGCGTGCGCTGTTTGAGCGGCGTGGCATTCACAGCGTGGCGGCCGAGGGTTTCAAAGCCTCGGGCGTGGTGGTGAGTTACACCGGCGACGCCGACATCCAAAACAGCAAAAAGTTTTTGGCACTCGGCCTGCAAACTGCAGCGGGTGTGCCGCTGCAATGCGATGAGCCCGCCGACTTCATGACCTTTCGCGTAGGCCTGTTCGGCTTGGAAAAGTTGCACAACGCACAACGCAGCGTAGCCCACTTGGCGGCCGCGCTTGACGCCTTGGGCGTCACTGAGCCCGAGGCTGTGGCCGCGTAAAGCGTCGGGAGCAATAGTTTGGGTGGTGGTGGTGGTGGGTGGCGTCTGCAGCGCAGCGCTGGTGCGGCTGGCGGGGATCGAACCCACGACCCTTGGCTTCGGAGGCCAATACTCTATCCACTGAGCTACAGCCGCACAGCGACGTAGCGTCGCGTGGCCGCATTGTAGGGGGTTTCGGTGGGTGGCCTCGCTATAATCGCCGGTCCAATTCCACCCGTACGCGACCGAAGGAAATCATGAGCGAACCCCACACCGCAAGCACCCAGGATGAGGATCACACCGGTCCGATCAAGAACCCCAAGCAACTGCTGGTGGCGGTGTTCTTTTCGTTTGTGATTCCTGTGTTCATCATCATCGGCTTGGTGTACTTTGTGAATTCAGGCAACAAACCTGCCGCCGGTGCGGTCAATACCGAAAAAGCGGTAGCAGAGCGCATTCAAAAGGTGGGGGTCGTTGCCATACTGGATGCCAACCGCGAGATGAAATCTGGTGCCGATGCGTACAAGGTCCAGTGCGCAGCCTGCCATGACAACGGTGTTGCGGGCGCACCCAAGTTTGGCGATGCCGGTGTTTGGGCGGCGCGCATCAAGACTGGCTACGACGCGCTGTTGACATCCGTCCTCAAAGGCAAGGGCAACATGGGTGCGCAGGGTGGCGGCGAGCTCTCAGATTACGAGCTCGGACGCGCCGTGGTGTACATGGTCAATAGCGCAGGCGGCAAGTTCGCCGAGCCTGCTAAGCCTGAGGCACCTGCGGCGCAATAGCGCCTGTTTGCAATGACTCCGCGCGGCGGTCTTTATGCGCCGCCTGGGGGCTGACTACATAGCCGTGCTGGAGCGGCAAGTTGGCACGCTCCACTTCTGTTAATGACCACAGGCCCGAAGCGATGGCCTCAGCTGCATGCACCATGTCTTGGGTGTGCACCACGCCCAAGCCCAGCGGGGTTTGCAGATACAGCCACCCTTGGTTGTCCACCAGCGCCGCGATGCACTGTGTTGAGCGCCCGTCGTGTGTGCAAATGCGCTGCAGGTGATCGACGCGCAGCACCCAGGGCGTCGCTTCTAGCTCCACGTACACCCGCTGCGGCCCATTCTGAAAGTACCACTGCCCCTGGCCGTCACAGCCGTAGTTGCGTTCGATGAACGCGATGAGTTTGTCGTGCTTTAGCATGCTGCCCTTGGCTCCCGGCAGACCGCTGACAAAAGCACCTCGGGCCTGCGCAGCGTCGTCGCGCATGTACCAGTTGCCCCGGGCGTCGAGGCCCAACCAGCCGTAGCAGTGGGGTACGTTGGGCCACTTTTGCATGGCCTGTTCCACGATGGAATCCATCACGCTCCTCCGTGACTGCGGTGCTGCATCAACCACTGCCCCACCGCGTAGGGCATGTAGCGCACATTGCCCGGGGCTGTGCTACTAGGAAACCCCACATGGCCGCCATGGTCGGGTTGCCATGCGGTCACATAAGCACCCAGCTGCCGCGGGCTTGGCAGGCTGGCGGCGGGCACAAATGGATCGTTGCGGGCATTGAGCACCAAGGCTGGAACTCGAATGCGGTGCAAATGCGGCTTTGCAGAAGCGCGCAGCCAGTAGTCTTCGGTGTTTTTGAAGCCGTGCAAAGGCGCGGTGAACACGTTGTCGAAGGCATACAGATCGCGCGCATCCTCCAACGCAGTGCGGTCAAACAGGCCTGGGTGCTGATGCAGCTTTTGCAGGGCTTTGGGCTTCATGGTTTGCAAAAACATGCGGGTGTATACCTGCCGGTTAAAGCCCCGCCCCATGGCGTGACCGCTGGCAGCCAAATCGACCGGCGCACTGACCGACGCAACCGCGTCCACCGTTTTTGCAGCCTGTGCGCCCGACTCCTGCGCCCAGCGCAGCAGGGCGTTGCCACCCAATGAGACACCCACCGCCAGCATCGGGCCGCGATGCGCTTGGCGAAAGCGCCTCAGAATCCAGTCAATCTCTGCATAGTCCCCCGAGTGGTAGGCACGGGGGGCCAGATTGAGCTCGCCGCTGCAACCACGAAAATGCGGTACCGCAAAGTCCAGCCCCAAAGCGCGGGCGAAGTCTGCGAAGCCGCTTGCATAGTGGCTGCGCGAGGTGCCTTCAAGACCATGAAACAGCACCAGCAGCGTACCTTCTACTTCGGGTGCGGTAACCATGCGCGGGAGGCGCTGCAACCAGTCCACGTCGATGAAGTCTTGGTCTGGGCTGGTCCAACGCACCCGGGTGTATTCGGGCTTGGGCGGTGTCGCTTGGTGTGCGAACAGCGCGGACCAAATGGTCTGCGTGTGGCCTCCAGGCAGCCACCATGGTGCGGTGTATTCCAACACGCGCCCGCTCAGTGCAGCACCTGCGGCGCTTGGCTGACTTCGAGCAGCTCGCCTTGGGTCCCGGGACTTGCATGGTGCACTACCATGCGCCAGCCTTGTGCGGTCTTGTGGTACACGTTGGTCGCCAATACGTAGGCGTATGCCGTACCCTGTGGGGTCGAGACCTCTACTTTTTCAAGCACGTGGTGTACCGCACTGGCCAGCGCGTCGACTTTGCGAATGTGCTCAGGCCGGGCCTGAACCGTGCCGCCATGGGCGAACAAGGAATCAAAGGAGGTGCGGATGGCGCCCGTGCCCACCACACGCGGCCCGCCAGGGTGGATACAAACAATGTCGTCGTCATCCGCCCAGCACGACATGAGCTTGTCAGTATCGCCACTGCGCAGCGCCTCGTAGAACGCGGCCTCCACATCGTCTGGCGTGCCACCGAAGGCGGCGGCGTGGAGATGGGCTTTGCTTCTGGACATGGTGCCGGGATTTTCACCGATAACAAAAACAAAAACCGCCCGAAGGCGGTTTTGCGGGGCCACGCGGGAATGCAGGCTACTTGCGGCTGCGAAACCTGCGAAATGCCGCAACCTGGGCCGCCATGATGGCCAACTCGGACTGCGCGCGGGCGATGTTGATGTCGCCCTTGGCGTTCTTCAGGGTTTCTTCTGCGGCCAGTTTGGCGGAACTGGCACGCTCTTCATCCAGGTCTTTGCCACGGATGGCGGTGTCAGAAAGCACCGTCACACAGTCTGGCTGCACCTCCAAAATGCCGCCAGAGACAAAAACGAACTCTTCAGTCCCATCGGCCTTCTCGATGCGCACAGAGCCCGGCTTGATGCGCGTGATCAAGGGCGTGTGGCGCGCCAAGATGCCCAGCTCTCCAGCTTCACCGGGGAGCACAACGCGACGCGCTTCTCCAGAGAAGATGGACTCCTCGGCACTGACCACATCAACACGGATAGTGTTCATGGCTTACACCTTCTTGGCTTTTTCGAACGCTTCGTCGATGGTTCCAACCATGTAAAACGCCTGCTCAGGCAAGTGATCGCACTCGCCAGAAACAATCATCTTGAAGCCGCGAATGGTCTCGGCCAAGGTGACGTACTTGCCGGGCGAGCCGGTAAACACTTCGGCCACATGGAAGGGCTGCGACAGAAAACGCTGAATTTTGCGGGCCCGCGCCACGGTGAGCTTGTCTTCTGGGGCGAGCTCGTCCATACCCAAAATCGCGATGATGTCGCGCAGCTCTTTGTAACGCTGCAAGGTACCCTGCACCGCGCGGGCGGTGTTGTAGTGCTCCAAGCCGACGACATTGGGGTCGAGCTGGCGGCTGGTGGAATCCAGTGGGTCCACCGCAGGATAGATACCCAGGGATGCAATATCACGCGACAACACCACGGTCGAGTCCAAGTGGGCAAAGGTGGTGGCTGGAGAGGGGTCGGTCAAGTCATCGGCGGGCACGTACACCGCTTGGATGGAGGTGATGGAGCCCACTTTGGTGGAGGTAATGCGCTCTTGCAAGCGGCCCATTTCCTCGGCCAGCGTCGGCTGGTAACCCACGGCCGAAGGCATGCGGCCCAACAGTGCGGACACTTCGGTTCCGGCCAGTGTGTACCGGTAAATGTTGTCCACAAAGAACAGCACGTCGCGGCCCTCGTCGCGGAAAGACTCGGCAATGGTCAGGCCAGTCAGCGCAACGCGCAGACGGTTGCCGGGCGGCTCGTTCATCTGGCCGTACACCATGGCCACTTTGGACTGGGGCAGGTCCTCGAGGTTCACCACGCCCGAGTCGGCCATCTCGTGGTAGAAGTCGTTGCCTTCGCGGGTACGCTCACCCACACCGGCAAACACCGACAGGCCGCTGTGGGCCTTGGCGATGTTGTTGATGAGTTCCATCATGTTCACGGTCTTGCCCACGCCCGCTCCACCGAACAGACCGACTTTGCCGCCCTTGGCAAACGGGCACACCAAGTCAATCACCTTGATACCGGTTTCCAGCAGCTCCTGTGAGGGGCTCAACTCGTCGTAGGCTGGTGCTTTGCGGTGGATGGACATGTGCAGGCTCGCATCTACCGGGCCACGCTCGTCAATGGGTGCACCCAGCACATCCATGATGCGTCCCAGCGTGGCTTGGCCCACCGGCACCATGATCGGCTTCTCGGTGTTCTGTACCACCATGCCGCGGCGCAGACCGTCGGAGGAACCCAGCGCAATGGTGCGAACGATGCCGTCACCCAACTGCTGCTGAACCTCCAGAGTGAGAGAGGAGCCGTCCATCTTCAGGGCGTCGTAAATGCCGGGCATCTTGTCGCGCGGGAACTCCACGTCGACCACCGCACCGATGCACTGAACAATTTTTCCCTGTACTTGGGAGTTAGCTTGAGCCATTTTTTGCTCCAAAAATAAAATCTTTACGGGTTACTTGTGGGTTGGAAGGCGCAGGTCTTAAACCGCTGCAGCGCCTGCCACGATTTCGGAGAGCTCTTTCGTGATCGCTGCCTGGCGGGTCTTGTTGTAAACCAGCTTGAGGTCTGCAATCACGCTGCCAGCGTTGTCCGTAGCGGCCTTCATCGCCACCATGCGCGCGGACTGCTCCGACGCCATGTTCTCGGCAACCGCTTGGTACACCAAGGCCTCGACATAGCGTGTCAGCAGCTCGTCGATCACGGTCTTGGGGTCGGGTTCGTACAAGTAGTCCCATTCGCGCTGGGTGCCACTGGCAGCCGCTTCTGCGTGCATGTCGGACGCCGACAGTGGCAACAGCTGCTGCACGACCGCCTCTTGCTTCATGGTGTTGATGAACTTGGTGTAGCAAAGGTACACCGCGTTGATCGTTCCACTTTCGTACGCATCGAGCAGCACCTTTACGGGGCCGATCAGCTTGTCGAGATCAGGTTTGTCACCGAGCTGCACGGACTGGGACACCACCTTGGCACCCACACGGTTAAGAAAACCCAAGCCCTTGTTGCCAACCGCAACTGCGCTGACACCCACGCCTGCCGCTTGCAGTTCTCTGAACTTGGAGGTCACCGCACGCAGCACGTTGGTGTTCATACCGCCACACAAACCCTTGTCAGTGGTCACCACGATGAAACCCGCAGCGTTGGCTGTATTGGGTTGCATGAAGGCGTGCACATAGTCGGGGTGCGCCTTGGCCAGATTGGATGCGATGTTGAGGATCTTCTCGCTGTAGGGCCGGGCGGCACGCATCCGGTCCTGCGCTTTGCGCATTTTGGATGCGGCCACCATTTCCATGGCTTTGGTGATCTTCTTGGTGTTCTCCACCGATTTGATCTTGCCGCGTATTTCCTTACCTGCTGCCATTACAAGGC
>JBIIZY010000089.1:0-11067 GCA_044346035.1 Rhodoferax sp. | reverse complement strand
ACCGCCGACAGGTCGTCTTCCAGCGAGGCGCGGAACTGCACCTGCACACCGCGCGCTTCCAGCCATTCGCGGTCGGGGTCGCTCCAGGCGGTGCGGGGGCAGGCGCTGCCCACATAGCGCAGATCGGCACCGCTTTCCACCAGCAGACGTGCCACCAGCAGCTCCGAGCCTTCGTAGCCACTCAGGGTGATGCGGCCTTTGATAGGCATTTTTGCCAGCCCTGCCCGGATGGCGGGCAGCATCATGTTCTTCACCAAGTCGATCTTGGCCTTGGGCACGTTGGCGGCGTTGCCAATGGCCTGCAACCAGGCTTCGGTGCCGTCGTGGCCCACCGGGGCCGAGCCGACCACCGTGCGGCCTGCAGCTTCAAACTCACGTACGCTGGCGGTGTAGAACGGGTGGATGGCGGCCACTGCGGCGCAGTCCAGCGCGGCATACAACTCGCGCCATTCGCGGGTGGGAACCACCGGGCCCGCTGCCAGGCCCATAGGCTCCAACATGCGCCCGATGATGACGGGGTCGGCGGGGAACATCTCGCCCAACATGGCAATGGTGGGCTTGTCGGCGCGCCCTGTGCGGGGTGCTTGCACCGGCCCAGCCATGACCTCTTCGCGGGCGTACTTCAGCATGGCACCGGCCAGAACGTCTTTGGCCTCAGCGTGGGTGGGCACCCCAAAACCGGGCACGTCGATGCCAATGATGCGCACACCATTGATGTCTTTGGGAAGCAGTTGCAAGGGCACGCCGCTGGCGGTGGGAACGCACAGGTTGATGATGACGATGGCGTCAAGCAAGGCGGGGTCGGCCTGCTGGTACACCGCTTCGCGAATGTCCTCAAACAGTTTGCCGGTGACCAGCGACTCGGAATTGAAGGGCACGTAGCCCACACTGCGCCGCGCGCCATAAAAGTGCGAGGTAAACGTCAGGCCATACACGCAGCAGGCCGAGCCCGACAGGATGGTGGCGGTGCGCCGCATGCGCAGGCCCACACGCAGGGAGCCGAAGGCCGGGCACATGCTTTGGGGCTGGTCGTGCGGACCGGCGTCGGGCTTGGCAGGGTAGTCTTTGGCGTACTGCGCCAGCACCTCGGACTTGCCCGAGGCCTTGGCTGCGGCGAGCATCTTTTCACCACCGGCGTGGCAGCCCATGCCGTCACCTTCAATCGCGGTGGTCCCGGCGCTTGCAGATGGCGTTGCGGGTGCTGCAACGATAGGAATGGTTTTGCTCATGGTGGGCTGGCCGGTGCGGGGGTGTGCAGGTGCTGGGGCTGCGCTCAGACTTCGTCGTACACCACTTCAAGCGTCGGCTTGGTGTTTTCGGTTTTGCCGCACATGTCGAATTGGGTGGCGGGCTCCAGCACCACATCCCGTCCCACCGAGGCGGCAGAAAACAGGCCCAGCAGTTCGTCTTGTGTCATGGGCTTGGGCCGCACCGGAAGCGAGGTGCCCACGTTGTCGGCCAGCTCGGCAAACATGGGACCCCACACCGAGTCGGGGCGGCCGATGATTTCGTAGCTGGCGCTCTTGCGGCGAATGTCTTCGTTGGCCGGAATGGTGGAGAGCACGGGAATGCCCACCTGCTTGGCAAAGTTGGCGGCCTCGCCCGTGCCGTCATCGCGGTTGATGACCATACCGGCCACGCCGACATTGCCGCCGAGCTTGCGGAAATACTCCACCGCCGAGCACACGTTGTTGGCGACATACAAAGACTGCAAGTCGTTGCTGGCGACCACGATCACTTTTTGGCACATGTCGCGGGCAATCGGCAGACCAAAGCCGCCACACACCACGTCGCCCAAAAAGTCGAGCAGCACGTAGTCAAAGCCCCACTCGTGGAAGCCGAGTTTTTCGAGCAATTCAAAGCCGTGGATGATGCCGCGGCCACCGCAGCCCCGGCCCACTTCGGGTCCGCCGAGTTCCATGGCGTAGACGCCGTCGCGCTTGAAGCACACGTCGCCAATGGACACCGCTTCGCCAGCCAGCTTTTTCTTGGACGAGGTCTCGATGATGGTGGGGCAGGCGCGGCCGCCGAACAGCAGGCTGGTGGTGTCGCTCTTGGGGTCGCAACCGATGAGCAGCACCTTCTTGCCCTGCTGGGCCATCATGTAGCTCAGGTTGGCCAGCGTGAAGCTTTTGCCAATGCCACCTTTGCCGTAAATGGCAATGATCTGGGTTTCTTTGGTTACTGCGCCGGTGGCCACGGGCGCCGGCTCTTGCGCGGCTTCGGTGCGCAAGATTTCGCGCATGAAATTCATGGGCGCCACCGAGGGAATCGAACTCGAACTCATGGTGCTTGTCTCCAATCAAGAATCATCTTCAGACAGGCGGAGTCGCCAAAGGCAGTGAGGTAGGCAGCGTCTGCGTGGCGGACGGCTTGCTGGTGCGTGACCAAGCCGTCGAGCGACAACTGGCCGCTACCGGCCAGCGCGATGACGGCGGTCAGGTCGTGCGGCGCCCACTGGGCTGCGACGCGAATGCGGGCTTCGCGCATGAACGCTGCGGGAAAACCAAAGGACAGCGGCGCGTCGTAAAACCCCGCCAGCACCACCTCGCCACCGGGGGTGAGACGGGCGATCAGGGTGTCGAGCAAGGCTGCGTCGCCGCTGACATCGCAAATGCAGCGGTAATCACGGCGGGAGTCGGTAGCTGGGTCCACCACCTCGTAGCCCACGGCGCCCTCGCGGCGTGCAGGGTTGGTGTCCCAGACGACGGGCTGTGCGCCAGCAATCACTGCGAGCCGGGCGATCAGGCGACCCAGCACGCCGTGGCCGACGATCAAGTCCGGTTGTTGCGCGCCTGCGCCCGAGGTCACATGGTGGGCGGTGGCGGCCAGTGCAAACAGTGCGCCGCGCTCGGCCAGGTGGTCGGCAATCGGCATGGCGCGGGCAGAGGGAACCACCAAGCGGGCAGCGGATCCGCCAAACAGGTTGCGCGCATCTTTAAAACACTGGGAGCCGGGCACAAACACCCGGTTGCCTTCCGTCAGGCTGGCTTGCGCGCCTGCGCGCACCACCCTGCCCACGGTTTCGTAGCCGGGTACCAGCGGGTAGCCCATGCCGGGAAAGGCGGGCATGGTGCCATCCCACAAGAGGCGCTCGGTGCCGGTGCTGATGCCGGTGAACTCCACCTGCACTTCCACGTCCGACGGACCCAAATCGGGCAGGGCCAACTCCAAAATCTGTAGGGATTTCGGGTTTTGGAAAACGACGGCGGGCGCAAACATGGTATGTATGTTTACATTGACAATGCGCTATGTCAATAAATATTTACGTTAAGTAAAAATACTGCACTGCAAGCCTTACGGTTTGCGTGCAACCAGGATTTGCGTTTGCAAGGGCATGGGGTTGGCAAGCAACTCCATCTGGCAAAACCCGGCTTGCGCCATCAGCCCCATCAGCTCGTTGGCGGTGCGCAGGCGGCCGCTGCCCATGGCCAGCAGGTAGAAGTGAAAGTAGGCGTCGCCCTGGGGTGTTTGGTTGGGTTCCTGGGCCATGGGCTCGGCCAGGAGCAAGGTGCCACCGGCGGGCAAGGCGGTAAAAATGCCGCGCAGGATCTGGCGGACATCACCATCCGGGTGGTCGTGCGCCACCCGAATCAGGGTCACCAGGTCGGCTCCGCTGGGCAAGGGATCGCGCAAAAAGCTGCCCTGGAAAACCGTGCTGCGCTCCTGCAGGCCTTGGCGGGCGAAGTTGCCTTGTGCCAGCGCCGCAACCTGCGGCAAGTCGAACAACTGAAGTTGAAGCTGGGGCGCATGCCGCGCCAGGCGCGACAAGAACGTGCCTTGCCCGCCGCCGACATCGAGCACGCAGCGGTGCTTGCCGAACGCGTAGGTGGCCAGGATTTCGTCCACCACAAAGGGCTGCGATGCCGACATCAGGTCGGAGTAGCGCGCAATCTTGTCGGACTGCCATTGGTGCTTGCTGGTGTCGCGCTCGGCGTCGAGCGCATAGGGCCAGTACTGCGCCATTTGCCCTTGGGGCAACTCGTCGCGCAGCAAGGCCAGCGGGTCTTGCATGTCTTGGTACAGCACCGCGTGGTGCTCAATCATGGCGCGGATGCCTGCGTGCCCTGCCACTGGCGCGCCCAAAGCGCCCAGGCCGTAGCGCGCGCCGCCGCGCACTTCCAACAGGCGCAGCGCCACCGCAGACTGCAAAAGGCGCTGCAAGCTGCTGGCCGGGGCGTTGCAAAGCTGCGCCAGTTCCTCCAGTGTGCGGGGCTGCTGGGCGACGGTTTCCAACAGCCGCAACCGCACGCAGGCCAGCAGCACCTGCGAGTACACAAACCCGGCCATCAGGTCAAACACCTGGCGCGCCCGCCGGCGGGTGATCCAGCGCGTCAGCGGGTTGCTGGTGCTCCAGCGGTACAGCGCCTCGCTGGTCATCCAGCGGTCCATCCGTGCGCGGATGCGGTCGCGCAACGGCGAACTGCGCTGATGCGCCGCTGCGGAGGGCGCGAGGTCCAGCGTCTTCATGGCCTTAGCCCGCTGCCGCCGGGGTGGGAGCGCTGGCGTTGCGGTAGGCGTTGCAGGCCGCGCGTGGCACCAGGCGTTCGGACTCTTGGCGAACCAGCGCCCGCATTTCTTGCGCGCTGGGGCTTTCCGGTACCGCATCGACCGCCGCTTGTATGAGCGACTCGAAATGCGCGATGGCGCCACCCAGCCCGAGGTTGGCAATTGCGTTGGGGCGCGCATGCTGGGCGTCTTGCCCCACGGGCTTGCCCAGCAAATCGGCCTGGCCCATGACATCGCGAATGTCGTCGGCAACCTGGTAGGCCTCGCCCAGGCACTCGCCCAGGTCACGCCAGGCGTCGGGGTCGGCACCGGCGCTCAATGCACCCGCGCAGGTGGAGGCCACAAAAAGCGCCCCGGTTTTGGCGCGCTGGTAGTCCACCAGCGACACCCTTGATTCCGACTCCCAGGCTTGCCCGGCCACGATGCCAAAGGGCATGCCAACACCGCTGGCGACGATGTTGAGCAAGGCGGGCAATCGCGCGGGCGACTGGCCTGCCGCCCGTGCCAGCGTTTGGAAGGCCAGCACAATCAGCGCGTCGCCGGCCAGCACCGCCAGGCTTTCGCCGTAGGCCCAGTGCACCGAAGCGCGGCCGCGCCGGGTTTGCGCGTCGTCAAAGCAGGGCAAATCGTCGTGCACCAGCGAGGCGCAGTGCAGCAACTCAATGGCAACGGCTGCCGCCTCGGACAGCGCCGGGTCGTCTTGTCCACAGGCCTGGGCTACCGCCAAGCAAAGCTGCGGGCGGATGCGCGCGCCGCCGGGAAACACCGCATGGCGGATGGCACCTGCGAGCTTGGGCGGACAACCGGGGGCCTCGCCAGAGGCAATCGCCAAGGCAAGCGACTGCTCGATACGGGTAATGGCTTTCATGGGACCTCCGGGGTGTGGGCTGCAGGTATAGGAAATGACAACCTAAGTTACCACTTTGTAATGTAAACCAATATAGACACATACGATTTTCGTGTCAACGGTGGTTTCCACTGCGGTTTCTGCGCGACAGCGTCCTGCATGTTTGCCAGCCAGAGCGCCTGCTACAGGTGCTGCCAACGCACTGCCGATGTTCCGCACCGTGCTGGCGGCGGTGTTTTCTGGGGCGAGGGATGGCCGGGCGGCGCGGCCTATTGCTTGCGCACCAGCCCCAGGATGTACTGGGCTACCGGCCCGGGCTGCTCTTCATGGGCCAGGTGGCCAAGCCCGCGCAGGTGGTGCATCTGGGCGCTGGACTGCAAGCTGGGTACGTCCAAGATCCGCGCGGTGCTGTGCGGCGGGACGATCAGGTCGTTGCTGCCGACCAACAGGTGCAGCGGGGTGTGCAGCCGGGGCAGGTCGGCCCACAGCGTGTGCAGGTCCCAGTTGGCCACCATGCCCAAGGCGCCGGCAACGTGGCCGGGGTTGGCGGTGAGCTGGTGGTACAGGGCGCGCCCCTCGGCGCTCAGGTGGGAGCCCGTGCCGTCGAGCAGGCGGTGCAGCACCGACGGCTTGGCCGCACGCCAGGCAAAGACCTCCGGAACATAGGGTGCGAGCGCCAGCAGCTTGGCCAGCGGCGAAAACAGCTGCCCGGCCCAGCCGTCGAGCGGCACCAGCGCGCCGTTGAGCGCCACCACGCCCCGTGGCGCCAGCAGACCGTCCAAGCAACTGCGCACCGCCAGTGCGGCACCCGCCGAGTGCCCCACGATCCAATCCGGTGCAAACGGCAGCACCTGCAACAGGTCGGTCAGGCTGCGCGCCATGCCGGGCAAGGAAAAAACCGGCGAGGACGGTCCACCCGGCGGCATCGCGCTAAAGCCATGGCCCGGCAAATCTAGGGCCAGCACGCTGCAGTGCGGCGTGAGCAGCGCCACCAGATCGCGCCAGCTGTGGGTGGACGCGCCGGTTCCATGCAAGAGCAGCAGCCGGGGTGCGGCCTCGGACGCATGGGCAAACAGCTGCGCATGCCAGCGCAGGCCACCGCCGTCGACGAAGCGGCTGGCCTGGCGGTGCGGCCACGTGGCACCGTCGGTGTCCCACTGCAGCCGCGCGCTCATCGGGTCTGGGCGGCCAGGCTGGCTGCGCTGCGCACGGCCTGCGAAAGGCCTTGGGCGCCTGCGTAGGGCAGGGCGAGGTAGCGCGCGCCCATCTCGCAGGCCAGGGTCTGCGCTACGGCCTGCGGCTGGGCCGAGGTGTCGAGCACCAACGCGGTCAGCCCGGCCAAGCGCACGGCACGCGCTGCGGCGCTGGCGTCTTGCGCTGCTTGTGCACGGCC
Source organism: Rhodoferax sp. (assembly GCA_044346035.1). Classification (GTDB taxonomy): domain Bacteria; phylum Pseudomonadota; class Gammaproteobacteria; order Burkholderiales; family Burkholderiaceae_C; genus Allorhodoferax. The sequence goes on along the minus strand of JBIIZY010000089.1, from coordinate 4,318 downwards.
CGGCGCACCATTGCGGGCGATGTTGCCGCGCCCATCGGTCAGGAACACCAAGATGGGCGTTTCCCCTTTGCGGCGGATTTGCTCGCCCAAGGCGCGCGCGGCATCGATGCCGTGGGCCAAAGGGGTGCCGCCGCCGCCGGGCAAGCCCGCGAGGCTGCGCTTGGCGCGTGCCAGGGAGCGGGTAACCGGCAGCAACAACTCGGCGCTGACACCGCGAAACGCCACCACCGCCACGCTGTCGCGCCGAACGTAGCAATCGGCCAACAACAACTCCACCGCGCCTTTGGCCTCGGCCAGGCGGTGCAGGGCGGCAGAACCCGATGCGTCCACTACGAACACGGTGGTGGTCTGGCCCAACTGCCGATAGCGCGTGACATGAAAATCTTCCTTGCGCACCTGGATGCGGGGCGCAGGGCGCGCCACGGTACGGCGCGCTGGCGTGGGTACAGCACCCGCCGCAGCCAGTCGTGCGGGCGGCGGCGCTGCACCACGCCGGGGGCGCGGTGCGCTGTCGGTTTGCGCTGCGGCCTGCGCCTGCCGCTGCAGCCACTCGCGCTGGCGCAGGGTTTGCCAGGGCGCAGCGGCGCGCAGGGTCTCGATGAGGTTCAGGCGCTGCCCGGCGCGGGGTTCGCTGCGGCGGGCGCCGATGGGGCGGCCGCGCAGCTGGCTTTTGTGCAGCGCGCCAGCACGGCCCGCAGAAGGCGCCTTGGCGCGGGCGGCTTCGGCAATCTTCAAAGCCGCCAGCAAACCCGAAGGGATGGCGGCCTGGGCTGCCTCGAGGACGCGCTCTTCCAATGCACGCTGCTGCGCGGGGGTGGTTGGGTCCTCGGGCAGGTGGTCGTTTGGGTCTTGGGCAAATTGGTCGGCTTGGCTGGCGTTGTCTTGTGTGTTCGGCGACGCCTCGGCCTGGGGCGGCGGCGCGTTGGGCGGCTCCTGCGCGGTAGGCGGGTCGTGCGGGGCGGGCTCTTGCTGCGCTGAGTCCGGTGGGACGGCGTCTTCTTCCGATCCAAGGTCGTCGGGGCTGGGCACGCGGGTTGCACGGGGTGCAATCACCAGGCGTGCAGCCAAAGCGATGTGCTCTTCTTCCACCTGGGTACAGCCGGCCAAGGCTGCGGCTGCGCGCGCCACGCGCAGGGCAAACACCGGGGCGCGCAGCGAGTCCACGCCCAGCGTCCAGGCCGCCGCGCACAGTGCTTGCACGGCCGCCCCGTCGGTCTCGACCCGCGCCAGCAGGGTGCGGGCCTGGGCGACCTCGTCGGCGGTCCAATCGATGGTGGGTGCGCCGGGGTCTGCACCGGCGCTGGCTGCGTCGCCGGGATGCAGCGGGCCGCTGTTGCCTGCGCCCGCACCAACGTCACTTGGGTGCATCACTCCGTTACTTGCATCCGCGCCAGTTAGCACCAGCCGAAAGGCCAAGCGCTCAAGCAAAGCGGCCGCAAGCTGTTCGTCGTCGGACACGCCCTCATCGAGGGCCACGATGCCCACACGGGCGGGCGTTCGCTGCGTCAGGCCGTCGCGCTCCAGGCGAATTTCTTGGGTGTCGAGCACGGCACAGAACCGGGCGGCAGCGTCTGCGCCCATGCGCTCGGCCATGGCCAACACCACCACGCCGCCATCGGCCTGCGCCAGGATGCCAGCGCGGGCTATCGGCCGCCCGGCATGCAGGGTCGCGCCCAGGTCCAAACCGCCCAAGAGCGCCGTGTCCGTGGCGTGCAAAGGCACCCGGCGCAGCGCCGTGCCTTCAGGTAGCAGCCTGCGCAGCAGCGACAGCCAGGCATCGCGCTGCGGGCCAGCCGGGCCGCGCAGCGCCACTCCGCCCAAGCCCACCGGGTCCACCGCCAGCAGAGCCGCGATGGTGGCGGCGTCACCCTGGAGCATGGGGTGCGTGGTGGGGAGCATGCTGCACAGCGTTGTGGCGGGTTGGGCACTCAGACCGCAAACAGCTCGGCCACAGCGCGTTCCACCCGGGTTGACGAGCCGGAGTCGTCCAGCGGGTTGCGGCGCAGGCGGTGGCGCAGCGCGGGTGCGGCAACTTTGCGCAGGTGTTTGTCGGTCACCTGGGCGTCGCCATGCAGAGCGGCGTAGGCGCGCGCGGCGCGGATCAGCGTGAGGTCGCCACGCAAGCCGTCGGTGCCCAAGGCCATGCAAAGTTTGGCGGCGGCTTCGCGGGCCTGGTCGGGAATGCGTACCGACTCCAGCCGCTTGCGCCCGGCCACAATGCTGCGCCGGGTGCGCTCGTCTTCTTTCTTCCATAGCGCAGAAAAGCCCTCGGGGTCGCGCTCAAACGCGTCGCGGCGCTTGACCACCTCGACCCGCTCGGCCAGGGTCTGCGGGGTTTTGACTTCTACCGACAGACCAAACCGGTCGAGCAGCTGCGGGCGCAACTCGCCCTCTTCTGGGTTGCCGCTGCCGATGAGCACAAAGCGGGCCGGGTGGCGCACGCTCAGGCCTTCGCGTTCGACCACGTTTTCACCGGATGCTGCGACATCGATGAGCAGATCGACCAGGTGGTCTTCCAGCAGATTGACTTCGTCGATGTACAAAAACCCGCGGTTGGCGCGGGCCAGCAAACCCGGCTCAAAGGCTTTGGTGCCCTGTGAGAGTGCGCGCTCCAAGTCCAGCGCGCCCACCACCCGGTCTTCGGTGGCACCCAAGGGCAAGTCGACCACTGGCACCGACACCAGGTGGCTGGGCAACGCGGCCTTGCCCTGCGCGCGCAGCGCGGCGCAGTCCGGGCAGTCGGTGTTGTTGGTCGCGGGGTCGCAGCCGTAGCGGCAGCCCACCACAGCGCGCATCTTGGGCAACAGCGCAGCCAAGGCGCGAACTGCAGTCGATTTGCCGGTGCCCCGGTCGCCAAACACCAGCACGCCACCCACGGTGGGGTCGATGGCCGAGACCAAAATGGCCAGCTTCATTTCGTCTTGGCTCACGATGGCCGAAAAGGGAAAGGTCAGTGCCATGGCAGGGATTTCCGTGGGAGGTTGGGCAGCAGTGGATTGGCAAAAGTGCGGGGGTTCCAGGGCGCGGTCGTGGCAGTGTAATCAGGCCAAGGGCTGTGTGACCTCATGGCGTAACGCGGATCTGGGGCAGGCTTGTGTTGCCACCGGGTGCAGGCATTGCCGTGCCCGCGTCACACGTTTGCACTTGGGTTGCGATGACGCCACCGCCCAGGCACACGTCGCCGTCGTACACCACGGCCGATTGCCCCGGGGTCACCGCCCATTGCGGTGTGGCAAATGACAGGGTGAAGGCGCTTGGCGCATCACAACGCAACTGGCAGGCCGCATCGCTTTGCCGGTAGCGGGTTTTGGCGGCCAGCAGGCCTGCGGCAGGGGGCGCGCCAGCGATCCAGCTGGCGTCCTGCGCGTCCAGCGCTTGCGAAAGCAGCCACGGATGGTCGTGCCCCTGCACCACCCACAGCGTGTTGTTTTCCATGTCCTTGCGGGCTACAAACCAGGGCGCGTGTTCGCCACCGCCTCGCTGGGCGCCCTTGGCCTTGAGCCCGCCAATGCCCAGCCCCTGGCGCTGGCCCAGGGTGTAAAACGACAGTCCCACGTGCTGGCCCACGGTGCGGCCCTTGGCGTCTTTGATGGGGCCGGGTTCTTTGGCGATGTAGCGGTTCAAGAACTCGCGAAACGGCCGCTCGCCGATAAAGCAAATGCCGGTGGAATCTTTCTTCTTGGCGTTGGGCAGGGCGATGTCGTCGGCGATGCGGCGCACCTCGGTCTTGTGCAGCTCGCCCACCGGAAACAGGGTGCTGGCGAGCTGGGCTTGGTTCAAGCGGTGCAAGAAGTAGCTCTGGTCTTTGGACGCATCCAAGCCCTTTAGCAACTCGTGGCGGTCGGTCGCCGGGTTGTGGCGCACGCGGGCGTAGTGGCCGGTGGCAATCTTTTGTGCGCCCAAGCGCATGGCGTGGTCCAAGAAGGCTTTGAACTTGATTTCCGCGTTGCACAGGATATCGGGGTTGGGCGTGCGCCCGGCTTGGTACTCACGCAAGAACTCGGCAAACACCCGGTCTTTGTAGTCGGAAGCGAAGTTGACGTGTTCGATCTCGATGCCCAGCACATCGGCCACCGCGGCGGCATCAACAAAGTCGATGTTGGACGAACAGTATTCGCTGTCATCGTCGTCCTCCCAGTTCTTCATGAAGATGCCCACCACCTCGTGCCCCTGCTTTTTCAGCAGGTATGCGGTGACTGCGGAGTCGACTCCGCCACTGAGTCCGACGACGATGCGTTGCTTGGCCATAAACGGTGGGTTGGTGTGCGATTATCCCAGCCATGGAACTTCGCCAGCTCAGGTACTTCGTGCGCGTGGT
>JBIIZY010000090.1:0-11067 GCA_044346035.1 Rhodoferax sp. | reverse complement strand
GCGCCCGCGCGCTCCATGCGGCTGTCGGCAAAGGCTTGGCTGAGGCGTTGCATCAGTGCTTGCTTGTACTGCGTGTCCGAGGAACCCGCCAGATGCAAGCCCTTGGTTTCCAAGACCACGACAGAACTGCCATTCGATGCCGTAACACGCGCAAAAACGAAGTCGGGGTACACCTTGTTGCGCTTCCAGCCTTGCAAGCCGTACTGGGCTTTGGCCACGTTGCGGTGCCACCATTGCACAGCCGCTTGGCTATCAAGGTAACAGGCCACATCACGCTCGATGCCGGAATCGGTGAGTGCCTCCAGCGCGGGTTCGAAAAGGCTTTTTTCCACCAGCTTGTTATCGTCACGCACCATAGGCGCGGGCTTGCCAGAAAGCTCCAACCCAAACTCTGCCGGCAAGGCAAAGTCCGTGGCGTCCGCACGCAACTGGAACTCCACCTGGCCCCGCGCCATGCGCTCTTGAAACACGGCAAACGCTAACCGATCCCGCTGCGCCTCCAGATCGGCACGCAAGCGCTCCAACAACGACGCACTGCTGGCCGCCAGGCTGCTTTCAGAAAACGTGTGCGCCAAGCGCGCCAGCACCGCGTCCACTACGGACCAAGCGACCCACGCGTTGGGAAGCACATCCAGCACACCCCGCACCAGCCGCGCGCGATCTGGCACCAGCACTGCGGCATCGCTTATGGCGTTGGACGCCAGCACATCGAGGGCTTGGTTCTGCAGCAGGTCCAATCCCAGTTGCAAATGCTGGCCTACGCGGTCGCGTGCATCGGGCGCCCAACCTTGGGCCAATGCGTCAGCGTCGACTTGGCTCCAGTCCACGCCGCCTAGAACATCGCTCTCGTAATCCAACTCGCGACGGCACCTGATGCCCATCGCATCGGTGTCCGTCCAGGTCACGCGCGGTAAATACACGCTGAGTTGTGCAAACTGCGGCCTGCGGCGGAAGGTCTGCGTGCGCTTCAACGCGGCGGTCCCCGGCCCGCTAACGACCAAGCCCAAATCGCCCATTCCCTCGGCTTCCAGTGAATGCTTAACTGCCTTGACCACCTCGCCGGTGTTGGCGTCATGGCAGAACACGTAGCACGCGTCCAACGCGCTGCGCCCCGTCTTGGCAACGTGGGGCAAGCGCAAGATGCGCCCCACCAACTGCGTCATGGCACGAATGTTCTTGCCCGCAGCCAGCGCGCACAACACGTAGGCAAACGGGCAGTCCCAGCCCTCTTGCAGCGCCTGCTTGGTAATGATGGCGCGCACCTCACATTGGGGCGACAACAGGTCGATGTTCTCCGGGGCATTCAAGTCGTTTCGGTCGGCCGACTTGATGGCAATTTGTCGCTCGGACAAGCCCAGCTGCATCAGGTACGCCTTGGCGTCTTCGGCGTGAATGAAACCCGCATCGCGCAAGTCTTTGCCAGTGCGCTCTACTTGCACCAGCAACAGGGGCCGGATGTAGCGGTTGGTTTCGTTTTGCAGAACCTGGGCTTCCCGCTGCAGCGCATCCAGCCGCGCCAAACTGCTGGCCAAACAACTTTGCCAATCCGACCAGCCCTGCATATCGACATGGATGGGCAACTTGATCATCTCTGCCTCGTCCAGGTCGGTGCCACGCACGTTCACCAAAATATTCGAGCCACTGCCCTGTTCCGAACTGACCCTTGGCGTGGCCGACAGCTCCAGCATCAAGCAGGGGTTGAAGCCATCAATGGTCGCCAGCGCCGTCTCGGTGTAGGCATGGTGTCCCTCGTCAATCACCACCATCGGCCGCAACAGCCGCATCACATTGCCGAGTGAGCTCTTCACCACGCTGCCCTTGGTGGCGCGCGCCTCGGCCTGGCTGGTGCCCCAACTGGTGTAGGCGTCTAGGTTGGGCAGCGCCTGCAACAAGTCCCAATGGGCCTCAATATCGTCTTCACGCGGGAAGAAACCCAGCACATTGCCCCGGTCGCGAAAAAATCGCAGCGTCTCTTTGGACTTGCGCGATGCAGCCGCCAGCATCAGCACCATCACACACAGGTGCGAGTCGGTGTCAATGCGCGACAAAGGCGTGTGCTTCTCCAGCACCTTGACCCGGCCTGCGCCGGCCACGTTGAGCATCTGGTGGTACGGATGGTCGCGGTTCTTGAGGGTTTTGAGGGTTTGCTGGTAAATGGCTTCGTTGGGTACCACCCACAGCACCAAACCGGTGTGGCGCTGTAGATAGCTCGAAAAAACCCGCCCCACGCTGGCGGCAGCCAGCAAGGTCTTGCCGCCGCCGGTGGGTACCTTCAGGCACACGTTGGGTATGGCGCGGCCCGCCCCGTCAAAACGGCTGGAGTGGGGCTGGTCGGCGAACGCGCTGGGCAGCATGCCAACGGCCTGCAAGGCCTTCCAGGTCTTTTTGGGAAAGTCCCCGGCCTCACGCATCACATCCTCCATGCCTTCCATCGCACGCAGGGCACCCAGCGCCGCGTCCGACTGGGCCTGGTTTTTTTTCAACTCTGCAAGGTAGGCGTCGAGTTGTTCCAGCGCCAACGCCTGAAACCGCTTGGGTTGGACCGCACCCACGCGCACGGCATCGACCGAGCGGCGCCGGGGCTCCCACAGAAGCCGACGGTCGCGTTCAATTTGCTGCACCAGCGCGGGCGCCAGCGCATCTCCCAGGTCCACCACATCGGTTCGGTAAATCAACCCCAGCTGCTCCAAGCCAGCGCTCAGCGCCCGGTGCGTGCCGGGGCCATGCCACTCGATGGCAAGGTCGATATCGGAGCTGTCCCGCTGGTCACCGCGTGCGCGCGAGCCGTAGACCCACACCCGTGCCAATCCAGGAGTCCCGTCAAACAGCGCGTGCAGCTTGGCCAGCACATTGGGCGCAATGCCAAAGGGCCACGCGGCCGCCTGCGAGGACCCGCTCATAGCGTGTTGAGCTTCTCACGCAAGGCGTCAAAAGCGACCAGCGCCCGGGTCCGCACAAAGGCCGCCACACGCACCGCCTGCGCCTCGTTGTAGGTGTGGCTGGTGGCGTCGCGCTGGTCTTTGAGGTCTTGCCAAAGTTCGGCATCGACGATGAGGCCGGCCCGAAACGCAGTCTGCAAAATGGCGCGCTGCATCTCGGGCACGTTCTCGCCTTGCGCGCGCAGCCAATAGAACATGGCCTTCCACCCCAGCTCGTAGGTGAACTCAAAACGCTGGATCAAGCTGTCGCGGATCACGTCGTTCTCATTGAGCGCCACCACCTCGTGCAGCCGGTCTAAGGCCCGGTTGTATTGCGCGCATGCGATCTGGAACCGCTCTGTCGTGGTCGCCATGGTTCAACCTTCCCGGTACAAGGCAAATGGCAAGGGCGCATAGTCCACGCCCAACTCCAGCAACTGCTTGTTGCTGAGGTACTTGGCTGGCGCAAAAACGAGATGGCGCATCGGCGTTTTGGCGTCGGTAAAACTGCCGCCCCCATGGCCCGAAGCCGTCTTACCCCAGTCCGCAAAGCCTTTGGCGCGGCTCAGGGTCAGCGCCGCGTCGGGGCTCTTAAGAAAGGCCAGAGACGGCTCATACACCAGCCAGACATGTGCGTCCTTGGCCTCGCCCAGGTACCACTGGGGCGCGCCTTGGGGCCGCGGTGGCAGCGTGCCGCCGGTGGCGGTATGGAACAGCCATGCGCCCAGTGCGTCGAACGCGGGCAGGTGTTCGCCACTGAGCAGCTTCTCTATGTTCAGCGGCTCACCCAACGTGCAGTAGGTGAACCCGCCGCCCAGGCCGTCCACGCGCTCGCTGATGCGCTTCTCGCCTTCCACCTTGAGCACGCCGTCTTTGAGTTCGATGTTGAGTTTGTCGAAGCGCTTGGCCTTGGGAGCCGCCTTCGCCGCCAACCCGCCCAGCTCCATTTGTGCGGTGGTGTCTGCAAAGCCCTCTTGCGCTTTGATGGCCTCGACTTTTGCGAGCCACTGCTCGGCTTTTTTGAACTGGGTGAAGTTGATTTTTTCTTCCAACAAAGTCTCGCGTTGGGTGCCCACCCAGGCGTAGCCGCCTATGGCCCGGCGCACGCGCTCGGCGGTAAGGCGGTCCGCATAGTCTTCGCCCTCCACCAAAACAAACCTGCGCCGCCCACCGTCCTTGGCATTGGCCTTGAGCACCGCGTGGGCGGTGGTGCCGCTGCCGGCGAAGCTGTCGAGGATGAGGGCGTCTTCGTCGCTGGCGATTTCTAGTACTCTTTCGAGCAGAGTTAAAGGCTTTGGTGTGGAAAATCCAGGATCACTGTCAGAAAAAATCTCTAACAACTGACGCTTTGACAGCTGATTGTCCCCCACCAACTCTCGCGTCCACCACGTACCCGGAACTGTGCCACCTGCGACTTCCGAGCGAAATCGCTTAAGCCTTGGGGTTCGTGCCAGCCCGTCAGAGCCCCACCACAACCGGTTCTCATCGACATTCCTTTGATGCTGCGCCCGCTCGTATGCCCAAACTCTGGTTCTTGAAGGGTAGATTTGTTCCCCCGTATTGGGCTGCACTAACGCGTAAAAAAGGTTAGGTCGCTCTAGTGCAGTTTTATTGCACGTGTAGTCAGAAGATGTCCATACACCGCGAACATCATTGTCCCGGTTCTCATATCTGTCCTCCTGCTGTGCTCCACGACAGATCAGGTTGCGTTGCCACCCATCGGGGGCTTCTGCGCTTAGCTTTGCCTGTTTGGCGTAGACGAGCACATAGTCATGCATTTGTGAGAGATTGGTTGCATCGCTTTGTGGGGACTGCTTCTTTTGCCACACACAAGTTGCTACAAAGTTGTGCTCCCCAAACACTTCATCTAACAGCATCCGCGCCCGGTGCACCTCGTTGTCATCCAGCGTGATCCAGATGCTGCCGTTGTCACTGAGCAGCTCGCGCAGCAGCACCAGCCGCGGCCACATCATGCACAGCCACTTGTCGTGGCGCAGCATGTCTTCGCCGTCCACCGGGTTGGTGCTGAGCCACTCTTTCATGATGGGGCTGTTGACGCCGTCGCTGTAGCACCAGCCTTCGTTGCCGGTGTTGTAGGGCGGGTCGATGAACACCAGGTCCACCTTGCCTGCGTAGCGCGGCAGCAGTGCCTTGAGTGCATGCAGGTTGTCGCCGTGGATGACCAGGTTGCCACCCAAGTCTTCGGCGCCAACGCCTTTGGACGCGTCAGCCACCAAGGGGCGGTAGGGCACGCTCAGGTGGTGGTTGTAGACGTACTCTTTGCCTTTGAAGACGATTTCGGGCATGGGCTTGGGGTGCTTGGGGTGCTTGGGTGCTGTAGCGGGGTTGCGGCATTTTCACACGCAAAACCCCAAGGGCCTGCATGCACTCTCGTCGCAATGCGAGCGCAAGCAGCGTGCAGCCACAGGCTGCTGGCCGAGGGGACTACCGGGTCAGTTCACCACCGCCCGCCGCAGCGTTTCCACCACCGGGCGGCGCAGCACCTCGCGCAGGCCCCACCAGCCAGCGGCCAGGGCCAGCGCCGCACCGGCGGCCGAGCCCGCCAGGGGAATCCACCAGGTAAACGACCACGCAAACTCAAACACAAATCGTGCCAGCGCCCAGCCCACCACAACTGCGACCAACGACGCCAGAAAGCCCGCCAGCAAACCCACACCGGCCAACTCGGCGCGCTGCACCTGGCGCAGCAAGCGGCCCTGCGCACCGACCGCACGCATGATGGCAAACTCGCGCGCGCGCTCCTCGCGGGTGGCAGTCACGGCGGCGAACAGCACCACCAAGCCAGCGGCCAACGTAAAGCCAAACAAAAACTCCACCGCGCGAATGACCTGGTCGAGCACCCGCGTGACCTGGCTTAGTGTGGCCGTCATGTCCACGTTGGTGACGTTGGGGAACTGGCGCACCAGGGCGTTGTCAAAGCCCTTGACCTCGGGCGCCTTGAATGCGCCCATGTAGGTGAGTGGTACGTTTTGCAACTGGCTCACCGGGTAGATGACAAAGAAGTTCGCCCGCATCGAACCCCAATCCACCTTGCGCAGGCTGGTGATGCGCGACTCCGATTGCACACCGCCAATGTCAAAGCGCAGCGTGTCGCCCAGCTTGAGGTTGAGGGTTTCGGCAATGCCGTCCTCGACGCTGATGGCGCCCTGCTCCTCCTCGGTCCAGCGGCCCGCAACGATCTCGTTGTGGCTGGGGTTGCTGGCGCTGTGCGACACATTGAACTCGCGGTCCACCAGGCGCTTGGCGCGGTCGTCGGTGTACTGGTCGGGCGATACCGCCGCGCCGTTGATAGCAACCAGCCGGGCACGCACCATGGGGAACCAGTCAAACTTTTGCACCCCGCCGTCGGTCAGTGCTTTCTGAAAAGCCTCGCTCTGCTCGGGCATGACGTTGATGACAAAGCGGTTGGGCGCATCCGGCGGCGTGGCCTGACGCCAGCTGCCCACCAGGTCGGTGCGCAGCAGCACCAATAGCACCAAAGCCAGCAGCCCCACCGCCAGCGCGCTCACCTGCACCACGGTGTAGGCCGGACGGGCCGACACCTGCCGCGTGGCCAGCACCAGCCAGCGTGGCGCGGTGGTCTCGTTCACGCTGCGCCGAAGCAGCCAAACCGCCAACCAGCTCAGCGATGCAAACACCAGCACCGCACCGGCAAATCCACCCACCGCAATCAGGCCCAGCTTAAGGTCGCTGCTGGCCACCAAAAGCAGCGTGGCAAAACCAGCCACGCCCAGCGCCAGCACGCCCAGCGAGGCGGGCCGCAAGTTACCCACATCGCGGCGAATCACCCGCAGCGGCGGCACCTGCGCGAGCTGCAACACCGGCGGCAGGCCAAAGGCGAACAAGAGCGTCATGCCCACACCCAGGCCCAGACCCACGGGCCACAGGGTGGCCGCAGGCAAGGCGGTTTCCACCAGCCCCGCCATCAGCAGCACAAACAGGTAATGCACCCCAAAACCCAGCGCCACACCGGCCACGCTGGCAAACAGACCCACCAGCGCAAACTCGGTGGCGTACGCCAAGGCAATGGTGCGTTGGCTCAGGCCCAGCACCCGCAGCATGGCGCAGTCGTCGAGGTGGCTGGCCGCAAAGGCGCGCGCCGCCAAGGCCACGGCCACCGCGCTCAAGAGTGCGGCAAGTAGAGCGACCAGACTGAGAAACTTTTCGGCGCGGTCCAGGGTCTGGCCCATCTCGGGGCGGCCACTCTCAATCGATTCCACCCGCACCCCGCGCACGCCACGCTCGGCGCGCTGGGCCGAGGCCTTAACCTGCGCATCGGCCCACTGCACAAACTGGCGCACCTGCGGGGTTTCGCCCGCCACGGCAAAGCGGTAATTCAGGCGGCTGGCCGGTTGCACCAGTCCGGTGGCAGGCACGTCGGCCTGGTTGATCATCACCCGCGGCGAAAAACTCATAAACCCGCCGCCCCGGTCGGGTTCGATGGCGATGACCGCCGACACGGTCAGGGTGCTGTCCCCCAGCAGCAGCACGTCGCCCACTGCAATACCCAAGGAGTCGAGCAAACCCGGATCCACCCACGCCTGGCCGGGCTGGGGAATCGCTCGCGTGGGCGCCGGACCAGCACCGTCGGCTTGGGCAAGTTGCACCGTACCGCGCAACGGGTAGCCGGCCTCCACCGCCTTGAGCGACACCAACTTGGATGCGCCACCCGCGGCATCGGTGGCGCGGGCCATGGTGGGGAAACCCAGGGTGCTGGAGGTCAGCAAACCCAGTGCCCGCGCCTGCGCCACAAAAGACTCGGGTGTGGGGTTGTCACTGGCAATGACCGCATCGCCACCGAGGAGCTGGCGCGCATCGCGCTGCAGTCCGCCTTTGAGCCGGTCGGCAAAGAAGCCCACCGCTGTGAGTGCCGCGACCGCCAGCGTCACCGCCACGATCAACAAACGCAAATCGCCAGAACGCAGGTCACGCCACAGGGTGCGCCAGCCAAGGCGCCAGAATGAAAGTTGCATAGGCGCTACCTTATCCCAATTGCCGATGGGCACGTCCGCGCGGGGGATAACAAGGCGCGCACGCCCGGCAGGTGGCACCGCTGCGGGCTGGCAGTGGTCCGGCTCGGTGAGCGGCAGTGGCAAACAGGCTTCGAACGTGCAATTTGGAAAGACGCGGCTGCGACAGTGGTCAAAACTGGCGGTCACGGGCGCATGCCCAACAACCAGAAGTACGGACTATGCAAGCAACAATCTCTCTCAAAATTTGCACACTCGCCGCCATCGCAGCCACCTTGGTTGGGTGCGGCGGTGGTGGTGGTGATGGCGTCGTCATCGCCCCCGATACAGCGGCACCGGTGATCGCCAGCGTCACCCCCAGTAGCAGCAACAACCAGATCACGCTTACCGCCAATGCCACTGACAACACCGGGGCAACTGGCTACTGCTTCAAAACTTCCGCCACCACACCAACTCCCAACGACACCTGCTTTCAGGCGTCAAGCAGCACCACCATCGCCGCGCCGCAAACAGGCACCATGTCGGTGTGGGCCAAGGACGCTGCTGGCAATGTAAGCGCTCCCGCGCTGGCGGGCTGCACGGCGGCTGGCATCAGCGCTTCGCAAACCAGCACGCTGCCTACGGTGTGCGTGTCCACCAGCTTGGGCCAGTATGTGGTGCAGATTGAGTCCGTCAGGGCGCCAATCACTGCTGCCAACTTTCTAAGGTACGTGAACGATGGCTACTACAGCCAAACCGTATTCCACCGGGTGCTGTCCAACTTTGTGGTGCAAGGCGGTGGATTCACGGGTGTGCCTATTACCATTGCGGGCAATGCCAAAGCGGGCACGATTTACCCGGCGATCACGCTGGAAACGCCAGCCACCACGGGCGTGAGCAACACCTTGGGCTCCATTGCGATGGCACGCACGGGCGAGTTCAACAGCGCCACGACCCAGTTTTTCATCAACGTGGCGAGCAATACTTTTCTTGACACACAAGGCGGAGGCTATGCGGCGTTCGGTCGGGTGATCTCGGGCATGAACACCACGATTGAGAGCATTCGTACTTTGTCGGTGGAAAGCAACGGGTCTGAAATCAGCCAGCCACTCACCCCACCCGTGATCCAGTGGGCCTACCAGCTCAAGTAGTTTGGCGGAGGCAGCCCCACCAGCCACCGAGAGGCAGGCCCGCAGAGCAGTGGTGACAGCGGCCCACCGGCAACCGGGGATGCGGCCCGCCCTCAGACGGCGGCGGGCGAGGCCACCTGCGCCAAGTCCGCTTGCCACTCCAGCCGCTGCGGCGTGCTAAAGCACACAAAGCGCTTGTGGGTGGCGCGTCCAATGGCGCACAGGCCCAGGCGCTGGGCCACGGCGTGGCCCATTTGGGTCATGCCGCTGCGTGAGACGACCACAGCCACACCCATCTGCGCGGCCTTGATGACCATCTCGCTGGTCAGGCGCCCGGTGGTGTAGAACACGGCGTCGGTGCTGGGCATCTGGTGCAAAGCCATCCAGCCCGCAATGGTGTCGATGGCGTTGTGTCGGCCCACGTCTTCCACAAACAGCAGCGAGCGATCGCGCACAAACAGGCCACAGCCGTGCACCGAGCCAGCGCGCTTGTACACACTGTCACGCACCCGCGCCGCCTCGACGATGGCGTACAGCTCGGACTGGGTGATACGGGTTTCGGGCAGGCGCACCGCGTCCAACGCATCCATCCAGTGGCCGAACACGCTGCCTTGGCCGCAGCCGGTGGTCACCACACGCTGCGCGGTTTTTTCATCCAACGCCTCGATGCCATGGCGCGTCTTCACCGCCGCCGCGCCCACTTCCCAGTCCACCGTCACCGACAGCACATCGGCAGCGCTGCCCAGCAAACGCTGGTTGATCAAGTAGCCCAGCACCAGCCACTCGGGGTGTTCGCCCAGCGTCATCAGGGTGATCAGCTCGCGCTTGTCCACGTACACCGTGAGCGCGCGCTCCGACGGAATCGCCAACGCATAGCGTTCGCCACGCTCGTTGACCACCTCCACGCTGTGCGTCAACGGCGCCTGCGCGCGGGTCAGCAATGGGGCGTGGTCCATGCGCTGGGTGTCGGTGCGGTGTGACCGTGTGGTACGTCCATGTGTGGCGTGAGCGCCAAGCTTCAATGCGCCACCGCGCTGGCGTAACCGCTGTGCCCCGGCGTGCCGCCACGGCGGATGGCCACCGCGCAGTACTTGAACTCGGGGATTTTTCCAAACGGGTCCAGTGCGGCATTGGTCATGAGGTTGGCCGCGGCCTCGTAGTAGGCAAAGGGCATGAACACCGCGCCTTTGGGCGTACCGTCGTCGCGCCGCACGTGCAGCGCCACCTCGCCCCGGCGCGACTGCACCGTGATCACGTCGCCGGGCTGCAAGCCCAGCGCCTGCAAGTCGTCGCCGCACAGCGACGCGGTGGCCATGGGCTCCAAGGCATCGAGCACCGTGGCGCGGCGCGTCATGCTGCCGGTGTGCCAATGCTCCAGCTGGCGCCCGGTGATCAGCACAAACGGAAACTCGGCATCGGGCCGTTCGTTGGCCGGAATGATGTCGGCTGGCACCAGTTGCACCCGGCCGTCCGGCGTGGGGAAATCATCAATAAACACGGTGGGCGAGCCCGGATCGTCCGCACCCAGACACGGGTAGGTCACGCTGGACTCGCGCTGCAGCCGCTCCCAGGTGATGCCCCCTATCGCCGCATGCATGGCCTGGCGCATCTCCTCGTAAACCTGCGCCACCCCATCAAACTCGCCCTCGTAGCCACACGCCAAAGGCCGCGCAAAACCTGGCAGCGACGACACGGAGTGCGCAGCGTGGGGGCCGCCCAGGCCAGCGCCGGGCCGCCCCAAGCTGGACTGCGCCCCCTCGGGGGGCAGCGACGACACGGAGTGCGGAGCGTGGGGGCCCAATCTTTGCGCGATCTGCTGGATGATCCACAGGTCGGGCTTGGCCTGCCCCGGTGGGTCAATGGCCTGTTTGCCGAGTTGCACCATGCGGTCGGTGTTGCTAACGGTGCCGGTCTTCTCGGGCCAGGCGGTGGCGGGCAGCACCACGTCGGCCAACCAGGCGGTTTCGGTCATGAAAATGTCTTGCACCACCAAATGCTCCAGACTGGCCAGCGCGTGGCGCGCGTGGTGGAGGTCGGGGTCGCTCATGG
>JBIIZY010000245.1:0-3301 GCA_044346035.1 Rhodoferax sp. | reverse complement strand
GCGGCGCCAGCGTCACCGTGCGCGCGCACCAGCGTGAGAATGCCTGCGTGTTGGAGGTGGAAGACAACGGCCCCGGCCTGAGCCCGCAGGACCTCACCCGCGTGTTCGAGCGCTTTTGGCGCGCCAGTGACCTGCCCGGCGGCTGCGGTCTGGGCTTGGCCATCGTGGCAGAGATCGCCCAGCGCCACGGTGGGCGCGCACAAGCCCATGGCCAGACGCCGCAGGGGTTGGTGCTGCGCCTGGTGTTGCCGCGACCGGGGCCGTAGTCCACGGCACACGGTTCTTTTGACCAACCCGATTGGATGCGTTCGCTATCGCTGTTTGCCCTGCAGGCCCGCGTGTAAAGACTTGCTGCGGGTTTGCGAGCAGCCGGCGCATGGCCTCCCCGGTTAGGTTCATTTTTTGTGGAAAACCCGAAATGGGCACTAGCGTGTCCAAGGCGTGGACTCCAACCGGCACCGCAGGTGCTCGATTACCTGATTGTTCAATAGCGGGACGAGACCCAACTTGATAGGTGTCCCGCCAAACAGAATCCCCCCGCAAAGCACCCACTGGCAGTCTAGACCACATTGCGGTGCTGTCATCGGAGGCAGCGTTCATGGGCGGAGGTGTAAACAGCGTTGAGGGGGGCTGCTCGTATGCCCATTGCTTCTGGTTGGATGTCGGGTGCGCAGTGTGTCGGGCCCTTGTGTTTTGTGTCTTCTTCGCGCTACCCAACGTTCGCGCCCAAACGGCGCCCGATATTGACGCGCAGCAACGCCGTGCGGATGAGCGTACGGACGCACAAAGGCGTCTGCTCGAGGCGCCTGTGGACGTTCGCTCGAAACCGGCTTTGGCCGACACTCGCCTGATCGACGCACAGGATCGGCCCTGCTTTGTCATCGAGCACATCGCGCTCGAATTTCCTGACAGCGTGGGCCTTTCGGAAGCCGCACGCGCGGACTTGTTGGTGGCCACCTCTGGGCCCAATGGATCGGACTCTCCCATCGGCCGGTGCCTGGGTTCCAAAGGTGTTGCACTGGTGCTCGAGCGCGTGCAGCAACACATTTTGAGCAAAGGCTGGATTACCACCCGGGTGCTGACACAACAGCAAGACATTTCCAGCGGAACACTCACGCTCAGCGTGCTACCGGGCTACCTGCGGGCCATTCGCTTAGACACCGCAAAAACACCTCGCATCTCGGCTGCAAGCGCCATTCCGGCGCGAATTGGAGAAGTGCTAAATCTGCGCGACATTGAGCAAGGGCTAGAAAACCTCAAGCGTGTACCCAGCGCCGAGGTCGCCATGCAAATCACCCCCGCTACAGAACCTGGCACCCAAAGCCAAAGCGACTTGGTACTGGTACACCGCCAAGGTTTTCCGGCGCGCCTGTCACTCACAGTCGACGACAGCGGCAGCAAAAGCACCGGCAAGCTTCAAGGCAGCGGTACCTTCTCGCTGGACAATCCCTTAGGCCTGAGCGACCTGCTCTACTTCACCCGCAGCCAAGACCTGGGCGGTGGCGACAGTGGCGCGCGCGGCACGCGTGGCACCACAGTGCACTACAGCGTGCCTTTCGGCTACTGGCTGCTCGGTGCCACCCACAGCAGCAACCGCTATTTTCAGGAAGTTGCTGGCCGGGACCAAAGCTATATCTACAGCGGCACCAGCGAAAACAGCGAGATCAAGCTGGCACGCGTGGTGTACCGCGACGCGGTGCGCAAGACCCAGCTCAGCATCAAAGGCTGGCAGCGCAAATCCAACAGCTACCTTGAAGATACCGAGATCGATGTGCAGCGGCGCGTGGTGGGAGGTTGGGAACTTGCGCTCAACCACAAAGATGCGGTTGGCGCCACCACGTTGGAGACCACGCTGGCCTACAAGCGAGGCACGAAGGACTTTGGTGCAATTGCTGCACCCGAGGAGCTTTTTGGGGAAGGCACCTCTCGCTTCGGTTTGCTAACGCTGGATGTGCGCGCCAGCGCCGCCTTCAAGGCCTTGGGCATCCCCGGCCAGTACAGCAGTTCCTTGCGTATCCAAGACAACACCACGCCCCTGACGCCACAAGACCGCATGGCGGTTGGCGGACGCTACTCGGTGCGCGGATTGGATGGCGAGTCGAGCTTGGTTGGCGAGCGAGGCTGGACCTTACGCAACGACTGGAGTCTGAGCCTGGGCCAGTCCGGGCAGGCCATGTTTTTCGGGCTCGATGCCGGTGAAGTGGGCGGACCCAGCACGCAGAACCTGCTGGGCAACACGCTCTGTGGCGCGGTACTGGGCCTGCGCGGCGCGCTGGGCTCAGAAAGGCGCAACTGGCAGTACGAAGTCTTTGCAGGCGGCCCTGTATGTCGACCCGAAGGCTTCGGCACTGCCGAACTCACCAGCGGCTTCACCATGACCCTGGCTTGGTAGCGCCCAGCCAATACGCCCCCGGTCCACAAAAGCCGCGACCCGACGCACGCCCACTTTACGAGCTCACCTACACCACGGGAAGGATCACGACCATGAACAAGCTTTGCTACCGCACTGTCTTCAATCGCCAGCGAGGGATGCGCATGGCGGTAGCGGAAACCTCACCCACACACGCAGGGCAAGGTGCCGCGGCAGGCCAAGGTCCACTGGCACCCGTGCTGCGTCAGCTCACTATGCTGGCGTTGCTAGGAGGCCTGCACGCGGTCACCGCGACTGCGCAAGTGGTCGCCGACACCACTGCGTCGGGCAACCAACGTCCCGCCGTTTTGACTACAGCAAGTGGCGTCACGCAAGTCAACATCCAGACGCCCAGTGCTGCCGGCGTCTCACGCAACACGTACAGCCAATTTGACGTGAACGGGCAGGGAGCCATCCTCAACAACAGTCGAAGCAACACCAGTACCCAAATTGGCGGGTTTGTGCAGGCCAATCCCTGGTTAGCAAACGGTAGTGCGCGGGTCATTTTGAACGAGGTGAACTCCACCAGGGCAAGCCGCATCCACGGCTTTGTTGAAGTTGCCGGACCGAGCGCGGAGGTGATCATCGCCAACCCGGCGGGTATCGCAATCGATGGTGGCGGCTTCATCAATGCCAGCGCCGTCACGCTGACCACAGGGTCTGCCGTCATGAACGCAGGCAACCTAGAGTCGTTTCGGGTGCGCGGTGGAGCAGTCAGTGTGCACGGTGCGGGTCTGGACACCAGCGGCGCAGATCACACCCACATCCTGGCGCGTGCAGTACAGATCCACGCGGGCATTTGGGCGTCGCAACTCACAGCGCTTACTGGCAGCAACGACCTGTCGGCCATCGCTGGTTCGGCACCCGTTGCCACCGGGCCAACCCACAGCG
>JBIIZY010000088.1:0-11441 GCA_044346035.1 Rhodoferax sp. | reverse complement strand
TCGAGCACAACCTCGACGTGATCAAAACCGCCGACTGGGTGATCGACATGGGCCCCGAAGGCGGCGCCGGCGGCGGCACCGTGGTGGGCGTGGGCACGCCGGAAGACATAGCGGCGAACCCGCAGAGTTTTACCGGGAGGTACTTGGCGAAGTTGCTGGTGTGTGAATAAGTCTGTTGATATCCGGTGACCAAGTAGGTAAGATGCGCGGGTCCGGGGGCGAAATTCGGCTCCACGCCGTGTGTGATTCAGACCACAGTGCCTGACACCTATACCCCCGGCAATTCTTTCAGCCGCTGACTTTGGTCAGCGGCTTTTTCTTTGTGTAGTACACACCGTAAGGTGCCGCATCGGTCTCATCGACTGCGTGAATCACTCCGACCTTCGGCCACAGCAACTCGATGTATCTCGATTCACCCCGTTCATAGCGGCGCTGCAACGCCCACAAAAAATAATCGGCGGCTTGCAGTGGTGCATCGTATGCCGGAGACGACTGGCGCACACGAATTTCACCCGCACTGTTGCGCTGCCATTGGGCGTCAAATCGCTTACGCGCGGTGTCGAGTGCCCTGGATAAGGCCGCGCTACGGTCCGACTTGCCGCGCTCGGCAAAGCAAACATGCACTTCAGGCGTGAGGTGCAGGCGGTCTTTGAACAAACGCGAAACGAGCGTGTCATACAACTCGTTTGGGTTATAGCGGTAGGAGACGTCGTTGCGATTGCGCTGCAGCACGTAGTCGAGGACGCGTTGTTTGTCTCTTACCACCGCGTAAAACTGGACATCGTGGTCCATGAGCAAACGAAACACCTCACGACGCACCTCGGGCACGTCATCTTTGGCATGGAACGCCAACGCGGTCTTTCGGCGGTGCGGCTGCATTGAGGGCACCGCTCGAAAGTAAGGGTCCGACACGAGTTGCGCACGCAATGCATCAAGCGACTTTGCCAACGCCTGTGGATCAGCCACTTCCAGCACCCCGAGCATAAAAAAACGGGAGCACCCTTCCCGCCCAGGCAGCATGTGACCCTTGGCATCAAACAAGGTCGGATCGCCAGCCTCGTCAACAAAGTAGAAACGCGGGCGGGCTTCGGCCGCCATGCTCACCGCGCAACCTCCTTCATCGCCTCCGTCACCCGCACTGTCTCCACGCTCACGGTGGTGACACGCATCAGCAGATCAATCACCTTTTCCTTGTAGTCCGCAAAGCGGTAGGTATCGAACTTTTCGCGGATGGTTGGGTCCTTGGGCTTGCGCTCCTTGTACTGGTCTAGCACCCACTCCAAGGCGCTGCGGTTGCCCAGCTTGTAGGCCCAGGCCTGTGGCGGAATGCCGCGCAGCGTGGTTTCGGTGTCCAGCGCAATGCTGCCCGCCGCCGTGTCTGCACGCAGCATCGCCTTGGGCGACAGACCGGCGTTGCGCGCGGCGGTGTCGGGCTGGTCGTGGCGCTGCAATGCAAAAGGCGCGACCGACTCGAAACCGATGTGCATCTGCATCAACGACTCACCCCAGGCCACCCACTGCCAGAAGCCGGCATAGAACGGAATGCGGGGGAACTCACGCTTGAGGTTTTGCGCGTACTTTTCGCGGTACACCGGGTCGTGCAGCACGGCGTAGCAGTAGTGGAAGATGGCTTCCTTGGTGATCTTGCGGGCGCCCTTGCCTTTGCCGGTTTCGGTGGCGTAGTGGGTGGTGAATTGTTTGAGGGCCCAGTCAGTGATGTTATCGTGGTTGGCGCGATCCGGGCCGATTCGGTGCAGTGATAAACCGACTGTGTCGCCTATGAAGTGAAGGTCAAACGGTGCGCCAGCTCCCAATACCCTGAAATCTTTTCCAAACGAAAGACCAATTGTTTTCCCAGCGTTTGGAATTGCCGCCATGTCACCTGGACGATCTACCAACAAATTTGACGCATACAAATGCCGTACAACGTATGGCCGATAGGCAGCAATTCGCAACCGCTCGCTTGAGAAGTCCTCAGTCGCGCCAGCGGCGATTCGTCGCTTCAGCGTTTCCGACCATTTCACCGAATCACTCCAAGCATTTCCAACCAACGCAAGTCCCTCGTGTTGGAGCAGCCATGAAACCTTTCTTTCAAGGCAGCCTGGGTCAAAGTCGTAGACCCACTCATCACGGTTGGTTGAAACCCCGAGCGAGTAAAGCTTAAACACAGCGCGCTCCCCCGCCGCCGTCTTCGCCGCCTTGGTCTCCTTGCTCGCCAGCGGCAGCAGCGTGTCAAAGTCGTTGCTGGTCAGGTTGATCCAGTTGTTTTTCGGGTCTGGTCGAACCAGTTCGAAAACCCGATCACGCAATGGTGTCGCAGCGATGAAGTCAATTTTCTGTTGGGCTTTGGCATAGTCGCTGACCGCCTCGTACTTGATCTTGCAACCCTTCAACTTTGGGTTTTTGACGCAGAACCAGATTGCGATACCAACCCGAATCTGGTCGTCGAACACGTTGCCTGCCTCTCGCCGCCGCCGCTCACCACTGGTCCGGGCGTTGCCTTTGAGGTCCACAACCCATATCTCATTGAACTCGGACGCAATGACCTTTCTAAAGCCATCAAACGTACGGCTGTCAATGAACGAGTTGTTGCTCACGAACGCGACGATCCCGTTTTCATGGACTCGGTCGCTGGCCCACCGGAAAAACCGCGCATACATGTCGTACAGCTTGGTCTTTTGCGCGGTGCTCTCGGCGATGTAGGTTTGCTTGATGCGCGCATCGATGCCGGGGTATTCGCGGTTCTTGTTGTTGTCGTTTTCGTTGGCCTGGTTGGCGTTGTACGGCGGGTTGCAGATGACGACGCTGATGCGCTTGCTGTTTTGTCGCTTGATACGGGCCACGTTTTCTTCGCTGACGCTGCCAAACAGTTCTGCTGTGGTGCCCTTGGCCGCGGTGTGCAGGCCCACGTTGTCCAGCGTGTCCACAAAGCACAGGTTGGGGAACTCGGCGTACTGGCCGGTGATGGCCGCATAGGTGGCCTCGATGTTCAGGTTGGCCACGTAGTAGGGCAGGATGGCCACTTCATTGGCGTGTAGTTCGTAGGCGTACTTATGGGCGAGCTTTTTGGGCTGGCCGCGAAAGTGCTCCAGCAGTTCGCAGATGTAGGTGCCCGTGCCAGTGGCTGGGTCGAGGATGTCCACGTCTTTGTCTATCAGGTTTTTGCCGAAGTGCTGCTCGCACAACCAGTCGGCGCCGTCGATCATGAAGCGCACGATTTCGTTGGGCGTGTAGACCACACCCAGGCGGTCGGCGGCTTTGGTGTTGTAGACCTTGTAAAAGTTTTCGTAGATGACCTTCAAGAAGGTCTGCTTCTCGCTGTGGCTGCTGATTTGCGCTGCGGCTGCGCGAATGGCGGCGTAGTAAGTTTCCAGGCCCTTGAGTGTTTGCCTTTTCAGCGCGCCGGTGAAAAACTCGGCCTCCAGCGCATACAGCTCTTTGGCAACGTTGTTGTGCTGGTGAAAGTCGGAGTCGTCAAACACCTTGGCGAAGATTTCTTCGGTGAGGATGTGCTGGATCAGCATCTCGCGCACATCGGCGTCGGTGAGCGAGGGGTTGATAGCGTCCTGCGCGTGGACTAGAAACTTGGCGGAGGCGGCGCGGTAACTTGCGTTGCTTTGAACCTGCGTGTCCATCATGGCGCGCAGCGCATCCAACACCGCTGGCAGATCGGTTTTGAACTGCTCCACCGCCGTACGAAAGCCCGCAATTTCGGCGCGCTCGTACGAGAAATACAGCTTGAGTAGCTTGGACAGCGCCACGGTGTCCGTCATGTCGCAGCGCATGACCTCTTGCCGGTTTTGCCATAGCACGGCCTGCGCGTCGTCGCTGAAGATGATGTTGTCTTGGGGGTAGCCTTTTTTGAACTTCTTGCTGACCTCGGCGTCGAGGTCATCGTTCGCATCTTTCGCTTCCCAGTACCCCAAAGGCATGCGCAATTCGTGCAGCAGCGCGCCGTCGATATTGATATTGGTTTTGGTGGCAGTCTTGAGTGGGAACTCCGCCAGAAACACCAGTCCCTCTTGCCGCCCCCATGCCTTGAGCAAGTCCTTGAACGCTTCGCGAATGATGGTCTCGCGGCTGCTGCCGCTGACGCGCTTGATGACGTCGAGTTCTTTGAGGTAGTGGTTAATCAGTTGCTGGCTCATGGGCAAGTGCGTCTTTTCGGCCAAAAAGCGGCAAGGCCATTGTCACACCTGCACCAATGCCGCTACCCAGCCTTCAGGCCATGAACCCCAAATCCACCGGATACCCCGCTGAGCCGAAGTTCACCAGGTTGGGCAGCACGCCGGGCAGCTCGGCGCTGCCCACGCCAAACCAGCGGGCCAGGGTGGCTGCGTACTGGTCTACCGAGGTGCTGGGCAGCAAGCGCCCTTGGCCCACGTGCCACTGGTTGGCTGGCAGGTAGTTGCCCGCGCTGTCTTTGGTGTCTGCCACGCTGAGGGGCGGAGCGGTTCCGTAAAAGCGCTTGCCACGCACCGCGCCGCCGACCACAAAGTGGTGGCCGCCCCAGCCGTGGTCTGAGCCATCGCCGTTGGAGGCCAGGGTGCGACCAAAGTCCGACGCAGTAAACGCTGTCACCTGCTGCGCCAAACCCAGCTCGACGGTGGCGTCGTAGAACGCTTTCATCGCGTCGCTCACCTTGCCCAACAGGCCGCCGTGGTCGCGGATCAAGTTGTCGTGCAAATCGAAACCACCCAAAGACACCAAGAACACCTGGCGGCGCACGCCCAAGACGCCTCTACCCTGGATGAGGCGGGCCACCATTTTGAGTTGGTCGGCCAGCGTGTTGCCTGAGGGAAACACAGTGGTTAAGGGGTTGGCTGCGCCCTGCGCCAAGGCGGCGGTCACCACGCCTTCTGCGCTGATCGCACGGGTGGTGACTTTGGTGTATTCGTTTTCCAGCGTGTGCGGGCGCACTTGCCCAACCAGGCTGCGCATGGCGGCACCCACTGCCGTCGAGCCGTACACCGACGCGCCCTGGGCGGCGGCGTTGATTTTGATCGCGCCACTGGTGCTCACTTGGTACTGCAAGGCCGAGTCGCCCGAGAGGTACACCGCATTGCCGGTCACCGACATGCAGGTGAAGCTGGCGGATGCCGAGTTAAGGCCCAAAGCCCGGTCGCCCACCTTGCCGCCCCAGCCCACGGTGGAGCCCTCCGGCGAGGACGACTGCCACACCGACTGCTGGTCGTTATGGGAGAACAGCTGGGGCGGGCGCGGGTATCTGGTGCGGTCCGCGCTGTGGTACTGCGCACGCGTCAAGGGCTTGACCAAAGGCCCCACATTGAGCTGCACCGCGGCCTGGCCCGCGTTGAACAACCCTGCCAAGGCCACCATGGACGGGTGCAGCGCAAACTCGCGGGGCACGCCCAAGGCGTCCACCGGGGCCTGCGTCGGCGTGAGAGCGGTCTCCGCCAAAGATGTATGGGCCAGCGCGATGCCACCGGCCGTGCGGCCAGCGCCGCCGCCCCGGATGGCGCTGTACTGGTCATAGGCGGCGACATCGAAAGGTACGACCGTGTTGGTGTGGTCGTTGCCGCCGTACAAGAACACACAGACCAAGGCCTTGTAGTCCCCCGCGTTGGACTCCATGGCGGCGGCCTCGCCCAAGGCGGCCAGGTTGAGCGCCAGCGGCCACGCTGCGCCACCCAGCGCGAGCTGTCCGCTGCGACGCAAAAAGCTGCGCCGGTTGGGGTGGCTGGGGTCGTGGTGTGTCATGGACTCTGCTTTACGGCTTTGCCTTACTTTTGCACCAGGTATTCTGGTGCGGACATGACCATCAACACCGCTGCGTACACCCGGTTGCGATTGCGCGCCTCGGTGCCACTGGGCATGGCCTGCACCGCGTTGGCAATCAAATCGCGGTTGCTTGCGGAGAGTTGGTTGGCGCACAGCAGCAGGTTGAGGCGGTCCACCAAGGCAGGCGCCGACGACGCCAGCGCCAGCTCCTGGCGGTAGGTGGCCTTCATGTCGCCATTGGTGATGCCTCCCGAGATAAAGCCCTGCATGCAGTTGATGTAACCGGCCACGCTGGTCTCGTTGACCAACTGGAACTCGGGCGCCACCGCGCCCGCGCTGAGCGCGCTGGCCGGCGGCACGTACCCCGGGCGAAAAAAATTGAACACCGAGGGCGAGCGCAAAGGGCTTTGTCCCAGTTGGGTGCCGGGGTTGCTCAGGTCGTAGATCTTCCAATCGCCGCTGGCCGAGGCCAGGCCAAAGGTGCGGCCCCATTGCACCAGGCGCAGCATGGGCTCGCGCAGCTTGCCAAACTCGGGCTGGCCAAGGCCTGCGGATGCGCGCGCTTCGTCGTCTTGCAGAATGGCGCGGTACACCGCTGCCAGGTCACCACGCACGCCCGCGCCGTTGTTGGTAAACACGTTGGCAACCCGGCGCACGTAGGCCGGGCTGGGGTTGCTGGTGACCAGCCGCTGGATCAACTGCTTGCACACAAACGGCGCCGTGTTGGCATGGTTGAACAGGGTGTCCAACGCCGCCTTGAGCCCGGCGGCGGGGTCGGTGGGCAGCCTCACTCCGAACACCACCGGCACAACCTGCGAATGGTTGTTGCCCACCTGCACCAGCGGTCGGCGCACATAGTGGGTGCTGGGGACTCTGCGGGTTCCGCCGCCGGTCTGCGGGATGATGCTGTAAACGGTTTGGCTGTGGTCTAGGTCGTAGCCAGTAAACACATGGGCGAGGTTGCTCACGTCGGCGGCGGTATAGCTGTCCACCGCCCGGCCGTCCACCATGCGCGGTGTGCCATCGGGATACAGCTCCACCAGGCCGATGGTGAAGAGCTGCATGACCTCGCGCGCGTAGTTTTCGTCGGGCTGGCTGCCACGCCCGTCGGCCTTCTTGTTGCCCTTGGTGTTGAGGTAGTAGCCCATGGCCACGTTCAGCGTCACCGCCTCCAGCAGGTCGCGGTAGTTGCCAAACGCGTGGGCACACAAGGTGTCCCAGTAGTGCGCAGCGGCGTGGCTGCGCCAGCTGAAATCCAAGCTACTGAGCGAGACCACCAACATTTCTGACAGCGCCAGCGCCATGCGCTTGCGGGGCGCATCGGGCGCGGTCATGAGCTGGTTCCAGGCCATGTGGTCGCCAGGCACTTTGCTGTCGTAGTACCGGGCGGGGTCGTACACCTCGCCATAGCCCTTGCTCTCCAACCAGTCCCAGCCGGTGGGCCCCAGGGGCTGGTCGCACTGCGCTTGCAGCCACGCGCCATAGCCCTGAGACCGCAGCGCCGCGATCTCGGCGTCGCTGGCAGAAAACTGGGCTTGCAACAAAAACCGCGCAGCCTCGGCATCGCTGCCAGGCTGCTGGTATGCGAACTTGGCAACGCTTGTGTCCACCTTCTATCGCCCGCTTGGAATTGGTAGCGCCATTATTGCGCGGCGTCGGCCAAGGGATTGGCAGCAGGCGCAGCTGACTGCACGCGCGCGGCGTGCAGCACATCGCGCGTGGTCAGCGCCACGGCGCGGGCGGCTTGCGCAAAGTCGGCGCTGCTGGAGGCGTACAGCACGGCGCGCGAGGAGTTCACCACGATGGGGGCGGTGGTTTGGCCCGCAGCGCTGCGGTAGCCCGCGCGCACCGTGGCCACCGCGTCTCCGCCTTGCGCACCCACGCCCGGAATCAGCAGCGGCACGGTGGGCGCCACCTTACGCACACACTCAATCTCAGCAGGGTAGGTTGCGCCCACCACCAGCCCAAGCTGGCCGTTGGTATTCCAAGGGCCTTGCACCAGCGAGGCGATGTGCTCGTACAAAGTGGGGCGACCCGACAGGTCTGCCAGCTGCTGGTTTTGCAAGTCATCACCGCCGGGGTTGGAAGTGCGGCACAGCACGAAGGCGCCCTTGCCGTGGTAGCGCAGGTAGGGCTGCAGCGAATCAAAACCCATGAAGGGCGAGAGCGTGACGCAGTCGGCGCCGTAGCGCTCAAAGGCTTCCTTGGCGTACTGCTCTGCGGTGCTGCCGATGTCGCCGCGCTTGGCATCGAGGATCACGGGAATGCCCGGCGCTACCGCGCGGATGTGGGCCACCAGGCGCTCTAGCTGCGCCTCGGCGCGGTGGGCAGCAAAGTAGGCAATTTGCGGTTTGAAGGCAATCACCAGGTCGGCGGTGGCATCGACGATGTGGGCACAAAAATCAAATATGCGCGAGGCGTCGTCGCGCAAACCCTCTGGAAACTTGGCCGGCTCCGGGTCCAAGCCCACGCACAGCAGCGACTGGTTGCGTTGCTCGGCGCTGTGGAGCTGCTCCAAAAAAGTGGGGGTTGGCATCATGGTGTGAGGCTGGTGAATGTGGTGGGATTGGAGTCGGTGCTGGGCTGCATGCTAGGGGGTGCGCAGCCCAGCGACCACGTCAGCGGCCAGGCACAGATCGGCCCAGGCCTTGGCCTTGTCGGCAGGGTTGTGCAAAAGCGTCTTGGGGTGGTAGGTGGGCACCACCACAATGCCGCGGTAGTGGCGCAGTTGCCCGCGCAGCTTGCCCAGCGGCAAGGTGGCGAGCTCGGGCGTTTCGCCCAGCAGCAACTGGTTGGCAAAGCGGCCCATGGCCACAATGACTTTGGGTTGCACCAGAGCGATTTCGCGTTGCAAATAGGCTGCGCACTGCGCCAGGTTGTCCGCCTGCACCAAGGTGCCGTGCGGCGGACGGCACTTGACCACATTGCTGACGTACGCGCGCGCAGAAGGTGCGCTGCCCGCTGCGCCGGGGGCAGCTTGGCGATGCCCACGTTGGGCAGGCTCCGAATGTTCCACTGGGGATACGTTGGCGACTGTTGCGGGTTGAGGCACAAGGTCCGCACCTGCTTCGGTGCTGCGCTGCAGGCCAAGTGCGGCCAGCATGTTGTCCAACAGCACCCCCGCCTCGTGCGCAAACGGGTGGCCTGCTGCGTCTTCTGCTTCGTCCGGCGGGTCGCCCACCACCATCCAGTCGGCGCCACCGCTGCCCGGCGACAAGGTGGTGCGGCTGCGCCCGGCGCACAAGCTGCAAGCTTGGCAGTGGGCCGCGGCCTGCTGCAACTCCGACCAGTTAGCGCCACCGACTGCCTGCAGAACCACGGCAGCTTGCGCAGGTACGGCAGGGGCAGCATGCGTGGACGCAGGCGCGGCCACGGGTGGCGCGGTGGCTGCACGTGAGGCCGGTGGAGCGTGCGTAGATGCTAGGCGCGCGCTGGCCGTGCCCGACGCATGGCCTGCGCCGGGCGCAGCAACCGCTGCGTCGGTGCCCGCCAGCCAGACGTGTACACCCATCTCCTGCAGCATGGCACGTTGGCGGGCGTCGAGTGCGAGGGGCATGGCGGTGCGTTACGGGCTACAGACGCAGGCCCATGACCCAAGCATCTTCGCGCTGGCCGTGGGCTGCGGGGTAGTACGCCTTGCGCAGACCCACGCGAGCAAAACCTGCCGCCTCGTAGACCCGCATGGCACGCGCGTTGCCGGTCCGCACTTCCAGCCACAGCCACGCGGCGTTCTGGCCACGCGCCCAAATCGACAGCGCATCCAGCAGCACCCTGGCCCAGCCCTGGCCCTGGAATTCAGGGGCCACTGTCAGGTTGAGCAGGTGTACCTCTTCGACCCCAAGCATGGCCACGAAATAGCCCAGCACCACGTCATCGGCAAGCAGCACCTGCGCTTGGTAGCCGCTGTGCAAAGCATCTAAAAAATTCGCCCGAGACCACGGGTGGGCATAGGCCCCTTGCTCGACCTGCATCACCGCGTCCAGGCACTGGGCCAGCAGCGGCGCAAAGGCCACCTGCGCAGTTTCAAACCGGGGTCGCATTTGCGCACTCATGCCGCGTCCCCTGCCACCGCTGCCGCGTGTGCCGAACCAGCCGCCACCCGCGCTGCCTTGTCTGCCGCACGCTCGGCACTGGTTTGGGCTACTTTGTCGCGGACATACGTGGGTAGCGCGGCGTGTGCAGCCACCGCTGCGCCATCGGCCAGCAATTGGGGCGCCAAGCGCAGCAAGGCCAGGGCGTTGGGCGCTGCCTCCAAACGCAGCACGTCCTGCGGCGCTGGCCAGGTGGCAGCGGCTTGCACCAAACGCGCGCCGTAACTGGCAAACACATTGCCCGCCAGCGCCGCCTGCACACCGTCAGCGGGCGCCGGAGCGTCCAGCTGCTGGGGCCGCACCAGCGTGGCGTCTTGCAGTGTGTGCCAGCGCCGGTCTTGGTAGACAAAGGTAGCGGTGTAGATCTCGTCCATGCGCGCGTCCAAGAGCGCGGTGATGTGCAGGTTCGGCGCGTGCGCCAGGTGGTTAAAACGGGCGTCCTCGGCCAGCGCCAGCAGGGAGTTAATGGGCAGCACCGGCACTCCAGCCCCAAAGGCCAGGCCCTGCGCCACCGCACAGGCGGTGCGCAAGCCGGTAAATGACCCTGGACCGCTGCCGAAACAAACTGCGTCGAGGCTGCGCAGGTCCAGGTCGGCTTGGCGCAGCAGATCCAAGATGGTGGGTATCAAGGCCATGGACGCGTTCGCACCACCGGCGGCCTGGTGCTGCCACAAGCGCAGGTCGCCCGCAACAGAGCGGCAGACCGCCACCGACATGGCCTCGGTACCGGTATCAAATGCCAGCAGCTTCATAGCGCCTGCGCCTTCATGTTTTGGCCACCGCCTTGCGCACGCCAAACACAATGCCCAGCGTGACCATGGACAAACCCAGCAGCACATTCCAGGGCAAAGGCTCGGCCAAGACCAGCGCCGCCGACACCGCCGACAGGCCGGGCACCAGCGCGGTGATCATGGTCGAGCGCACCGGGCCGTAGTGCCGAATCATCAGATTGAAGGTGATGCCAGAAATCACCACCGAGCCCACACCCTGCAGCAGCATTTGCAGCAGCACATCGCCAATGGGCGCGGTAAACACGTAGCCCACCACCCAGCCCTGCCAGAGCGCTACCGTGTAGACCGGGAAGAAGGTAAAAAACGCAAACACCGTAATGGCGGTGGTGGCATGCACCGCCTGCAGCGCGTGCTTGCGCACCAGCACGCTGTAGATCGCCCAGGTGATGGAGCCAGCCACAAACAACACATCACCACGCCACACGCCATCGCCCAGGCCCGAACGCAACAGGCTCGCGCCACCAACCAACAAGTCGCCCAACAGAATCAGCGCGAGCCCCAGCGCGCGCGGTGCACCAATGCGCTCGCCCAGCAAAAACCAAGCCACCAGCGCCGTCCAGAAAGGCAGGCTACCCGGCAGCAGCACCGAGGCATGCGCAGCCGGAGCAAACACAAAACCCGAGTACGCCAACATGGCGTACAGCAACCCACCGAAAAAGCCAATCTGCACCGTGATACCCAAGGGCAGCGGCGAGAACCCCGCCATCGAGCCAGCCGTGGCCACCTGCCCGGCTTCGCGCTGGCGTTGGCGCGCAGCGCGCGTCAGCCACCAGCCCAGCGGGACCAGCACCAAGGCGGCACCCACCAGCCGGGCGTA
>JBIIZY010000087.1:0-11449 GCA_044346035.1 Rhodoferax sp. | reverse complement strand
CCGACAAGTTGGTCCAACGCGCAAAGCGCTGCATCGTTGCCTCGTCCAAGCCCTGGGCGCTGTGCACCACGGCCAGCGGATTGCCCAGGTAGGGCGTGGCGGTGAAGACGTCGACTTGGTGGAAGGGGCGCGACGCGCGGGGGCGCAGTTCAGCGACTTGTGGTGGGGCGGGACGCAGCGGCATGGGCGTGCTGGTGTGCGGTGTGGGCGGCACGTCGTGTCAGGCTGGTGCTGCGTCAGTCCTGCTGCGCCCGAATGGCCTGCGCCAGTGCGGCCACGCCACGGTGGATCTCGTCCACGCTGGGGGTCACAAACGAGAGCCGCAGGCTGCGCGTGTCGGGCGTGCCCGCAAAGAACGGCGCGCCCGGCACAAAGGCCACGCCCTGGTCTACCGCGTGCGGCAGCAGGTCGACGGCGTTCATGCCTTCTGGCAGGCGCGCCCACAGGAACATGCCGCCGGCCGGGGTGTTCCAGGTCAGGTTGTGCGCGGGCTGGGTTGCGGCGTCGGGGAAGTGGGTGGCCAGCGCCTGCAGCATGGCGTCGCGCTGGGCTTTGTACAGGCTGCGGATGGTGGGCACGTGGCGGTCCAGAAATCCATCTTGCATCACCGCGTGAATGAGGCGCTGGTTGAAGCCGGGGCTGTGCAGGTCGGCGGCTTGTTTGGCTTGCAGCAGCTTGGGGTACACCGCCTTGGGGGCGACGATAAAACCCATGCGCAGTCCTGGCGCCAGCACCTTGGAGAACGAGCCCAGGTAGATGCCGCCTTCGGGGTTGCGTGCGGTCAGCGGCGCGGGCGGCGGCTGGTCAAACCACAGGTCGCCGTAGGGGTTGTCTTCCATGATGGGCAGGCCGGTGCGCGCGGCCTCTTGGCTCAGCGCGGCGCGCGTGGCCTCGCCCATGCTGCGCCCGGTGGGGTTTTGGAAGTTGGGTAGCACGTACAAAAAACGCGCATCCGCCGACTTGGCAGCCAGGTCGGCCAAGTCCAGGCCATCGGCATGGTTGGCGATGCCCACCACCTCGGGTTCCATGGGCGTGAAGGCCATCACCGCGCCCAGGTAGGTGGGCGACTCCACTAGCACTTTGCTGCCGGAGTCGATCAGCACCTTGGCCACCAAGTCCAGGCCTTGCTGCGAACCGGTGGTGATCAGCACCTGCGATGCGTCCACCTGCCAGCGTTGGCCGGCGGCGGCGCTTTGGTCGCGCAGTTGCTGCGCCACCATCTCGCGCAGCGGGGCGTAGCCTTCGCTGGCGGCGTACTGCAGCGCGCCCGCAGGGTCGTCCTTGAGCACCTTGGCGCAGGCCACTTCGAACTCGGCCACGGGAAAGGTTTTGGTCGACGGCAGGCCGCCAGCGAAGCTGATGATGCCGGGCTTCTCGGTGACCTTGAGAATCTCGCGGATCACCGACGGGTTCATCTTGGCGGCGCGTTGGGCCAGGGTCCAGTGGGTGGCATTGGGAGTGGGTGGCATGGTGCTTTCCTTGGTGCGACTGCGGGGGAGTTTGGGGGTGGATGTGGGGATGGGTGCGGTGTGGGGTTAGCCTGCCAGCGGGGTGCGCAGCATGGGCACGATGGAGCCGGCAAGCGCCAAGGCCATGGCGATGTTGAACACCCGCAAGCGCAGCGGATTTTCCAGCCATTGGCGCATGCTGCTGCCAAACGCGACCCAGGCCAGCGAACACGGCCCGCCGCCTGCGATGAACAGCAGCGCCAGCAGGCCGATGGACGCCACGCCCGCCTCGGGAGGCAAAAAATTGCCCATGCAGGTCACCGCCATCACCCAGGCCTTGGGGTTGAGCCATTGGAAACCCAGTGCCGCCCAAAACCCCATGGGCTGCAGCGCTGTGCCTGTCTGTGCCGGGCCCGCGCGGGAGCGTGCCAGCTTCCAGGCAATTACCAGCATGTAGGCCGCGCCCAAGTAGCGCACCGCGTCAAACACCAGCGGGAACTGCGCCAGCACACCGTGCAGCCCCAGGCCCACGGACAACAGCAGCACCGCAAACCCAATTTGCACCCCCCAAAAATGCCGCATGCTGCGGCGTACGCCGAAGTGCACGCCCGAAGTCATCAGCATGGTGTTGTTGGGCCCGGGCGTAATCGAGCTCGACACCATAAACAGGACGATAGGAAGAAGTTGCTCTGGGCTCATGGGGCGCGGTGCAATGTGCGTGAGGTTCAGTGACGGTCTCGGGTTGCGGCGTTGGCGGGTGGACGTGCTGGTGGGCTTGCCGGTGGGTCGGCCAAGGGCTTGCCTGCCACCTTGGTCACCGTCTGGCGCTTGCCCAAAAATACCACCGCCACCACCGCAGCGGCGAACAACAGGGTGGCTGCTTCGAGTGGCTCGCCCAGGAGCGGCACCGCCGCCAGGATGCTGAAAAACGGTTGCAGCAACTGCGTTTGGCTCACCTTGAGCGCTCCGCCCAGCGCAAGCCCGCGGTACCAGGCAAAAAACCCGGCCCACATGGAAAACACGCCCACATACAGCAGCGCCATCCACGCGCTGGCGCGCACGCTGTGCTCGGGCCAGAACAGCAAGGTGCCGGGCAGGGTGAGAGGCAGCGCCATCACGCACACCCAGCAGATGACCCGCTCCGCGCCCAGTGCCGGGGTGACTTGCGCGCCATACACGTAGCCCACTGCGGCGGACGCAATGGCGCCGACCAGCAGCACGTCGGCCCACTCCAGTCCAAAGCCCGGCCCATGCTGGTAGGCGCGCAGCACCGAAAACGCCACCACCAGCACGGCGCCCAGTACCGCACACACCCAAAACCCCAGGCGGGCGCGCTGGTGCAGTACCCAGGCGGACAGCGCGGCGGTGGCCAGGGGCAGCAGCGCGGTGAACACCGCGGCGTGGCCACTGGTGACATGGCGCAGCGCAAACCCCAGCAACAGCGGAAAACCAATCGCGTTGCCCAGCATGGCCAACAGCAAAGGCTTGCGCTGCGCCGGTGTCGGGCGCGGCGAGTGCGTGAGCAGCAAAAACGCCACCGACAAAGCACCGGCCAGCGCAGCGCGGGCAAAGGTCACGAACCAGGGCGAGAGCTGCGGGTCGGTGGCGGTGCCGGTGGCCAGCCGCGTCATCGGCAGGGTCACTGCAAATACGGCCACACCCAACACGCCCAGCCACATGCCGCGGGTTTCCGGCCGCATGGAAGCGATGTGCGCCTTCATGCGCTGGCCATCCAGGCGGCGGTGGCAACCAAAAGTGCCGCCATGCAGCGGTTGAACCAGCGCAGCCGACGTGCCGTGCCTACGCCGCCCACCCAGGGGCCAGCCAGCCAGTTGCGCAGCAGCGAGCCCACCAAGGCGTACAGCAGGTTGCTCAAGAGCCCAAACGCCATCAACACCGTCAGCACCAGCGCAAAGCGCGTGCCTGCATCGTCGCGGCCCGCCAGCCAACCAGCCACCACGGTCAGCGCCAGCATCCAGGCCTTGATGTTCACAAACTGCAACGCCACCCCTTGCACAAATGTCACGTTCAGCCGCGAGGCGTCGGCCTGCGCGAGCGCGCTGCTGCCCGCCAGCTTGGCGGCCAACCACAGCAAATAGCCAACCCCCGCCACCACGATGGCGGTGCGCAGCGCGGGCAGTGCCAACACCAAAGCGCCAACGCCGCTGGCGCACAGGCCCAGCAACAGCCCCCACCCCACCGGCACCGCCAGCACAAAGCGCAGCGCCCGGCGCAAGCCAAAGTTCGCCGCCAGCGCGGTCGACACCGTGGTGTTGGGGCCGGGCGTGAGGCTGGTGGCAGCGCAGAGCAGCAGCAGGGCGGTGAATTCGGTGGCGGACATGGGCACGACTGTATAGACGCAAGCAGCACACTTGCAGTACAGTTTGCGGGAACATTTCTAGAACTGTGTTGGTCTGGGGGGTGGCACACGCGACGTAACGGGCCAGGCTGGCGCCGTGGTGCTGGTGGAAGGGTTGCGATACCGCGTCGCTCGGCATGGGGTGACGGCTGCTCCAACGCTCGCCTACGTGGGACAATCGCGCCGCACTCTAAGGGAGACTCGTGTGTTCAACTTGGAAGGAACTCCTTATCTTCTGGACCAAAAGGCAGTAACACAGGTCAGGTCAAGACTCGATGCTATCGAGGACCGCGTGTTTCTCCTGCGCCGCAACGGAACTCTTACTGAGCAGACCGTCAAGGATTACTACGGAGAAAGGCGATTTGAACAAGTAGCCGAATCTAACGCCATCGAAGGCAGCACGCTTTCTGCTGGAGAGACGGAATTGGCAGTACTCAAGGGTATAACCATTACAGGTCATGACCCTGCGTACGCGAAGGATGCCCTAGCGCTGGATCGAGCTCTGACTCGGATTACCGAACTTGCCCGAGACACGAAGCACCCAACCAACATATCGCAACTGCACGAAGTCCATGCCCTGCTTCTGGGAGATCGACCCGGCGCAGGCATATTCCGGAGGGAACGGGTGACGATCCGAGGCGCGAAACACACCCCTCCGAAGACATGGGAGCAAATCATGACCATGATGAGCGATTGGCAAACGTGGTCCGCCGAGAACACCAGCCTGCCCGCACCAGTGCGATCGGCTGTCATTCATGCGTGGTTGACGCATGTACATCCTTACATTGATGGCAACGGACGAATTTCTAGAGCTATTGGGAATCTAGAACTGATTCGTGCTGGCTATCCGCCAATCATCATCAAAAAGAAAGAGCGTGATCGATACATTGAGGCGTTGGCCGAGTCAGATGAAGGCGGCGACATACGTTCATTTTTGGAGCTAATCTTTGACCGAATTGAGGGTGGACTGACAGGCCTCGAGTTATCCGCCAAAAGAAAGCAGGGCTTCAACCCCTTTGTCGAGAAGATTCGCCAAATGCAAGAGAAGCAGCTTTACATTTGGGAGACGGGCGTCAAGCTGCTTGCTTCAATTGTCGGACACCGATTGACGCAACTCCTTGAGCCGGTTGGCGGCACCTCCAGTATCCGGCTCTACGACTCGCCGCTTGACTTGGACGACTACTTGGAAGTTTGTGCGGGTAGAAGCGTGTCAAGGAGCTGGGCCTTCACGGTAAAGCTTGAGATCCCCGGCGGTATTCGTCTGGAGAAGCTTGCATACATTGGTCATCGGAGCGCCCGGCTTCATCAATACATGGCCCAAGAGGGCGGGCCATCTCTATACTGGTCTTCGAAGAACCCTGCGAACTTTCCAAAGTGGCTGGCAGATGAGGAGCGGTCACCCTTCGCCAAGGAACTGACCTCAAAGGTAGGAAATGGCGACGAGTGGATTGCCCGGCGAGTGGACGAGTCCATCCAAAGAGTGCAAACGACGGATCTGGCTTACAAAATTGCCGACGCGCTTGTCAACCAGGTCATTAATTCCCAAAGAGATTAGTTCGAAACTTGATGACTGAGGGGAGGCAGTCTGTAGATCTTCTGATGGGTCGCCAAATACTCTGCGAAGTGAAAGCAAAGAATGAAAAAGTCGTCATTCCCCTGGCTCAAGCTGCTTGTTGCACTGGCAGCCCTTGCATTGCTGGTCGGTTTTGCGGCCAAGGACCTCGCGCCCAATGTGCCCGTCTCGTGGGTTTTGGCCTATGCCTTTGCGGGTGGCGCCCTCTTTGTCATCGCGCTCCTTTTGGTGATGTGGCTCAAGTTTTTGGTCAATCGGTTTTTGCTCAAAGCTGGCGCAACCGACACAGATTGGCTTTGGTTCAAAAGCGACCCGCGCGGAATTCAATCCCTCCGTGGCCGCGACGTCCCGGACCAATCCAAGGACACTTAGGCCACCGCCACCATCAACCGCGCCACACCTTCAAACACTATGCCCACCACAGCCATCCTCCTTGGAGCTTCCGGCTCCGTCGGCAAAGCACTGCTGAACGACATCCTGCGCTCTGCGCATTTCAGCCGCGTGGTCGTGGTGGGCCGCCGTTCTGTCCTTACCCAAGCCAGTGCAAATGCCACGTTAGAAGAGTGCCTGGTGCCCGACATGCAGCCGCAGGCGCTACGGCAGGCCGTTGCGGCGGCGCTGCAGGGCCGTGACGCGCAAGCCGTCGGTTTCAGCGTGCTTGGCGTGGGTGCTGGGACTGCACAGATGTCGCTGGCGCAGCACCGTGCTGTCGATGTCGATCTCAATGCAGCGTTTGCCGCCGGATTGCACGATTCGGGGCGGGTGCGTCACTTGGTGTTCATGTCCGCCATCGGAGCGGACATCACGGCCAGTGAGACCGGTTCGGGCGCCGCCGGCATGCCACGCTACGCCCGCGTAAAAGGCGAGGCCGAACACGCGGTGCTGGCCCAAGGTTTGGAGGTGGTGAGTATGCTTCGCCCCTCGGTGATTGAAGGTTCGCAGCACACACCGCGCGTGCTCTCGGCTGCTTTGCGCGTGCTGTCGCCCTTGCTTCCAGCCAAGTACCGCCCCATCCGAACCACGGAGATTGCGCGGGCCATGCTGGCGTTGGCGCGCACCCCACCCGCCAGGAGTGCCGTCTATGCATACAAGGAGATGCAGGCCCTTGCCTCCACGCAACCCTAAATCCGCGCTTGGGTGCGTCCAGCAAGTGGGGCGCACACGGCGCCACGCCGGCGTGCTGGGTCGCGGTGCTCCTCTCATTTCTGAGGTGTTCCCATGCTGATGAAAGGAAGCACACAGTCGCTTACCGAGCAGCTGGCGCAGCGGTTCGCGCAGCGCATCCGCGACCGCTTGTTGGCGCCGGGCGCGCGCCTGCCCTCGGTGCGCCAGTGCGCGCAGCAGCAGGGCGTGAGCCCATCCACCGTGGTGGGCGCGTACGACCAGCTGCTGGCGCAAGGTCTGGTCGAGGCGCGCCGCAACCGGGGCTTTTTTGTGCGTGAAAGCGGGCTGTCTGCAAGCGCGCCAACTGCGCCCGGCAAAGCGCCGCATGCAGGTGGTCCCGGCGGCAGCGCGCCCGCGCAGTCCGCCATGCAGCACCGCGCACCGCTCAACGCGACCGCCCTGATCCGCGGCATGTTCCACGGAATCAGCGACAAGCCCCAGCCCGGCATGGGCGTGCTGCCGCCCGACTGGTTGCACACCACGTTTTTGGCCACTGCCATGCGCCGCAGCTGCGGCACCGATGCGCTCAACGCGCTGTCTTTGCAGTACGGGGAGCCGATGGGCGACGGTGTGCTGCGCCGCGCGCTGTCCACCAAGCTTGCAGCCTTGTCGGTGCAGGCCGCGCCCGCGCAAATCATGACCACGGTGGGTGCCACCCACGCGCTCGATATTGTCAGCCGCACCCTGCTGCGGCCGGGGGACTATGTGATGGTGGAGGAGCCCGGTTGGGCCATCGAGTTTGCCCGGCTGGACGCCTTGGGCATGCGCATCTTGCCGGTGCCGCGCCGCGCCGAAGGCCCCGACCTGGAGGTGATGGCGCGCTACTGCGAAGCCCACCGACCCAAGCTGTTTGTGAGTGTGAGCGTGTTCCACAACCCGACCGGTTTTTGCCTGAGCCCGTCGTGCGCGTACCGCATTTTGCAACTGGCGCACCAGCACAACTTTCATGTGCTTGAAGACGACACCTACTGCCACTTTGCCCCCGACCATGCCACGCGGCTGTGCGCGCTCGATGGGCTGCAGCGCACCATCTACGTGGGTGGTTTTGCAAAGATTCTTGCGCCCAACTGGCGGGTGGGCTACCTGGCTGCGCCGCGCGATCTGGTGGAACCGCTGCAGGACACCAAGCTGCTGTCGACCCTGACCACGCCGGCGCTGTTGGAGCGCGCTTTGGCTTGGTGTATCGACCAAGGCCAGCTGCGCCGCCACGCCGAGCGCATACGCACTCGGCTCGATGCGGCACGCGGGCGCAGCGTCAAGCTCGCGCTGGCGCACGGCTGCAGCTTTGCCACCGAACCGGTGGGCTTGTTTGGTTGGGTGCAAACCGGGGTGGACACCGACGTGCTGTCCCAGCGCATGCTCGACGAGGGCTACCTGCTGGCACCCGGCGCGCTGTTCCACGCCGAGCGCGCGCCCAGCAGCCTGATGCGCATCAACTTCGCGACCACCCAGCAACCACAGTTCTGGCGCACCCTGCAGCAGCGCATTGCCGAGCAGGTTTGAGGCGATGGCGCGCAGCGCCGGGTTGTGGACGGCGCAGGGCCGCCACGCACGTCAACCAATAAAGTTAAACAACGAAAGCTTTTGCACCTGCGCGTACGACTGCAGCGCCGCCTGGTAGCCGGTTTGCTGGTTGTTGAAGTCGGAGATGCCTTGGATCATGTCCAGGTCCTCGGCGCGCGAGCGGTTGCCTTCTTGCTCGATGTTGCGTTTGCTGTTGGTGGCGGTGATGCTGTCGGCGCGCACCAGCAAGTCCCCCGCCTGACCCCGGATGGCCGATACGCGTGCCATGCTTTTGTCGATGTTGTGCAGCGCCTGGGCCACCGCCTGGGTGACTGCGTTGGCGTTGGCAGCTTTGCCGATGTCGTTGACGGCGGTGTCGATCACGCTGAACACGCTGCGCCGCGGTGACACGGTGATGACGTCGCCCACCGCAGGGCTTCCCACCACGGTGGCGCCAGCGGCTTTGTCGCTCACTGGCGGCGTGCCGGTGATGTTGAAGCTCATGCCGGGAATGCCAGTGATGGCAATCTTGGCGGTCTCGCCTGTTTTGTAGGACGCAGTGCCCGCAAAGAGCGGGTTGGTGCCGGTGGTCACCGCCGGTGTTTCGGCGATCTCGTAGGTCACCGCCGTGGTGCCCGGCGTGGTGGTGGAGTCCACGGTGTTGAAGGTGATGGTGTAAGTAGGGTAGTCCGGTGCGCCCGGGGTGGCTGCTGCCAGCGCCGCCGTGCTGGCCACCACCGCGGTGTTGGTGACGTTGATGTTGTCGGTCAACAGGGCGCGGGTGTTGGGGATGGAGTTGCCTGGGCTGGTGAGGTTGCCTACGGTGACGTTGAACACTGCGTCGCGCGCGCTCTGGAGCATGAAGGCACTTTCACCATCGAGGGTGAACGGAATCGCATACACGTCGGTAGACGATTGCCCCGGCAGCCCGTCAAAGGTGTAGTCGGGTTGCGTCGCTGCCGGGCCGACAAAGGGGGAGAGCGCACTGCCCAGCGCGGCAAACAAGGGCAGCCCGTTGCTGTCTTTGGCGTTGGCCAGCGACAGCACCCGGTCGCGCAGCCCATTGATTTGGGCGGCGATGGTGGCGCGCTCGGCTGCGGTGTGCGTGCCGTTGCCCGCACTGACCACCAGCTCGCGGATGTTTTGCAGTGTCTCGGTCACATCGCCCAAGGTGCTTTCAGCGCTGGCAATTGCATTGCGCTGCGACTCCAGTGCCCGCTGGTCGGTGGCAATGCGCGCGATGCGGTTGAGCGCGCGCTCGGCCTGTGCCGCACCTGTTGGATCGTCGCTGGTGCGGTTGATCTTCTTGCCCGAGGTTAGGCTTTCCTGCAGATTGGACAGATCGCTTTGGCGCGTTTGCAAATTGCGCAAGGTGCTGTCGTACGCGTTGGCGGTGCCCAATCGGGCGAGTGAGTTGACGGACATGGTGGTGCTCCTGTGCCGTGCGGGCTATCGGGCGAGGCCCTGCATCAAGGTGTCAAAAATGCTTTGCGCGATTTGGATCATCTTGGCCGAGGCTTGGTAGGCCTGTTGGTACTGCAGCAGCCTGGCGGCCTCTTCGTCGAGGTTGACGCCAGACACACTGGTGCGGTTTTTCTCGGCATTGACGGCGATGTTGGACGACACCTCGGCCGAGTAGTTCGCACTTTGCGAGCGGATGCCGATGGTGCCAATCATGCTGGCGTAGCCGTCGGTCAGGGCGGCGCCATCGAACATCTTGACGTCGCGCAAATTCATCATCGCCTGCGCGTTGCCCCCGCTGAGGTTGGCGAAGTTGTTTTGCTTGATGGTCAGGCTGTCACCCTGGCGCGGTGCACCGGTGAGGGTCAGCGAAAAACCCGGTGCGCCAGCGGGCAAAAAGTCGATCGGCTTGCCGGAGGTGTAGTTCCCCGTGGCCACGCTGGTGGCGGTGCTGTCGAGGATGTTGTAGGTGGTGCCCGTGGCCGTGACAGTGAACGCGATGCTGTAGTTGCCCAGCGGTGCCGCGGCGGTGGTGGCCTGGGTTTTTGCCAGCAAGCTCGACACCGACAGTGAACCCAAGTTGGTCGGTGTCAGCGAGACCGCAATCGGGCTGCCCACGGCCAAGGCGCGCGGGGTGGAAAACTCCCGGTTGACCTCGTTGGACATGGTGCTAAAGGGCTTGAGCAGAAAGCGGTCGCCGGCGTTGGGCGCGGTGGTGACGTCGGCACCGAGCGCCAGCCCGTCGATGGCAGTGCCGGTGAACGGCCCGGCCGCCGGATCGCCCGCTTGGCGAAAACTGAAGACACCGGGCACCAACAAACCGTCGCCAGGGGCAAAGCTGAAGTCGGTGACCACACCGTCGGAGCGCCGTGTCACGAGGCCGGTGGTGCCGCTGGTAAAGCGCAGGTCGTAGTCCGAAGCTGCAAAGCGGCTGGCGTCACTGATG
This sequence comes from Rhodoferax sp., assembly GCA_044346035.1. Taxonomy (GTDB): domain Bacteria; phylum Pseudomonadota; class Gammaproteobacteria; order Burkholderiales; family Burkholderiaceae_C; genus Allorhodoferax. The sequence continues at coordinate 995 of JBIIZY010000087.1, read as the reverse complement.
CCAATGCGGATCGCGCCGGCCACCGCGTTGGTGCCCGTGTTTACGTTGGCCGGCGGCAACGGTACAAGCACATTGGCGGCGGTGAACTGGGTTGCAGTAAACAGGTTGCCGCCCACATTGCCGTCGAGGTCCAAGCCCAGCCGGTGTTGTGCATTGAGGGACTCGGTGACCGCCACCGTGATGCGTCCGAGCAGGCTGCGCGCCTCCACCAAATCGGTGTTCTGGAACTTGAGCAAACCGCTGACTTCACCCCCGCCCAGCGCGTTCTCATCGAGCGTGACCGAGACGCCGTTGCGCACGATGGCCAGCTTGTTTCTCAGTGGATCCGCGAAGTCGTCCACCGTGAGCTTGACCGTGGCCGCTGCATTGCCCAGCACCAGCGCCTGGCTGCCGCCGATGAAGACCCCCACCGTGCCGTCATCGGCCGGTACCTGCGAGGTTTGGACCAGGCGGTTGAGCTCGCGAAGCAGTTGGTCGCGCCGGTCCAGCAAGTCGTTGGGTGGTTGGCCCGAGCCCAGTGCGCGGGCTACTTGTTGGTTGACGTCCGCAATGTTTTGCGCCAGCGTGTTGATGGAATTGGCGTTCTCTTGCAACTGCAAGGTGACGCCGTTTTGAATCTCGTTGAGGCGCTGCGGCTCGGCAGTCATACGCCGGGCCGCCTCGTCGATGCGCGTCAGCAACACGGTGCGCGCGGTCATGTCGGTGGGGGCGCTGGCGACATCGGAGAAGGCGTTCATCATGTCGTTGATCGCAGCACCCAAGCCCTGCGCGCCACCCTGGAACACCTGGCCGAGTTGCGCCAAAAACTCGGCCCGTATGGCGTCCGACGCCTGCACCGATCCCGCCACCGCCGACTGGCGCGTCAAGAACGCATCGAAGTTGCGGCGAATCGTCTCCACCGAGACACCTTTACCGATGTAGCCAGCCCCGCTGAACTGGCCTTCGATGGTTTGCATGATCACCTGCTGGCGCGAATAGCCTTGGGTGTTGACGTT
>JBIIZY010000086.1:0-11546 GCA_044346035.1 Rhodoferax sp. | reverse complement strand
GTCGTACAGGGCGATCAGTTTGTTGAGCTTCCAGGCGCCGGCCAGCGACGCGGCCTCGTGGCTGATGCCCTCCATCAGGCAACCATCGCCCAGGAAAACGTAGGTGTGGTGGTCCACCACCTTGTGCTGCACCTCGCCCACGGTGCGGTTGAATTCCTTGGCCAGCAGCTTCTCTGCCAGTGCCATGCCCACCGCGTTGGTGATACCTTGCCCCAAGGGTCCGGTGGTGGTCTCCACGCCAGGGGTGATGCCGTGCTCAGGGTGACCCGCGGTTTTGCTGTGCAGCTGGCGGAAGTTCTTCAACTCATCCATGGGCAGCTTGTAGCCGGTGAGGTGCAAGAGCGCATAGATCAGCATAGAGCCATGGCCGTTGGAGAGCACAAAGCGGTCGCGGTTGGGCCACAGCGGGTTGGATGGGTTGTGTTGCAGGTGCTCGCCCCACAGGGCCACGGCCATGTCTGCCATGCCCATGGGGGCGCCGGGGTGTCCGGAGTTGGCGGCTTGGACGGCGTCCATTGCCAAAGCGCGGATCGCACTGGCCATCTGGTGGGGATTGGAAAGACTGCTTGCCATGGGGAATGCGCTCCGAGGAGGGGGTGGACGTGGGATAGGGATGGGACGGGCGAAAAGAATCCAGCATTTTACCGGCGCGCTTGCACGCGACGGTGCGGGCTGCTAGCGCCGCCCGCGTCGGCAGGGGCTGCGCTATCCTCGCCGTATGTCATTGCTTTTTTCTCCCTTTACCCTGCCGTCGCCGCGCGGCGGACTCGCCCTGGCCAACCGCATCGTGGTGGCGCCCATGTGCCAGTACTCGGCAGTCAACGGCGAGGCCACCGACTGGCATTTGATGCACTGGGGCAACCTGTTGAACAGTGGCGCGGCCTTGTTCACCATCGAAGCCACGGCGGTGCTGCCCGAGGGCCGCATATCACCCCAATGCCTGGGCTTGTGGGACGAGCGCACCGAAGCTGCGCTGCGCAGCACGCTGCAGCGCGCCCGCCACCTGGCACCGCCCACGCCAGTGTGCATCCAGCTGGCGCACGCCGGGCGCAAGGCGTCGAGCGCGGTGCCTTGGCAAGGCGGTCAATTGCTGGCGCCAGACGCCGGTGGCTGGCAACCGGTGGGGCCGTCGGCACTGCCGCACCTGCCCACCGAACCGGCCCCCACCGCCATGGACGCAGCAGACATGGCCCGGGTGCGCAATGCCTTTGTAAGCGCCGCCCAGCGCGCCCACGCCATGGGCATCGAGGCGGTGGAGCTGCACAGCGCCCACGGCTACCTGTTGCACGAGTTCTTGTCGCCCCTTGCCAACCACCGCCAAGACGACTATGGCGGCAGTTTTGAGAACCGCATTCGCTTTCCTTTGGAGGTATTTGCCGCAGTTCGCAAAGCGTTTGATGGCGTGTTGGGCCTGCGCCTCTCGGCCACCGACTGGGTCGAAGGCGGCTGGGATGTGGCGCAAAGCACCGCGTTTTGCAAGCGCCTCAAAGCGTTGGGCTGCGACTTCATCCACGTGTCCTCGGGCGGTGTGTCACCGCAACAAAAAATTGCCTTGGGCGCGGGCTACCAGGTGCCGTTTGCCCGACAGATCCGTGCAGAGGCCGGCATGGCCACCACGGCCGTGGGTCTGATCACCGAACCCCACCAAGCCGAAGCAGTTTTGCAGGCTGGCGACGCCGACCTGGTCGCGCTGGCGCGGGCCTTTCTGTACCAACCGCGCTGGGGCTGGCAAGCCGCCGCCGCCTTGGGTGCGCAAGTGCAAGCCAACCCGGTCTACTGGCGCTGCCTGCCGCGCGAGGCGCAGGCGGTGTTTGGCAAGGTGTCGATTGGCGCGCGCTAAGTTTGAAAGGGGTTCTCCCGAATTCAGTCCGACCTTCACCTTCGCGCTGACCGGTACATGGTTGCTTTCTTGGGCTTTTGACCGACGCCCCAATGCCCGGCACAACATGGTGCGACGGTGCGGGCTTGCCTTTGTCAGCGGATGGATTTTCGAGAGCTTTCCACGGATAATTGGTGACCGTTGCTATCCTGCTGCCGTACCCTGCACCGCGACGACCCTTGTTTCTAGCTCCACCATGACACCGCCACCAGCTGCAAACCGCAAACCCGTTCCGACCACCGCTGCCGACGGCATCGAATGGCCCACTTGGGCGCTGTGGATCGTGATCCTGCTTTTGTGGGGCGCTTTGGTGTACTGGTATGCGGCGCTACCCGGCTGGGTCAGCACCCCGCTGATGGTGGTGTTGCTGGCGTGGTACCTCAGTTTTCAGCACGAGCTCACCCACGGGCACCCCACCCGCAACGCGACCATCAATCGGCTGATCGGCCTGCCGCCTTTGGCGATTTGGTATCCGTTTGACACGTACAAAACTGACCACCTCAAGCACCACGAGGACGCACACCTCACCGTGCCCGGCGTCGACACCGAAAGCAACTACATCACGCAAGAGCAGGCTGCACGCATCGGCCCTGTGGCCATGTGGCTGTACCGCACGCAGCGAACCTTCTTGGGGCGGCTACTCATTGGTCCGGCCATTGTCATCGTCAGCCTGGCGAGCAAAGCGGTGCGCCAAGTTGCGGCGGGCGAGTGGCATGAGCTCCGGGTGTGGGCGATCCATGTGCCGCTGGTCGCGCTGTTACTGTGGTGCCTTGAGCGCTTTACCAGCGTCTCGGCCTGGACCTACTGCTTTGGAATGGCCTATCCGGCGCTTGGCTTGGTCATGCTGCGCTCGCTGTACGAGCACCGCCCCGGTGCCCTGCCCGCGCACCGCACCGTGATCAACGAGGCAGGTTGGTTCTGGCGCCTGCTGTTCTTGAACAACAACTACCACGTGGTGCACCACGCCCACCCCGAGCTGGCTTGGTACCGGATTCCCGCAGCCTATGCCGCGGACCGTGCCGGCTACCACGTGCGCAACGGTGGCTTTGTGGTACCTGGTTATGGCTGGCTGATCCGCAAATTCGCGTGGCGAATGGTGGACAACCCTGTTCTGGCTGCCCCGCAAGAAGCACCCCAGCGCGCGCCCAACCCGAACACCTCGGCGGCAAAGTCCTAGTTGATGGTTGCCGCGCTGCCCATGTATTTTCCGCCAGCAGGGGCGGTAGAGGCATTCTGGCAAGCACTCGCAGAGCAGCTGCGCGAAGGGCCTTGGCCGGGCTTGCCCATTCCCGCGCAGCTCAGCTGGCCTACCAACTACCACGCGCACTGGGCGCGCAGTGATTTGTTGCTCAGCCAAACATGTGGCTACCCGCTCACCACAGCGCTGCATGACAAGGTGCAGGTGCTTGGCGCCTTTGCCTACGACGTGGCGGGAGCCCAGGGCATCCAGTGCACCAGCCAGCTCATTTGCCGACACGACGATGCCCGCAACACACTGACCGACTTTCGGGGCAGCACGCTGGCATTCAACGAGCCCGACTCGCAGTCAGGCTACAACGCATTGCGCGCGTTGGTTGCGGAGTACAGCAATGGGGGGCCGTTTTTTGGCGCAACGGTGGCGGTCGGCTCCCATGGAAATGCGATTGAAAGTGTACGAAGCGGCGGCGCAGACATGGCCGCTGTCGACTGCGTCACACTGGCCCTTTGGCAGCGCAACAACCCCGCACAGGCACAGCACATTCGGGTGTTTCAACGCACTGCGCCGTATCCTGGATTGCCGCTGGTGACCGGCTTGGGTACCCCGCCTGCTGCAGTTGCGGCGCTGCGCTCGGGACTGAGCGCGGTCGCCACGCAGGCCCGTTTCGCGGCAGTGCGTGCGCCCTTGCTGGTGTGCGGGTTCACGCCACTAGAACTTGCCGACTACGCCGTCTGCTTGCAGATGCGCGCGATGGCATCCGAACGCGGCGTCGAGGTGCTCTAGACCTTCTGATGCCGCCCGGGGCGGTAATGCCCCAGGACGGAAACGGGCACTTTTAGGTGTGACGCCAGACCTGACCGAGCGCGAAAACCGAATTGGGTGCGGTAGGACGCGGCGGATCCAGCTTGAGTTTTTGCAGCACACCTTTTTTGGTGGCTTTGCGCTCTTGCACTTTGAAGCCCCTGGCACGTTGGTCGTCTGCCAGACTCTTGAGCGTGATGGTTTTCATGTGCTCTAGCAGCGCGCTGTGCAAAGAGTCCCAAAGGGCTTGCGTATTGAGCACGCCTTCGCGTTCGCGCTCGTCGGCTCCTTCGCGGGGGTCTTCAATGGCTCCAATAATGTCCGCCACAGTGATTTGGTCGCCACGAAAGCCCAGGGCGTAACCTCCACCAGGACCACGGGTGCTCTCTACCAAACCTTGCTGGCGCAGCTTGCTAAACACCTGCTCAAGGTAAGACAGCGAAATACCGTGGCGCAACGCCAGGTCCGACAGTGGCACAGGGTAGGCCTTGTCGCGCAAAGCCAAGTCGATCATGGCCGTGATGGCAAAACGTCCGCGGGTACTGAGTCGCATAGGGGTCTCCTCGTCGGCGCAACGGCGCCGGTCTTGCGGAATGTAGGGATAATGATGCTTCGTGAAAATTCGTATTTAAAATTTTTTTACTTCGAAAATACCGATGAATTTCAAGCACTTGCACTATTTCTGGGTGACCGCCAAAGCCGGCGGCGTGATGCGCGCCGGCGAACAGCTGCACACCACGCCCCAGACGCTGTCGGGACAGATCCACTTGTTGGAGGAGTGGCTGGGTCGCAAGCTCTTCAAAAAGCGTGGGCGCAACCTGGAGCTGACTGAGGACGGGCGCATTGCACTGGCCTACGCCGACCAGATCTTTGCGCTGGGCAGCGAGCTTGAGTCGGCGGTGCGCGCTGCGCGCGGTGGCAGCAAAGTGCTGGAGTTTTCAGTCGGTGTGGCCGACTCGGTGTCCAAGTCGATTGCCTACCGCCTGCTGGAGCCCGCACTGTCGCTGAGCATGCCGGTGCGCATGATTTGCAGCGAGGGCAAGTTCCCCGACCTGCTAGCGCAACTGGCACTGAACAAGCTCGACCTGGTGATTGCCGACGAGCCCATGTCGCGGCGCTTGAGCGTGAAGGCTTTCAACCACGCACTGGGCCATACCGCGATGGGATTCTTCTGTACGCCCGAGTTGCGCAGCACACTGACCGGGCCATTTCCGCAGTGCCTCAACGACCAGCCCATGCTGATCCAGGGGGCCCATGCATCGGTGCGCCAGCAGCTCGAAGGCTGGCTCACCCGCCACCAGATCCACCCGCGCATTCTGGGCGAGTTCGACGACGGCGCGCTGATGACCGCGTTCGGGCGTGAGGGACGTGGCGTTTTTTTGGCGCCCTACGTGCTGGCGGCGGAAACCGTGGCGCAGTTCGGTGTGGAACTCATTGGCCACACCGACGAGCTGTTGGAAGAGTTTTTTGCGGTGACGGTGGAACGGCGCATTACGCACCCCTGCGTAGTGGCTATCACCGATGCGGCACGCGGCCGCCTGTTTGGCTAACGGCGTTGAGCGCACCCTGCTCGCGCAGCAGATGCGCCGCCATAGTGCGCAGCGGGCATATGTAAACAACCAACAATTCGTTGGGATTGCCACACCGGCCCCACACAATCGCCGCCTTTCCCATCGCACGCAGCGCCTGCCGGTGCTGTGGCACTCCAATGAGGTTCACGATGTATTTCACACGCAACGCCAAGCTGGCCATCACTCGCACGCTCGCAGCTGCCGCGCTTGCAGCAAGCACGCTCGCATGGAGCACGGTTGCAAACGCGCAAAACACCTTGCTCAACGTTTCCTACGACGTGTCGCGCGAGTTTTACAAAGACATCAACGCGGCGTTCATCGCCAGCTACAAAAAAAGCACCGGCAAAGACATCAAGATTGACCAGTCTCACGCCGGCTCCAGCGCGCAGGCGCGCGCAGTCAACGACGGGCTTGATGCCGACGTGGTCACCATGAACACCACCGCCGACGTTGACTTTTTGGCCAGCACCGGTGTCGTCGCGAAAGACTGGAACAAGCGTTTCCCGAACAACGCGGCGCCCACCAGCTCGACCATGCTGTTCTTGGTGCGCAATGGCAACCCCAAGGGCATCAAGGACTGGGACGACCTCATCAAGCCAGGCATCCAGGTGATTGTGGTCAACCCAAAAACAGGTGGTAACGGACGCATGGCGTACTTGGCAGCCTGGGGTTCGGTACGCAAAAATGGTGGCACCGATGCCCAAGCTGCGGAGTTTGTGAGCAAGCTGTACAAGAACGTACCGGTCTTGGCCAAGGGCGGGCGCGATGCCACCACCATCTTCCTGCAGCGCAACATCGGCGATGTGCTGATCACCTTTGAGTCCGAGGTGGTGTCGGTGGACCGGGAATTTGGTGCTGGCAAAGTGGACGCGATTCACCCCAGCAGCTCCATCGTTGCGGAAAACCCGGTGGCGGTGGTGGAGCGCACTGTGGCCAAGAAAGGCACCGCGGAACTCGCCAGGGCCTACTTGAACTTCCTCTACACCGAAGAGGCGCAAGAGATTGCCGCCCAACACGCCATCCGTCCGCGCAGCCCAACGGTGCTCCGAAAGTACGCAAGCACGTTCAAGCCCATCGCGCTGTTTACTGCAGAAGAGTATTTCGGCTCGTTGGCGCAAGCCCAGCAGGTGCACTTCAACGACGGCGGCCAGTTCGACAAGCTCTACACCCTGAAATAAATGGGCTCCTCGCGCCGCGTGCTCCCAGGGTTTCGCCTGACCCTGGGCTACACGATTTTTTACCTGTGCTTGATCGTGCTGATTCCGCTGTCGGCGCTGTTACTCAAGACGTTCACGCTCACCTGGGAGCAGTTTGTGTTTGCCGTCAGCAGCCCGCGCGTGCTGGCGTCGTACCGCCTGACCTTTGGAGCGTCTTTTTTGGCGGCCTTGCTCAACGCCTTTTTTGGCCTGCTGTTGGCGTGGGTGCTGGTGCGCTACCAGTTCCCTGGCAAGAAAATTGTCGACGCCTTGGTCGACCTGCCGTTTGCACTGCCCACCGCAGTGGCCGGCATTTCGCTGACCGCATTGCTGGCTGGCAACGGTTGGATTGGCAGCCTGCTGGAGCCGCACGGTATTCAACTGGCGTTCAACCCCAATGGCGTGGTGATTGCGCTCATCTTTATTGGTCTCCCGTTCGTGGTGCGCACGGTGCAACCGGTACTGGAAGACGCCGAGAAAGAACTTGAAGAGGCCGCCACCTGCCTCGGTGCAACGCGGTGGCAGACGTTTCGCCACGTTATCTTTCCCAGCATCGCGCCCGCCTTGTTGACCGGCTTTGCCATGGCTTTTGCACGCGGCGTGGGCGAGTACGGTTCGGTGATTTTTATCGCCGGCAACATGCCCATGGTGTCCGAGATCACCCCGCTGATCATCATCGGCAAGCTCGAACAATACGACTACGCGGGTGCCACCGCCGTGGCCACAGTAATGCTGCTGGCATCGTTTGCCATGCTGTTGGTCATCAACGCGTTGCAATCCTGGCAACGCAAACAAACGGGAGCGCAAACATGAGCGGCACGCAAACCGCAAGGCGTGCACAAGCCGGAACCACCGAACCGGCTTGGGTGAAATGGACGCTCATTGGCGTGGCGCTAACCTTTGTGGTGTTGTTCTTGGTGTTGCCGCTGGCCGCGGTATTCACCGAAGCGCTGCGCAAAGGTTCTGACGCGTTTCTGGAGGCGCTCAAAGAGCCCGACGCCTGGAGCGCCATCCGCCTGACCCTCTTGGTCGCAGCGGTGTCGGTGCCACTGAACCTGGTGTTCGGCGTCTGCGCGGCCTGGGCCATTGCCAAGTACGAGTTCCGCGGCAAGGCCTTTCTGACCACCTTGGTGGACCTGCCATTTTCGGTGTCGCCGGTGGTTGCAGGCCTGATTTATGTGCTGGTGTTTGGTGCCCACGGCTGGTTTGGGCCCTGGCTGATGGCCAACGACATCAAGATTGTGTTTGCCGTGCCAGGCATCATTTTGGCAACGCTGTTCGTGACCTTTCCTTTTGTTGCCCGCGAGCTGATCCCACTGATGCAGGCGCAAGGCACCGAGGAAGAACAGGCGGCCTTGGTACTGGGCGCCACCGGCTGGCAGACCTTTTGGCACGTGACCCTGCCCAACATCAAATGGGGGCTGCTGTACGGCGTTATCTTGTGCAACGCCCGTGCGATGGGCGAGTTTGGCGCGGTGTCGGTGGTGTCGGGCCACATCCGTGGCCAAACCAACACCATGCCCTTGCACGTCGAGATTTTGTACAACGAGTACCAGTCGGTGGCGGCGTTCGCTGTGGCATCGCTGCTGGCCCTTCTTGCCCTGGTCACTTTGGTGGTCAAGCAATGGGTGGAGTGGCGCGCCCGCAGCGAGCAAACGGCTGCAACCCTGCCGCCCGAACGCCCTAGCAGCGCAGGCGGCGGCGCCAACAACCCAGCGTATGCCGGCAACCAAGCGCCCGCCAGACCGCAGCGCTAAGCCAAGCCCCCCACCTCCTTCGCAAAGAGAAACACCATGAGCATTGCCATTCGCAATATCAGCAAAGAGTTCGGCACCTTCAAGGCCTTGGACGGTGTCAGCCTGGACATCGACTCGGGCGAGCTGGTGGCGCTGCTCGGGCCCTCGGGCTGCGGCAAGACCACGCTGCTGCGCATCATTGCCGGACTGGAGGCCGCCGACCAGGGCAGCATTCTTTTCAGTGGCGAGGACACCACCGACGTGCATGTACGCGAGCGCAAGGTGGGCTTTGTGTTTCAGCACTACGCGCTGTTTCGCCACATGACGGTGTTTGACAACGTGGCCTTCGGCCTGCGTATGAAGCCGCGCGCCACCCGACCTTCAGACGCAGCCATCAAAGAAAAAGTGCACCAGTTGCTCAACCTGGTGCAGCTGGACTGGCTCTCTGACCGCTACCCGGCGCAACTCTCGGGCGGGCAGCGCCAGCGCATCGCACTGGCGCGCGCATTGGCGGTGGAGCCACAGGTGCTGCTACTCGACGAGCCGTTTGGGGCGCTCGATGCCAAAGTGCGCAAAGAGCTGCGTCGCTGGCTGCGCCGTCTGCACGACGACTTGCATGTGACCAGCATTTTTGTCACCCACGACCAGGAAGAGGCACTCGAAGTGGCCGACCGCGTGGTACTCATGAACAGCGGCAAAGTAGAGCAGATTGGCTCACCGCAAGAAGTGTGGGACCACCCGGCCAGCCCGTTTGTGTACGGCTTTCTGGGCGACGTGAACCTGTTCCACGGCCGCGCGCACGAAGGTGAAATGCACATCGGCGAGGACCGTGGCGGCGTGCGCCTTGCCAGCCCCGAGCACCGCAGCACGCAGGACCGCAAGGCCTTCGCGTACGTGCGCCCGCACGACCTGGACGTGCGCCGCTACCAAGCCGGTGAGGAGCGCCACCTCGGCAGCTACCAGCCGCAGCGCGGCATACCCGCAAAACTGCTGCGCGCCATCGTGGTGGGGCCCATCGCCCGCCTGGAGTTGCTACCGCTGGACACCGCAGCAGCGGGCAGCGGTGACATCATCGAGGCGCAGATGGGCGTGCAACAGTACACCGAACAAGCCTTCAAAGAGGGCGAGACGCTGGTGCTTACACCGCGCAAAGCGCGCGTGTTTGTGGCCTGACGCCAAGGCCGCAGCTTACAGGCCACAACCCCGCAAAATCAGCGACACCACATGCTCGGTGGCACGGGCGTGGTCGGTGGCCGTCATCGACTTGCGGCCCAGCACAGCGCACACCTGCACATCGAAATCGGCATAGGTTTGGGTGGCGGCCCAGATCGTAAAAAACAGGTGCAGGGCATCGACCGGTGCCATGCGGCCCGCATCAATCCAACCCTGAACCACCGCGGCCTTGCCTTCGACCAAATCGCGCAGCTCGGTGGCCAGCAGCGTACGCACCACCGGGGCACCGTGCAGCAACTCGTTGGCGAACACTTTGGAGCCATCGGGTCGCTGGGCCGACAGCGCCATCTTGGCGCGGATGTACTGCTCCAGCGCGGCACGGGGCTCGGCGTCCTGCGTGATGCCGTGCGTGGGCCGCAGCCAATCGTTGAGCGTGCGGGCCAGCACCGCGCGGTACAGCTCCTCTTTGCTGCCAAAGTAGTAATGCAAATTGGCCTTGGGCAAGCCACTGCCCTCGGCAATGGCGGCCATGGTCGCGCCCTTGAGACCAGCGCGGGCAAAAACCTTCTCTGCCGCAGAAAGAATTTGGGCCTCGTTCGACTGGCGAATCAGGCCCTTAAAGGCGTCTGGCGCTTTGGTCATGCGTCTGTGAACTACGGGCAAAAGCGCCACAACCGCGCGCGGCGTTGTGGCGAAGCGCTTGCAACAGGGCCTCTGTTCGGCAAGGCGCACAGCGTGTGGCGCGCCAAGGCACTTGCCTTGGCGCACAGCCGATAGCCCGCAATTTACTTCTGCGCAGCCTCCCAGACCACATGGGTGTAGGCGGCCTTGCCCGGATCTTTCTTGATGACCGGATCGCTGCCGCCACTGAGCAAGCCCTTGACGGTGCGCTCATAGGCTGCGGGCTCCAGGTAGCCCAGCTTTTTGGTGCCCGCATTGGTGATCAGCTTGGCCACGTTTTCCATTTGGCGCTTTTGCACCTTCAGGTTGGAACTGCCCGAGGTGTCGGCAGCCACCACCGCCTTGGCGGCGCCTTCGGGGTCTTTGACCGCGTCATTCCAGCCCTTGAGTGAAGCCTTGACGAACTTGCCCATGCGGGCAACAAAGGCGGGGTCTTTGAGTTTGGGCTCCATCACATACAGGCCGTCTTCCAGCGACGCCACGCCTTCCTTCTCATAGAAGAAGGTCACCAGGTCCGCTTCTTTGACGCCGGCATCGATGATCTGCCAGTACTCGTTGTAGATCATGGTGGAGATGCAAGCGGCTTGGTTTTGCAACAGTGGATCGACGTTGAAGCCTTGCTTCATGATCTTGATGTCGGTACCGGGCTTGTTGCCCAGCTTGGCCATCCAGTTGAGAAATGGGTACTCATTGCCGCCATACCAAACGCCCAGGGTTTTGCCCTTGAGGTCTTTGGGGCTGGTCACGCCGCTGGACTTCTTGCACGTCAGCATCAGGCCCGACTGGTTGAACACCTGGGCGATGTTGACCAAGGGCACACCGGCCTCACGGGCGGCCAGGGCATCGGGCATCCAGTTCACCACCACGTCGGCCTGGTTACCGGCCAGCACCTGCACGGGCGAAATGTCGGGGCCGCCGGGTTTGATCGTGACATCCAGCCCCTCAGCCTTGTAGTAACCCTTGGCGGCAGCCATGTAGTAGCCGGCAAACTGCGCTTGCGGCACCCACTTCAGCTGCACCGTCACTTTCTGTTGCGCCAGCGCACTGGTGGCCATGCCCACACCGGCCAAGGCGACCGCCAGTGCCACGAGGGGCTTGGCAAATTTGGGAGAACGAATCATGAAAAACTCCTTTAGGTTAAAGATCAACACACACCACACACCACCCATCACGCCGCGCGCACCGACGGATGCCAAAACGCGGCGCGCCGCTCCAGCTGGACCAACAGCGCATACACCACCGAGCCAGTGACCGCAGCCACGACAATCGCGCCCCACACCAAGGGCATGTTCATTTTTGCGGCCTCGGTGG
>JBIIZY010000244.1:0-3443 GCA_044346035.1 Rhodoferax sp. | reverse complement strand
GCATCGGGCTGCCACTCCTCAATGCGCTGGGCCAGCAGCTTCCAGCGCGCCTGGCCCTGCGCGTGGATGCTGCCCTGCGGTTGCGCGCGGCCCAGCATGCGGCTGCCGATGGCGACACCGGTGCGCTTCTCGCCGTAGTCAAATGCAATAAAGGTGTGCAAACCAGCGGCCACCAGCCGGGGGGCTTCCAAGCCAGCGGCTTGCGTCATGCGTGGCCCGCCTGGGAGGAAATCATCCAGGATTGCAGGCCCAACAGCGCCAGCGCTTTGTCGTAGCGCTGCTCTACGGGGGTGTCAAAAATCACCGCGGGGTCCGCGTCCACCGTCAGCCATGCGTTTTCGCCGAGCTCGCTCTCCAACTGGCCCTCGCCCCAAGACGAATAGCCCAGGGTGACCAGCACCCGCTTGGGGCCAGCGCCATTGGCCAAGGCCTCCAAAACGTCCTTCGAGGTCGTCATCTCCAATCCGCCTGGTATCGCCATGGTGGATGCGTACAGGGTTTCGCCCGACGCCTGGGAGTCGCCGCGCAACGCGTCGTGCAACACAAAACCACGTTCTGTTTGCACCGGCCCGCCGTGAAACACAGGCGCCTGGCTGAGATCGGTGCGCTTGAGCGCCAGGTCGATCTTGCCGAACAGGGTTGCCATTTTCATGTCGGCAGGTTTGTTGATGACCAGACCGAGCGCGCCGCGCGCACTGTGCTCGCACACATACACCACGCTCTTGCCAAACATCACGTCGCTCAGCCCGGGCATCGCGATGAGGAAATGGTTGGTGAGGTTGATAGGTGCAGAATCGCCGGACATTTTTTCATTTTACCGACTCATATGCTCGAGAGATTCGATACCGGCCTGGTCTGGTTTCGGCGTGACCTGCGGGTACACGACAACGCAGCGTTGGCGTCGGCGTTGCAACGCTGCCGCAAGGTCTATTGCGTCTTCGTGTTCGATTCGGCCATCCTTGATCCGTTGCCGCGCGCTGACCGGCGTGTCGAATTCATCCGCGAGTCCGTGGCAGAGCTCGACACCAGTTTGCGCACCTTGGCAGCCAAGCCCGGTGCAGGCTTGATCGTGTTGCACGGCGATGCGGTGGCTTCGGTCGTCGCACTGGCCCAGTCTTTGCACGCCCAGGCGGTGTTCGCGGGGCGGGACTATGAACCCTACGCCATCACCCGCGACGCCCGGGCCGACACGGCGCTGCGCGCCAACGGCAGCAGCTTGCTGCTGCACAAAGACCATGTGCTGTTTGAGGCGCAAGAGGTGCTCACCCAGGCTGGCAAACCGTATGCTGTCTTCACGCCCTACCTGCGCGCATGGACCGCCAAACTTGCGAGCGACCCTACGCACTGCGCAGCACAAGAAGCGCCGGGGCACGCGCTGGCTGAACGTCCGCTTGCATTGCAAAAGCCGGTGCCCAGCTTGGGCGACATTGGCTTTGCGACCACCAACCTGCAGTCCCTGACGCTGCGCGCTGGCGAGTCGGGCGCGCAGGCGCTGCTGGCTGACTTTGTGCACCGCATAGACCGCTATGGTGCAACACGCGACTTCCCCTCCCTCAAGGGGCCCAGCTACCTGGGCGTACACCTGCGCTTTGGTACGGTGTCGGTACGCGAACTGGTGCGGCTGGCAACGCAAACCACCAACGCGCGCGGCACGGGCGCGTCGACTTGGCTGGCGGAGCTCGTCTGGCGGGACTTTTATGCGCAAATCTTGGCCAACTTTCCCCATGTTGCAAGTCGCGCATTTCGGCCCGAGTACGACCAAATCGCTTGGGAAGACGGTCCCTTGGCGCAGACCCTGTTTGCCGCGTGGTGCGCTGGCCGCACTGGCTACCCCTTGGTGGACGCAGCCATGCAGCAACTACTGCAGACTGGCTACATGCACAACCGGCTGCGGATGGTGGCGGGCAGCTTTCTGGTCAAGCACTTGGGAATTGATTGGCGTTGGGGTGAGCAGTTTTTTGCGCAGCATCTCAACGACTTCGATCTGGCCTCCAACAACGGCGGCTGGCAGTGGGTGAGCTCAAGCGGGTGCGACGCGCAACCCTACTTTCGCATCTTCAACCCGGTGACACAAAGCGAGAAGTTCGACGCCCAAGGCAAGTTCATTCACCGTTACCTGCCCGTGCTGCGGGGTCTTCAAGGCAAATCGCTGCACGCACCGTGGCTGGCCAAACCGGTGGAACTTCATGCAGCTGGCGTGGTGCTGGGCGACAACTACCCAGTGCCGGTGGTGGACCATGCGCAAGCCCGGGCGCGTACCTTGCTGCGTTACGGTGTGGTCAAGAAGTCGGCGGGGCCCGAAACCGATTCAAAGCAGTAGTCGCGCACCAGCGCGAGCAACTCGTCTTCCGGGTAGGGCTTGCCAAGGTAGTGGTCGACGCCCAGGGCTTGGGCATGGTCGCGGTGCTTTTGGGCAATGCGCGAGGTAATCATGATGACCGGTACGGCGGCCCAAGCGGGGTTGGCCCGCACGCTGCGCACCAGTTCAAAGCCGTCCATGCGGGGCATCTCGATGTCCGACAAGATCACCGCCGGCAACTCGTCGGCGAGCATTTCCAGCGCCTGAAAGCCATCCTGGGCAAGCGCCACCCTGAAACCCTCGCGTACCAACAGGCGCTGTGTGACCCGGCGTACCGTCACCGAGTCGTCCACCACCAGCACCAAGGGGCGGTGGTCGCTGGCGATATAGGGCGCGGCCGCTCCGGCGGAGACCGGCGCGGCTGCTGGGACTGCCGCCTCGCGTGCGCGCGCGGCGTCGCCGTACACATTGGCAAGTGCCACCGGGTTGTAGAGCAGCACCACCGCCCCGGATGCCAGCACAGAGACACCGGTGAGTCCGGGCATGCGACTAAGCTGCGGCCCGAGGTTTTTGACCACCACCTCGCGGTTGCCCAGCACCTCGTCCACATGCATTGCAAGCTGTTGGCCAGCACTGCGAAACACTGCTACGGGCACGCTTTTGGCAGCCGCCTCTGGCCGACGCGCTGGCTGCTGCAAGAGCGCGCCCGCCCAAAAAAAGGGAAGGGCTTGCCCGGCCACATTCAAAGTTTTTTCGGCGTACGCTTGTGCCAGTACGGGTGCCGAAACGCGTTGCACCGACTCGACAAGGTTGGAGGGTACCCCGATGCTGAAATCACCGACGCGCAGCATCAACACCGAGTGCATCGCCGTTGTGAGGGGCAGCACAAGAATGAACTCGGTGCCCTCGCCAGCGACCGTCCTGGCTTCGATGCGTCCGCCCAAGGATTGCACCTCGGAGCCCACCACGTCCATGCCAATGCCACGCCCACTGAGTTCGGTAACTTCTTCGGTGGTGGAAAAACCCGGTGAGAGCAGCAAGCCCAGCGCCTCGTCCACGGTGAGCACATGACCTGCAGCCAGGCTACCGGCTGCAACCGCCTTGTCCAAAATGCGCTGCATGTGCAAGCCAGCACCGTCGTCTT
>JBIIZY010000085.1:0-11612 GCA_044346035.1 Rhodoferax sp. | reverse complement strand
GCCCTTCGGTGGACAGGCGGGCACGGTTGCAGTCCGAACAAAACGCTTGCGTCACGCTGCTGATCAGACCGATCTCGCCGGCGTGTGCGTCGTGTTGGCCCGCCGCATCCGCGTGGCCCCAGCGTTGTGCGGTTTCACCTTCGCTGGAGGGCGCAAGCGCCACCAATCGGAACTCGGCTTGCAGACGCGATAGCAGCTCCGCCGAGGGTAGTACATCGGCCATGCGCCAGCCGTTGGTGGCCCCCACATCCATGTACTCAATAAAGCGCAGCACCACGCCACTGCCCTGGAAGTGGCGCGCCATGGGAATGGCCTCATGGTCGTTGGTGCCACGCTTAACGACCATGTTGACCTTGATCGGGCCCAGCCCAGCAGCCCGTGCGGCCTCAATGCCGTCGAGCACCTTGGCGACTGGAAAGTCCACATCGTTCATCGCGCGAAACACAGCGTCGTCCAGACCGTCCAAGCTCACCGTGAGCCGTTGCAGACCCGCGGCCTTGAGCGCTTGAGCCTTGCGCTCCAGCAAGGCACCGTTGGTGGTGAGCGTGAGATCGAGCGGCGAGCCATCGGGCGTACGCAAGGCCGCGAGCTGCTCTATCAACACCTCAATGTTTTTGCGCAGCAAAGGCTCCCCCCCCGTGAGGCGGATCTTGCGCACCCCGTGGGCCACACATTGGCGGGCGATACGGGTGATCTCCTCAAAACTCAGCAGCGAGCTCTGGGGAAGGTACGGGTAGTTTTGGTCGAACACTTCCTTGGGCATGCAATAGCTGCAGCGGAAATTGCAGCGGTCGGTCACGCTGATGCGCAAATCGCGCAAGGGCCGCCCCAGCGTGTCTAGCAGCGACCCGTTTGCGGCCATGCGCGTCGCGCGGTGCAAGGCAGCAGCCGGTGGCGGCAGGGCTTGGGGCCGCTGGTCAAGCAACGAAATCGTGCGAGTAGGAATTTTTTCTGCCATGGCGATATTGTCTACGCGAGGAAGTCCGTGCGCAGCGCTTGCAGGTGCAAAATCCTACGGAGTTTCACCCTACGAGGCCCCGTGCCCAACTCCCGTGAACGGCCAGAAAGCGATTGCTGCGAACCCAACTGCAGGCCTGCCGCATGCGGCGGGCAGGTGTGATCGTGGCTGTGGATTGCGTCGCTTTTACGCGTTCTCGTGGGCCCGCCAGTTGCTGTTGGCCTTGAGCCTGGGATGGTGCAGCACGGTCTACGCGGCGCACGCTGTCTATGTGGTGCAAAGTGACCGTGGGGAGGCGGTAGCACTTGCCGCCAAGGCCCTGGTGGCGCATCTGGTGGACAAAGGCGTGGGGCCGTCGGAGATTCGCAGTGTGTACGCCGACGATCCTGAGCTGTCGGCGCCGCTCCACGAGGGTGTTCGGGTGGTAGTCACTATCGGCAGTGCCGCGCTTCGTTCGGTGCTGGCCCGGCCAGGGCGCAACCCGTTGGTGATCTCCACCATGGTGCCCAAGTTGGCCTACGAACGCGAGGTGGCACAGGCCGGGCGCCGGGCTGGCTTTTTGGGTTCCGCGCTGTACCTGGACCAGCCCATGGGCCGCCAACTGGATTTGGTGGGGTTGGCCTTGCCCAAGGCACGCCGCTTGGGTGTGGTGTGGGGCCAAGAGTCCGTGGCGCAGCAGCCAGTGTTTGCAGCAGCGGCCCAGCAGCGTGGCTTGGAGCCGGTGGTTGGCTCGGTGGCGGGGGGTACTGCGCTGGGTGTTGCTTTGCGAACCGCTTTGCAAGATGCCGATGCGTTTTTTGCGATGCCTGATGGACAGGTGTTTAACTCCAGCACCGTGACCAGTGTTTTGGTGACCAGCTACCGTAGCCGGGTGCCGGTGATTGCCTTCTCGCCCGCGTGGGTCCGCTCGGGTGCTTTGCTGTCCTTGCACACCAGCGCACAACAGGCGGGCACGCTGGCCGGTACCATGGTGCGAAGTTACCTGCAAAGTGGCGTGGTGCCTTCGAGTCAATACCCCCAGGAGTTTGAGGTGACCGTCAACGATTTGGTAGCGCGCTCCTTGGGCTTGACTCTCGATGCGTCGGACTTGCACGCGCGCTTGCGCTTGATGGAGCGGCGGCCATGATCGCGCACCGTATCCGTTGGCGCATGGTGTGGGTGGCGGTGTTGCCAATCGCGTTGGTGGTGGTGTGCATTGCCGTCGCATTCTGGTTTGGGCGCTCCAAGGACTTGGAAGAGGCGCACCGCCAGCGCGTTGACCTGCTGGTGCGACAAGTCGCTCTCTTTGGCGGTTATGGTCTGTTTTCTGGGGACCGCGCCAGCCTGCAAAGCGTGGTCAACGCTGTAAAGGACGAACCTGACGTGGCAGCTGTGCACGTCTACGGCACCGATGGGGTGCTGATTGCCAGCGCCGGTGCGACGCCGCAGGAGTCGCTGGTTTCCATGGGCCTGCAACCGTACCAACTCAGGCGCCAGGCAGAGGGTTTTGACAGCTTGCGCGAGCCAATTTTTGCGGCACGGCTGCCGGTGGACGATTTCTTCCTGGACGGCAATGCCAAGCCTTCGTCTGAGCCGCTGGTGCTGGGTTACGTTGTGTTGGAAGTGTCGCGTGCGGGGCTGCAGTTGCGCAAGTCCGATGCGCTGGTTACCACTACCTGGCTGGGTTTGCTTGCCGTCATGCTTGGCACATTGCTGGCGATTCGCTTGGGCAACGGTGTGGTGCGGCCGATCTTGCGTGTTTCGCACATGGTGCGCCGTATCGCGCAGGGTGATTTTGGGGTGCAGCCGGACGTTGCCGCAACCGATCCCTTGCACGAGCTTCAGACATCGCTCAATCAGATGGCGATTCGACTGGCCTGGGGCCGCGATGAAATGGCGCACCGTGTTGCGGTCGTGACCGAGGCCTTACGCATCAAGAAGGAGCAGGCCGAAGAGGCCACCCAGGCCAAGTCACATTTCCTCGCCAGTGCCAGCCACGATTTGCGCCAGCCCACCCACGCCCTGGGGCTGTTTGTCGCCCGCTTGCAGCAGTTTCCTATGGAGCCGCAGCAGCGGCAGTTGGTCGACAGCCTGGATGCCTCGGTGCGGTCTTTGCAGGACCTACTCGATGGCTTCTTGGACCTGTCTCGTCTGGAAGCTGGTAGCGTGTCCGCGCACCTGCAGCCGGTATCGGTGGGCGCACTGCTGGAGTCCTTGCGGCCCATCCTGGAGCCAAGCGCCCGTGCCAAAGGACTGCGTTTGCGCATTCGACCCAGCAACTGGTGGGTGCGAAGCGATCCGGTGCTGCTGCATCGCATGGTCATGAACTTGGCGCTCAATGCGGTGCGCTACACCGAGCGCGGCACGGTGCTAATTGCGTGCCGCCTTGCAGACGGTGGCCAGGGTGTGCGTATCGAAGTCTGGGACAGTGGCATCGGCATTGCGCCAGACCACCAGCAAGATATCTTCCGGGAGTTTTTTCAGGTCAATGCAAAACAGCCGGTGGGCCGCGGCAGACCAATGGGTTTGGGCCTGGGTCTGAGCATCGTAGAGCGGACCGCAAAGTTGCTCGATTGCCGTCTGGAATTGCGATCTGCAGCGGGCTGCGGAACCCGGTTTTCCATCATCCTCAATCAGCGTATTGCCGCGGTGGCAGAGCAGGTCAGCCCTGCTGAGCGCAGGGCCGAGGTGTTTGCTGATTTGGCCGGTGTACGCGTGTTGCTGCTCGAGGATGACAATGCCGCACGTTTGGCGGCGCGGGCGCTGTTGGAGTCCTGGGGTTGTATGGTGTTCGCGGCGGCCACGGCACAACAGGCTTGTGCCGTTGTGCAGAGCGAGGGCATTCCCGACATTATTGTGAGCGACTACCACTTGGGTGGCGGAGACAACGGGTTGCATGCCATTGCCGTTGTGCGCGACTTGGCCCAGTACCGCGTACATGCGTGCCTGATGAGCGGAGACACCGATGTGGTGGTGCAACAAAACGCGAAAAGTGCGGGGCTCACACTCCTGCAAAAGCCCGTGCGTCCCGCCAAGCTGCGCAGCCTGCTGCGCCGTTTCGCCGCGTCACCGGGTACCGGCGGCGCGCGCTTGCCAGATTAGGCTTTTAGGCCACCGGGTCGTATCCCATCCGCCCAGCAGCAACCACCGCCTGGGTTCTGTTTTGGACTTCGAAGTAGCGAAGAATTGCCGCGACATGGCTCTTCACTGTTTCCTCGGATAGGTGCAAAAGCTCGGCGATTTCGCGATTGGAGAGACCATCACGCAGGCCGCGCAGCACCCGCTCCTGGCGTTGGGTGAGTGGTGGCTTCGCATGCGCGGTTGTGGGTGGCAAGCTACGCAAATCGCCTTGGAGTTCGCGTGGAAAGTAAATGCCGCCACCAAGCACCAGCCTCACCGCGGACAGCAACTCCTCACACAGGCTGGATTTGCTCACAAAGCCTGCCGCGCCAGCCTCTAACGAACGGCGTGTGTTTTGCGCGCTGGCTATACCAGACATAACAATCACCGGTACTTCCGGGTGGCGCTGGCCGAGTGCCGCCAGTGCATCCAGACCGTGGCTGTCGGGCAGGTGAAAATCGAGCAGTATCAAGTCCAGATTTGGTTCGTCTTGCAACTGTTCCAGCGCATGTGTGCAACTGCCTGCCTGCACCACTTCAGTGTCTTCACCGAGTCCCTTGAGCACTTGGCGCAGACCTTCGCGAACCAAGGCGTGGTCGTCTACTACGAGAATTTTCACGGTGGTGGAGGCTGCGTTGGGCGGTTGCTTGAATGGCGCGATGGTAGTGGAATTCTTCGTTCTTGGGTCTTTTGTGGGCCAGAGAAACGCGCGCAAAAGGGCAGAAAAAAAGCCCGCTGGTGCGGGCCTTTTCTTGTGACTAGGTTGGTGGCTTAGCCGCCGTGCACCTTCATCATCAGCGGCACGATCAGCAGCGCCACGATATTGATGATTTTGATCAACGGATTCACTGCGGGCCCGGCGGTGTCTTTGTAGGGATCTCCCACGGTGTCGCCTGTGACGGCTGCCTTGTGGGTCTCGGAGCCCTTGCCGCCATGGTGGCCGTCTTCGATGTACTTTTTGGCGTTGTCCCAAGCACCGCCGCCGGTGCACATGGAAATCGCGACAAACAAGCCGGTCACGATGGTGCCCATTAGCAAACCGCCCAGTGCTTGTGGCCCCAGTACCAAACCGACCACAATGGGCACCACCACCGGTAGCAGGCTGGGCACCAGCATCTCCTTGATGGCCGCGGTGGTCAGCATATCTACTGCGGTGTCGTACTCAGGCTTGCCGGTTCCGTCCATGATGCCTTTGATGTCGCGGAACTGGCGCCGTACCTCGATCACCACCGCACCAGCAGCCCGACCCACCGCCTCCATGGCCATGGCGCCGAACAGGTAGGGGATCAGGCCACCAATAAACAAGCCGATGATCACCATCGGGTTGCTTAGGTCAAAAGTGATGGCCTTGCCATAGGCTTCTAGCTTGTGGGTGTAGTCGGCAAACAGCACCAGTGCTGCGAGGCCCGCCGAGCCAATGGCGTAGCCTTTGGTGACTGCCTTGGTTGTGTTGCCCACGGCGTCCAGCGGGTCGGTGATGTCACGCACGCTGGCTGGTAGCTCGGCCATCTCTGCGATGCCCCCGGCGTTGTCCGTAATGGGGCCGTAGGCGTCCAATGCGACAACGATGCCTGCCATGCTGAGCATGGAGGTTGCTGCTACCGCAATGCCATACAAACCCGCCAGCGCGTACGAGGCATAAATGGCCGCGCACACGAACATTACAGGCCAAGCGGTTGAGCGCATGGATACGCCCAGACCGGCGATGATGTTGGTGCCGTGTCCGGTCGTGGAGGCTTGTGCAATATGTCGCACCGGAGCGTACTGGGTGCCGGTGTAGTACTCAGTGATCCATACCAAAGCGGCGGTCAGGCCCAGGCCAACAGCGCAGGCACCGAACAAGCGCATTTGGCTGCCGGTTTGCGCGATGGCGTTGTCGGGTATCAACCACGCGGTGACGAAGTAAAACGCAATAAGCGACAGCCCACCGGCAACTGCCAAGCCTTTGTACAAGGCTGGCATGACGTTCTTCATGCCGGGTGATGCCTTGACAAAGGCGCACCCAATAATCGACGCAATGATGGAGACCGCGCCAAGGGCTAAGGGGTAAATCACGGCCGCTGTGCTGGCGCCAGTCACCAACAGTGCGCCGAGAACCATGGTCGCGATCAGGGTGACGGCGTAGGTTTCGAACAAATCAGCCGCCATGCCAGCGCAGTCGCCAACGTTGTCTCCTACGTTGTCCGCAATGACAGCAGGGTTGCGTGGGTCGTCTTCTGGAATGCCCGCTTCCACCTTGCCCACCAGGTCAGCGCCTACGTCTGCACCCTTGGTAAAGATTCCGCCGCCCAGGCGCGCAAAAATGGAAATCAGGGAGGAGCCGAACGCAAAGCCGATCAAGGGATTGAGCAAGCTCGCCAGGCTCCTTTCGGGTGTCACGCTGCCGTTGGTCACCAAGAACCAGTAGAAACCAGTCACGCCCAGCAGGCCCAGTCCGACCACCAACATGCCAGTGATTGCACCGCCTCGGAACGCGACATCGAGTGCCGGGCCAATGCCGCGGGTTGCCGCCTGGGCGGTGCGCACATTGGCGCGCACAGAAACATTCATGCCAATGAAGCCACACGCGCCTGACAGCACCGCGCCGACCACGAAGCCGACCGCACTCAGGCCGTCAAGAAACAAACCAATCAAGACGGCAAGAACAGCGCCGACCACCGCAATGGTCTTGTACTGCCGAGAAAGGTAGGCCGCCGCGCCGGTCTGGATGGCGGCCGCAATCTCCTGCATCCGCGCATTGCCAGCGTCTTGAGAAAGAATCCAACTGCGAGCCCAGACGCCGTAACCCACGGCAACCAGACCACATACAAGCGCCAAAATCAGCGCCGAATTGCCATCCATAAGATCGTCTCCTTGTGTTGTGTCGCAAAAGGGGGAGCAACGCTTGCGTGTCCCCGCTGCGTTGCTTCCTCTTCGCTCCAAAACGCCCTGCAGGGAAGGAGGAGATTGGCCAACGCTTGCACTGTACCGTGAAAAAATGGGGTGTCCGCCTGGGCGCAAGGGCCCAGTCAGTAAAATCAGGGTTAATCCTAGGCTTCACTTTCACCCCTCAACGCTCACACCACCATGTCCCTAGACAACGTCACACCCGGAACCAATGTGCCCGAATCTTTCAACGTAATCATCGAGATTCCGATGAACGCAGACCCGGTGAAATACGAGGTCGACAAGGCCAGCGGTGCTATCTTTGTGGACCGGTTCATGAGTACCGCCATGCATTACCCCACCAACTACGGCTATGTTCCCAAGACCATCTCTGGGGACGGCGACCCGGTGGACGTGCTGGTGATTACCCCGGTGCCCCTCATTCCGGGTGTGGTCGTGACCTGCCGCGCTTTGGGAATCTTGAAGATGGAAGACGAGGCTGGGCAGGACGGTAAGGTCTTGGCGGTGCCCACCAACAAGATTCTTTCCCTGTACACACAGTGGAAAAAGCCCGAAGATCTCAACCCGTTGCGCCTTAAAACCATCGCCCATTTCTTTGAGCACTACAAAGACTTGGAAGAGGGTAAGTGGGTCAAGATTTTGGGTTGGGAAGGGCCGGAATCGGCCCACAAAGAAATCATTGACGGAATTGCAAACTACAAGAATCAGCAAGCCTGAGTCCACCAGGCACGGGCTTTAGCACTGCAGCCCAGCTGGGGCCGCGCTTGTTGTGAAGGCTTCACAGATGGCAGACCACTCCGGCTATGGCGATTCGCCCGCGCAATACCTGATATTGCACCTCGGCGCGCAGGAGTTCGCAATCGAAGTTCTTCGGGTGCGCGAGATCCGTTCCTACGAGGAGCCCACCCGAATGGTCAACACGCCGCCCTTTGTGAAGGGTGTGATCAATTTGCGTGGTGTGATCGTTCCGGTTGCCGATTTGCGCCTGATGCTCGGTGGCGTCGAGGTGCGTTATGACGCGTCCACCGTGGTCATCATTCTTATGGTGCATGGCGCGTTGGTGGGTGCGGTGGTGGACGCAGTCTCCGATGTGCTCACGATAAAAGCGCAAGACATCAAGCCCGCACCACCGTTTGAGTCGCGCTTGGATCCGCGTTGCGTTAAGGGATTGGTAACGCTGGGTGAACGTACCTTGCTGGTGCTCGATGCGCAGGCGCTCTTAGGCGCTGCCGAGTTGGGTCTCGCGGCGTAGGAGGTAGCTAACCAGGGTTGCGAAACGGTGCACGTGATTGCAGCGCATCCAAGTAGTTGTCGACGCCCTCGTCCTCGCGCTCTAGGTAGCGCGCCACCGCGCTGGCAAAGTCTGGATGCGCGAGCCAGTGGGCGCTGGTGGTCTTTACTGGCATCAGCGCGCGCGCCATCTTGTGTTCCCCCTGCGCACCGCCCTCAAACCGCGTTACACCGTTCGCAATGCACCACTGCAGGGGCTGGTAGTAACACGCCTCGAAGTGCAAACAGTCCACCCGCTCCAACGCACCCCAGTAGCGCCCATAGGCGACCTCTGCTGAGCCGTTCGCGTTCAGTTCCAGACCGATCAAGCTGCATGCGATGGGCGCGTCATTGCGCTCGGCGATGAACATAAGCCAAGCCTGTGGCAGGGTGCTTGCGATGCGGTCAAAAAACTCCCGGTTCAGGTAGGGTGCGTTGCCATGCTCTAGGTAGGTGCGCGCATAGCACCGGTAGAAAAAATCCCAATCGGCCGCGCCGATCTGGGTGCCGCACGCATGCCGAAAGGTGACGCCGGCTTGCGACACTTTGCGCTGCTCCTGCAGAATCTTCTTGCGTTTGTCTTGTGACAAGGTGCCTAGGAACGCGTCGAAGCTGGTGTACCTCGGCACGGTGTTGGACCAGTGAAACTGCACCGTATGGCGCAGCATCAGACCTTCAGCGGCGCAAGCAGCGATGTCATCGGCCGCACCAAACAGCAGGTGCAAAGAGGAAACGCCCGCAGACTTTGCCCACGACACCAGCGCTTGCACGAGCGCCGACCGCGCTGCCCCGTCTTTGGCCAGCAGACGAGCGCCCGGCACGGGCGTGAAGGGCACTGCGACCACCGCCTTGGGGTAGTACGCCACGCCGTGTTGTGCGTAGGCATTGGCCCATGCCCAGTCAAAGACGTACTCACCAAAGGAATGGTCTTTGCTGTAGACCACGCACGCCGCTGCAAGCGCGTCCTCCAGGTGCAGGCAAATGAGGCGCATGGACCATCCCGTTGCTGCACTGGCACAGCCGGTGTCGTGCAAGGCCGCCAGGTAGGCATGCCGCATGAAGGGGGTGGGCTGGCCTTGGGCTTGCAGCAGCGCATCCCATGCTTGTGGGTCCACCGCGTGCGGCGAGTCACTGACCCGAATGACATAATCATTCATGGTTCGCGACCCCCGCTGCCGTGCTGGGATGTGGTCGGTGTTTGGGCATACCTATTGGGCTCCATGAATCTCACAATCTGCATTGCGCAGCTCAATTTCGTAGTCGGTGATTTGGTGGGCAATTCCCAGAAGATTGTGGCCGCTGCTGAAAAGGCGCATGCGCAAGGCGCTTCGCTTTTGCTGACGCCTGAATTGTCCTTGTGTGGTTATGCCGCAGAGGATTTGTTTTTGCGGCCCGCATTCATTGCCGCCTGCGATCGCGCACTGCTTGCTTTGGCCCAGCAACTCGCAGCTTTCGATGGCCTGGCCGTGGTAGTGGGGCACCCCACCGGAGACGACCAGCGGACCAAATCGGTGGCGACCCAGAACCGGTTTAACGCAGCAAGCGTGCTCCAAAATGGGCAGACCGTTGCGACCTACCGCAAGCGTGAGTTGCCCAACTACCAGGTGTTTGATGAGCGCCGCTACTTCACGCCGGGCGACGGTGTCTGCGTTTTTTCGGTGGGACAGGGCGACAGTGCCGTGCGGGTCGGTCTTTTGATTTGTGAGGACGCGTGGTTCGAGGCCCCAGCCCGGTTGGCCAAGCAAGCCGGTGCACAACTTCTGGCGGTTATCAATGCGTCGCCGTTTCATTTGGGCAAGGGTTACGAGCGCGAAGAGATCATGGGTGCTCGGGCGCGTGCGCAGCAGTTGCCACTGGTGTACGCGCACTTGGTGGGCGGGCAGGACGAAGTCGTGTTCGAGGGGCATTCCTTCGCCGTTAATGCAGACGCCGGCCTTGGCGCTCGGGCGCCGAGTTTTGTGGAAGACGTTTTTGCGGTGACTGTAGACACCACGGTGCATCCCCTTCGGTTGTCTGGGCATGTGACCCAAGTGCGAACTGAAGAGGCCGATTTGTGGGATGCGCTGGTGCTTGGCGTGCGGGATTACATCGGCAAGAACCGTTTCCCCGGTGCTTTGTTGGGGCTTTCTGGTGGCATTGACTCGGCTTTGGTGCTGGCGCTTGCGGTCGATGCGCTGGGGCCCGACAAGGTCCGCACCCTGATGATGCCCTCACCGTACACAGCCGATATCAGTTGGCTCGATGCACGGGAGATGGCCCGGCGCTTGGGCGTGCGGTACGACGAGATCCCGATCGTGCCGGAGTTCGAGGCGTTCAAGGCGTCGCTTTCGGCAGAGTTCTATGGGCTTGCTACCGATGCGACCGAGGAGAACATCCAAGCCCGTATTCGCGGCACCTTGTTGATGGCCTTGAGCAACAAGTTTGGCAGCATCGTGCTAACCACGGGTAACAAGTCCGAGATGGCCACAGGCTACTGCACGCTGTACGGTGATATGGCAGGTGGTTTCGCAGTTATCAAGGACCTGACCAAAACCCAAGTTTTTCGTTTGGCGCGGTGGCGCAATGCGCATGACCCCTACGGCACAGGCAAAGCGCCGATTCCAGAACGCATCATCACCCGCCCACCAAGCGCAGAGTTGCGCCCGGACCAAACCGACCAAGACAGCTTGCCGCCTTACGAGGTGCTGGACGCGATCTTGGAACGCTATATGGAAAACGATGAGAGCATCGAGAGCCTGCTTGCGTCGGGGTATGCGCCCGCCGATGTCGAGAAGGTCACCCGCTTGATTCAGCTCAACGAGTACAAACGCCGCCAGGCGCCGGTTGGGATTCGCCTGACCCACCGCAGCTTTGGCAAAGATTGGCGTTATCCTATTACCAACCGCTTTCGAGCTTGACTTGTCAGACGCACCATGAAACACATCACCGCCATCATCAAACCTTTCAAACTCGAAGAAGTCCGCGAGGCGCTTGCTGCCTGCGGTGCCAGTGGCCTGACCGTGACCGAGGTCAAGGGTTTTGGTCGGCAAAAAGGCCATACCGAGTTGTACCGAGGAGCTGAGTACGTGGTAGATTTTTTGCCCAAGGTCAAGGTGGAAGTCGTGGTCAACACCGACGATGTGGACCGCTGCATTGAGGCCATTGTGAAGGCAGCCCACACCGGGAAAATCGGCGACGGTAAGATTTTTGTGACCAGCGTCGAGCGCGTGGTACGCATCCGCACCGGCGAGCAAGACGAGCAGGCGGTGTAATCGGCGGCAATGTGGGTTGGTGTTTAGGGCTTGCGTGGCCCAGTGCTCACCAGCCGTGTGCCCGACCAAATGTCATGTAAAAACTGGCCATCGCGCCGGAAGCGGGCTAGAGTCGCCCAGACTGCCACCCAGCCCAACGTGAGCACCGT
>JBIIZY010000243.1:0-3466 GCA_044346035.1 Rhodoferax sp. | reverse complement strand
CCCCTGCGGCTTGAAGTTGGGCGGGGTTGGGCGCGGCATCAAATTTCAAGTTGCCCACTACACCGCGCACCGGCGCGCCCAGTTGGCGCAGGCGCGCGGCGTCCGCTTCGGCTTGCGCCCAAACGGCGGCCAAGCCCGCGTACGCCGGACGCGACAGCCAAGCAAGCCGCTGCGCCTTGCGCAAGGACCGGGCGCTCAAGCGCGCATTCACCAAGCACAGGGGCACTCCCGCTTGCGCACAGCCGTGCACCAGGTTGGGCCAGACCTCGGTCTCCACCAGCAGGCCGACAGAAGGCTGGAAATACGCCAGAAAACGCTGCACGGCACCCGGCGTGTCCCAGGGGAGCCAGACCTGCGCATCACCCGGCTGCAGCAGCGCCCGCCCCTGCTCCCAGCCGGTGGCGGTGCCGTGGGTGAGCACCAGGCGCATGCCGGGCAGCGCCACACGCAATTGCGAAACCAAGACCGCCGCCGCCCGCGCCTCGCCCAGCGATACCGCGTGCACCCAGACCGTCGGCTGCGCTGAGGGCGTAGTGGGCGAAGCCTTGTTGCCCATGGCTTGCGCACCGGCGTCTGCCTTGGCTTGCCTTACCACGCCCAAGGCGGCACCGGCGCCGGTGCCAAGGCTGCGGTAGTCTCCAAAGCGCTGCGCAATCGCGTGGCCGTAGCCCGGTTCGGCTCGCGCACGTTTGCGCAGCTTGTGCAACAGCAGCGGCTGCGCAAGCCACACCAGCAGCGTGTAGAGCAGCCGCGTCATGACACGGTCTGCCACGCCGCCCAGACGGTATCGACATCCGGCGCGCCGTCGCCGCCGACCGCCACTTGGTGCGGCTGGCCCACCGGGCCGGCGCGCCAGGCACGGGCTTGGCTAAAGATTTGAACGTGTGGCAGGTTCAGCGCCACGGCCATATGGCTTAGGCCCGAGTCCACTCCAATAACGCCGCTGGATGCGGCCATGGCGTCGAGCACCTGCGCCAGCGCCATGCGTGGCCACACATCGGCATGCCCCTGCAGCCGGTTCGCGATACGGGCCACCAAAGCGAGCTCGGTGTCGTTGGAATGCGGCAGCCCAATGCGAAAGCCGTGTTGCACCAAGCGCTCGGCCAGCGCCACCCAACTTTCCTCGGGCCATTCGTTGTCGGCCCGGGTGGTGCCGTGGGCCAGCACCACGCTGCGCCGCGGCGCGCAGGGGCTAACTTGCAAGCCGTAGACAGGCGCGCCTTGGCTCTCAAAACCCAGGGCACGGGCCGCCAGCAGCCGGTAGCGGGAAACCGCATGGATGCGCTTGGGCATGGGCAGCGCGCGCTGCAGCAGGTAGCGCACCGGCCACTCGTAGCTGCAGGCGTCGCTGGCGTTGCCGTAGGTGGCACTGAAGCCACCGGGCGCACGCTGCGCCCGGCGCGCCACCAGCGCAGATTTGATGAGCCCCTGCAGATCAATCACCGCGTCGTACGCCTCCCGGCGCAACCCGGCATAGAACGCGGCCTGCTCCCGCCGTGTGGCGGCCTGCCAGCGGGACTTACGCCAGCGCCGTTCGGCGATCGGCAGCACGCGGCGCACGCCAGAGACGCGGGCCACCAGCGGGGCAAAGGCTTCTTCTACCACCCAGTCGATGGCTGCGCCAGGAAACCGCTGCTGCACATCGTGCACCACCGGCATGGTCTGCACCACATCGCCCAAGGACGAGAGCTTGACGATCAGGACCTGCATGTGCGGGCAAGGTGGGATAGGTGGCAAGCGCGAAAAGACACAGCGCGCACGCGTTGCTCAGTGCGCAGGCGCATCGAACTTTGCATCCGGCACCACCGTGTGCAACAAAGCCAGCATGGCCGCTTGGATGCGCTCGAGCGCCTCGGGGGTGTGGCCCTCAAAACGCAGCACCAACACCGACGTGGTGTTGGAAGCGCGCACCAAGCCGAAACCATCGGGCCAGTCCACACGCAAGCCGTCGATGGTGTTGACCACCGCTGGCGCGCCAAACTGCGCTTGGGCCACGAGCTGCGCCACCAGCTGGTGCGGCTGGCCCTCGGCGCAGGGCACATTGAGTTCAGGGGTGGAAAAGCTGGTCGGCAGTGCGTTGAGCAATGCGCCGGCATCGGCGGCACGGCTGGCGATCTCAAGCAAGCGGCAACCGGCGTAGGTGCCGTCGTCAAAACCAAACCAGCGCTCTTTGAAAAAGATGTGGCCACTCATCTCCCCGCCCAAGGGCGAATCGACCTCGCGCATCTTGGCCTTGATGAGGGAGTGGCCTGTCTTGAACATCAGCGGCGTGCCACCCGCTGCCGCAATCGCCGGGGCCAGGCGCTGGGAACACTTGACGTCAAAGACGATGGTGCCGCCCGGCACACGGGAGAGCACGTCTTGCGCAAACAGCATCATCTGGCGGTCCGGGTAAATGTTGTTGCCGTCTCGGGTCACGATGCCCAGGCGGTCGCCATCGCCATCAAACGCCAGCCCCAGTTCGGCGTCGCCACGCTGAAGCACCGCGACCAGGTCGCGCAGGTTGTCGGGCTTACTGGGGTCGGGGTGGTGGTTGGGAAAGTTGCCGTCCACCTCGCTGTAGAGCTCTTGTACCTCGCAGCCAATGGCACGCAGAATGCCCGGCGCCGAGGCACCCGCCACGCCGTTGCCCGAGTCCACCACGATCTTGATGGGCCGCGACAACCGGATGTCGCCGACGATGCGGTCGCGGTACGCCGGCAGAACGTCCACCGCCCGGTAGCTACCACCGCCCGGCAAGCTCCAGCCTTGCGCCTCCATAAGCCGACGCAGCGCCTGGATTTCCTCGCCGTAAATCGCTTTGCCCGCCATCACCATCTTGAAGCCGTTGTGGTCGCGCGGGTTGTGGCTGCCCGTCACCTGGATGCCACTGGTGCACAGCGTGGTGGCGGCAAAGTACAGCATCGGCGTGGTCACCATACCAACGTCGATTACCGCCATCCCGGCCTCCTGCAGGCCCCGCGCCAGGGCCGCCGCCAGCACCGGGCCTGAGAGACGGCCATCGCGTCCCACCGCCACGGTGTGCTCGCCTTGGGCGCGGGCCAAGGTGCCGAAGGCCCGGCCCAGCCCCAGCGCGATGTCCTCGGTCAGGTTGCTGGGGACGGTGCCGCGGATGTCGTAGGCTTTAAACAGGCTGGCGCTGAGATGCATGGTGCTTGGGCTGGTAGGGGATCGGGCGTCTTGCCCCGGCGCAGCACGCGCTGGGCGCCGCTGCTGGCTTGGCCAAAGGCGGCCCATTGTAGGTTGGGGCATAGAGCGGATGCGCCGCAGCAGGCTGTCAGCGCGGGCCCTGCACATGTCCGAAAACGGCCAGCCGCACACCGGTTTGGAGCCCGCGCAACTCCTTGGGCTGCGTATGATTTGGCATGCCCTCCATGCCGCCTGCCACCCACGACGACGACGCCCGATACCTTGCGCTCAAGGCACGCGATGCACGCTTCGATGGGCACTTTTTCACCGGCGTGAC
>JBIIZY010000084.1:0-11648 GCA_044346035.1 Rhodoferax sp. | reverse complement strand
TCCGCATCGCTAAAGCCCGTCACCGCCTCGCCAAACGTGAAGGTGTAGGTGATGTCGCCACCGGCCACATTGCCAACCCCCGCCTCGTCGTCGGTAATGACCACGCTGGGCGCCAGCATGTCCACCGGAGGTTTTGGACCACTGCGGGCTGCTGCCGGTGGCACTGGGGCTGGGCGACTGTCCAGCACGGAGGTGGTGTCATCAACAAAACCCGAAGCACGGGACGGGCTAGCAGACCAGTCAGAGGCGTCTGGGTTGCGCACCAAAGCAGCGGGAATGTAGGACACATTTCCCCGAGGTACATCGGCCAGCGTGGTTTGCAGCCACTCGACCCCTTCGGTCATGCGCAGCAGCTCGCTGTGGTTTCCGTATGCATAGACCAGCGAGATGTCGTCGTTGAGCATCGAGCCTGCATCACCGTCCGCGCTCAGCGTAAAACCCGTTGCGGGTTGGGCCGGCAGCGTGATGCTGCACGCCCCGTCGCGGCAGGCAACGTAGAAGTTGTCCAGGGTTAGTTCGGTGCCGTCGCTGTAGCTCAGATGCAGCGTGTTGCCGTGGCGTGTGGCGATGACGTCTGCGAGCAGTTCTTCCTGGTCGCCCGCAGCTTGGGCGGCTTTGACCAAGCGGTACTGGTCGCCCGCCTGCGCTGGCAAAGCATGGGACTGCCCAGCGCGCAGCGGCTGTGTGACCTTGCCCGTTTGCAAGCTCAGTGTGTAGGGGTAGGGGGTGGTCATGGCGGGCCCTGTGGGTTTTGGATCCAAGCGCTTAGCGCTCGTTCAACGCGCCGCCAAAGGTCTTGAAAACCGGCTTGGCGAGGTACTGCAAAACGGAGCGGCGTGCGGTGCGGATGTCTACGGTGGCGGTCATGCCGGGCTTGAGTGGCACACCTGCCAACTTCGGGTTGGCTTGTCGGGCGGCGTCGCTACCGTCTTGGTCCAGTTTGACATGGGCGCGGTAGTAGGTGAAGGCAGGACCGTTGCCGATTTGTTCGGTCAGGGTGTCGGCGCTGATGTAGTCCAAGGTGCCCGCCAAGCTGCCGTAGACCGAATAGTCGAACGCATCGAGCCTGATGGTGACCGGCATACCAAGCTGGAGCTGGCCTATGTCGGCCGGGTTTACCTTCACTTCAACCACCCGGTCGCCATCGACCGGTGAAATTTGCATTAACTCGTCGCCAGCGCGCAGCACGCCACCAATGGTGTTGATCCGCAGCGTCTTGACCACCCCGGCCACCGGAGAGGTGATTTCGGTGTGGCCCAGCACGCTTTCACGTTCTTCCAACCGGTAGCGACTCGAAGACAGTTCTTCGACCAGTTTGGTAGCTTCGTGGTGGGCTTCTTGCCGGTAGCGGTTGCGCACCGCGTTGATTCTGCCCTGCAGTTCACCAACTTGGCGCTTGGCCCGCATTACCTCCAATTGGCTGGTGTCGCCGGTGGCAAACAAGGATTCGTGCACACGCAACTCCTCTTGTGCGATTGCCAAGCTCTCTTGTTGCGTCGCAATTTCCTCTTGCAGGCTGCGCTTGCGCTGCTCATAGAGCGCGCTTTGCGCTGCGACAAACTCTGGGAATGCGCCGAAGGCCGGGCCAAACGTCGGCGCTTGACCATTGGCCTCGGCCTGCGCGCGCACCAGCGCCGCCTTGAGTGACGCGACTTTGGCACGGTTTTCTTCGTAGGCGGCATGCGGTCGGGCGCGCTCAAGGTCAGCCAAGAGTTGGCCGGCCTGCACGCTTTGGCCCTCTTGCACCAAGATACGCGACACCACACCCCCATCGGCGGCCTGGATGATTTGTGTGCGCGCGCTCAGAATGACTTGGCCCTGCGCGCGTACGGTCTGCTCGATCTCAAACAGCGCAGCCCACAGCACAAACACCACCAAACCAGCGAGCAGCAGCAGCGTCATGGAGACACTGCGCCGGACTTGCGTTTCAGGGTTGCTGCTCATGGGGATTGCTGCAGTGTCTGGGCGCTGTTTTGCAGCGCATGCAATACCTCGGCTTTGGGGCCGTCGAGCGCAATGCGGTGGTCCGCGATCACAATGAGGCGGTCCACCAACTCCAGCATCTCAGCTTTGTGGGTCACCAGAATCAGCGTGTCCTGCGCCTTGAGCGACTGCCGCAAAGCGTGGGTGACTTGTTGCTCCAGATGGCGGTCCATCGACGCGGTGGGTTCGTCCAGCAGCCAAACACGGGGTTGGCGCAGGAAGGCGCGGGTCACGTTGACGAGTTGTCGCTGTCCACCGGAGAGGCCGCTGCCACCTTCAAATATCTCCTGTGCCAAGCCTTTGGGGTGGCGCTGGATGACGGTCTGCAACAGCCCCGTGACACCTGAGGCCTGCAAAATTGCCCCGTCACCTGGATCAAGTTGGCCCAGGATCAGGTTGTCACGCAGCGTGCCCGAAAACAAGCGCCCCTCTTGCTGCACGTAGGCAACAAAGTCGGCCAGCACCGGTTTGGCGATATGCGCCAAGTCCATGTCGTCCAACACAACACGCCCTTGCTGGGGTTTGTACATGCCTGAAAGCAGGCGCAGCAACGTGGTCTTGCCCGCGCCCACTGGCCCAAGCACACCCACTTTTTCGCCGGGATGGATGGTCAGCTTGGGCACATCCAGGGCCAGGTTGTCGCCATAGCGAACCACGACGGACTCCAGCCGGTAGTGCCCGCGAATGGCATCGACCACAAGCGGCTGTGGGTGGCCGTGGTGGTCATCGTGCAGCGCCCACAGTTGGTCGAGCCCGCGCAATGCCGCCCGGGTGTGCGCCCATTGCACGAGTTGGTTGGGGATCATGGCCACGGGCGCAAGCACGCGGCCCGACAAGAGCGAGCAGGCAATCAGCGCGCCCAGGGTGAGCTCACCTTGGCTCACCCACATCGCCCCAAAAGCGACCAGCAAGATATAGGACACCTGCTGAAAAAAACTGCCCAGGTGCTGCGCATGCTCGCTGACATTGCGCAGCTGCAGCTCGCAGCCGCGGGCGCCATCGGAAGTTTCCAGCCAGCGCGACAGCATGCGCCAGCCACCCTGACCCGACTTGATGGTCTCGGCCCCTTCAATCGTTTCCACCAGCAGCCCCGTCTTTTGGTTGCTTTGCGCCATCGCCTGGCCAGCCAAGGTGTCGATGCGCTTGCGGTAGTACAGGCCAATGGCCACCGACAGCACGAAAAAGCCCAACGGAATCACCGCCAGCCAGCCAGCAATGAGTGCAATGACCAAGGTGAATACCAAGGCAAACGGTGCATCCACCATCAGGTGGGTGGTGAGCGCCGTGAAAAAACCACGCACCGTTTCGTAGCCCCGCATCTGCGCTGCCAGCGCACCCACGCTTTGTGGTAACTGGTCCAAGCGAACCGAGAGCAAACGCAAGTAGACGGTACGCGCCAGCCGCTGGTCGACCAAATCGATGAGTCGTTCGTACACCTGGCTGCGAACCCGCTTAACCACCAACTCGAACGCAATGGCCACCAACACCCCCAGTGTCAGCACCCACAGTGTTTGCGATGCGCCCGTTGGCACCACCCGGTCGTACACCTGCATGCTGTACAGCGACACCGAGAGCGCCACCAGGTTGATCATCAACCCGCCGATGACGGCCTCGCGGACCAGCTTGGTGTGCGAAAAAATTTCGTCCCGAATGATCTGGTAAACCGGGCTGGTGCTTGCGACAAACGCCTTGTGCAATCGCATGGAGGCCACCGTGTAGCCGACGAGCGATGCATCTGCTTGTTCTCGCCAGCGGGCACTGGTGGCGTCCCACCACTCGCTGATCCACTGGCCCTGTGAGTTTTTCCCACGCAGTACGCCCCACTGATCCGCACTAAAGCCAGCGCCAAGGTCCGAAGAGGCCTCGGGTGCGGCGCCACGGTGCGCAAACAACAACGCGGGAGTCGCCGCTGCATCGGGCGTGGTTAGCGCACGCGGTCTTGGCGTTTGCAGGTGCCGGGCGACGGTTTGGAGTTGCGCCTGCGGGTGGTGCGGGTGGGCAGCAAGTGCTGCTTGAGCAGCTTCCTGCAGCGCCAAACGGTCTACCGCAACATGTTGCAGCTGGGCAAGCCGGGTCAGGCAGG
This sequence comes from Rhodoferax sp., assembly GCA_044346035.1. GTDB lineage: Bacteria > Pseudomonadota > Gammaproteobacteria > Burkholderiales > Burkholderiaceae_C > Allorhodoferax. The sequence continues at coordinate 7,582 of JBIIZY010000084.1, read as the reverse complement.
GCAGCAAGTGCGCCGCAGCGTTCACTTGTCGCTGCCGATGGCGACCGCGAGGCCCTGGGTGTTGATCAGCAGGCGCCAACTGGTAACGAGTTCGGTCGCCTGGGAGTCAGCGATTTGTATTTGGGTCTGGATGCGCTCACGCGCAGCGTTCATGACGTCAAGCCAGGTCTTGCGACCCGCCAGAAACTGCCGGTCGTACGAATCGGACACCTGTGTCGCCACCTCCAGTGATGCCTTGAGTGCTTCCATGCGCTGGGCCGAAGCCACTGCCAGCGCATGGTCCGCGATGATTTGTTCGTTGACGTTGCGGCTTTGGACCTGCGTCTCGGCCAGCGCCGCTTGCAGTTGGGCACGCGCGCTTTCGATGCCACTTTGGCCAGACAGGCCTGCACCAAAGCGGCTGCTGAGCCCAACGAACAACCGCGACTGCGCCGCTGCATTGGCCGATGTATGGTTGCCATACTGGCGCTCCGCGCGCAGGTAAACCTCTGGGTAGAGATCGGCACGGCGTTCGTCCACCACGGCCTCCTGTATCCGGGCCTGCGCTTGGGCCTTGCGAACCGTCGGGTGCTTGGCAGAGGCGGATTCTAGTTGTGCCAGCAGGTCGGTAGCCACGGGGCGGGGCGGGGCAATGGACCCGCTGAGCGCAGCGGCGTCGGTTGGGCGACCGAGCAATTGGCCCAAGCGTGCCAGCGCGATGTCGTGTTGCGCGCGTGCCAGGGCAAGGTCACCCACCAGCGACTCCAGTCGACCTGTGGCCAGCAGCAAATCGCTCTCCGACGAAAGCCCCAGTTCGAGGCGCCGCTTAACCTGGTCGCGCAGCCGCTCGTGGCCTTGCGTGCCTTGCTGCAAGGTCTGCATTTTGAGGTGCGCGCCCACCCAATCACTGTAGGCCTGGACTACACGCAGGCCCAGCTGCTGGCGTGCTTCGTCCAGCGCAGCCTGGCTGGCGTCGACGCTGGCTTGGGCTTTGGACACGCCGGCGTCCAACCTTCCTCCTGCCCACAGCGGCTGCTGCAAGCGCAGCACCGATACCGTACGGTCGCCTTGGTATGCGCCGTCCGAGGCGCTGGTGCTGGCGTTCTCTACTGCGACGGAAGGCGTGGGGAAGTATTGCCAGCGGGCGGAGGCCACGCCGCTTGCGGCGGCCTCTTCGAGCGCCCGGTAGGCCTGCGTTGAAGGATGGGATGCCAAGGCGGTTGTCACCAGCGACTCCAGCACCTGAGCCTGCCCCAGCGAGAGACCGCCGCAGAGTACAACGCCCAAAAACGCCTTGTACCAGATACCTTGAATCCGGACACGCGCACCAAAGCGCTCTGCTTGTAAATGAAACATCCCCGTACTCTTTATATTCGGTGTGTAACCGCCGCAGTACAGAACCACGGCTAAAAAGCCACGGCGCATCCTACTTGAAACCCACTGGCCTGCGCAACGCGCCGGCGAGCAAAGCGTTATTCGGTCACAACGCCCATGGTTTTGTTGTAACCGCCGTCCACGTAAGTAATCTCGGCGGTTACGCCGGCGGCCAGGTCGCTGAGCAGGAAGGCGGCAACATTGCCGACGTCCTCAATCGTGACGTTGCGGCGTATTGGTGACGCGCTAGCCACCATATTGAGCAGCTTCCCAAAGTCCTTGATACCGCTGGCGGCCAGCGTCTTGATCGGTCCGGCGCTGATGCCATTGACCCGCACGCCCTTGGCGCCCACCGCCTCGGCCAGGTAGCGCACCGAGGACTCGAGCGAGGCCTTGGCCAGCCCCATGGTGTTGTAGTTTGGGATGATGCGTTCGGCACCCAAGTACGTCAGCGTCAACAGTGCAGACTGCGGCGACAGGTAGGGCAGAGCTGCCTTGGCCATTGCGGGGAAGCTGTAGGCACTGATGTCGTGGGCCACCATAAAGCCCTCGCGGCTCAATCCTTCGAGAAAGTTGCCCGCAATCGCCTCGCGCGGGGCAAAGCCGATGCTGTGCACAAAACCATCGAAGGTGGGCCAATGCGCGCTTAGGTCCGCAAACAGTTTGCTTATCTGGGCATCGTCGGCCACGTCGCAGTCAAACACCAGCTTGGAGTCGAAGTCGGCCGCGAACTCGGTGATGCGGTCTTTGAAGCGTTCTCCCACGTAACTGAAGGCCAGTTCCGCACCCTGGGCCTTGCAGGCTTTGGCAATGCCATAGGCGATGGAGCGGTTCGACAACACGCCAGTAATCAACAATTTTTTGCCAGCCAAAAAGCCCATATCGTCCTCGTCAAATCTGCATTGGGTAATGGGGCAGAATTGTCGCATGCGATTTTTTGTGGCCCTGCTGCTGTGTGCGGGCGCGCCCTGGGCTTGGGGCGCGCACGGCTACTCGCTGTGGGGGCAACTCAAGTACCCGCCTAGCTTTGCGCACTTCGACTACGTCAATGCGCAGGCCCCCAAAGGCGGCGAGCTGCGCTTGGTGAGTAACCAGCGCATGTCCACTTTTGACAAGTACAACCCGTTCACCATCAAGGGCTCGGCACCGGCGTACTTGAGCGCGCTGTTGTTTGACACCTTGCTGACCAGCGCGCTGGATGAGACGGCCGCGGGATATGGCTTGCTTGCTGAAGACGTCAGCGTGGCGGCAGACGGATTGAGTGTCACCTTCAAGCTGCGGACCCAGGCCCGTTTTCACAATGGTGACCCGGTGTTGGCGCAGGACGTACAGCACAGTTTTGACACCCTGCGCGGGCCCCATGTGTCGCCGGGCATTCGCAGCCGGCTCGAAGACGTGGCGGGTGCCGATGTCTTGGACACCCACACGGTACGATTTCGCTTCAAAAAGCCCAACCGCGAGCTGCCGCTCACCGTGGGCGGACTGCCCATTTTCAGCCGCCAGTGGGGTGTGGTGAACGGAGTCGCCAAGCCTTTCGACCAGGTAGTGACCGACGTGCCCATTGGCAGTGGTCCGTACAAGATCGGCCCGGTCAAGTTTGGCAAGGACATCACCTATGTACGCGACCCCAACTACTGGGCACGTGATTTGAACGTGCGCAAGGGCAGTGCCAACTTTGACCGGATCACCGTCAAGATTTACAAGGACAACACTGCGCGTCTGGAAGCACTTAAGGCCGGTGAGTTCGACCTGATGCGATTCTTCTCTGCTGGCGACTGGGCGCGGCGCGTCAATGGCCGCAAGTTCAACACCGGCGAGCTGGTCAAGGTCGAACTGGCCCACCGCTTGCCCACCGGATTTCAAAGCTATGTACTCAACACCCGGCGTCCCAAGTTGGCCGATGTCCGGGTGCGCCAGGCCCTGGGGTTGGCGCTGGATTACGAGTGGATGAACCGGCAAATGTTTTACGGCGCCTACCAGCGGGTGCAGGGCTTGTTCGGTAACACGGATTGCCAAGCCCGTGACCTGCCCAGCACCGAAGAGCTTGCCCTGATGGCACCGTGGCGCGACCAGCTGCCACCTGCAGCCTTGGGACCGATGGCCACCGCGCCACGCACGGACGCCAGCAACGGCCTGCGCAACAACCTTCGCTTGGCGCAAAAGCTGTTGAAAGACGCGGGCTGGCAGTACCGCGATGGCGCGTTGCGCAACCAAGCCAATGAGGCGCTGGTGCTGGAGTACCTCGACAGCAACGAGGTGGGCGCGCGCGTGGTTGCGTCGTGGGCACGCAACCTAGAGAAAATTGGCGTCAAACTGGTGTTTCGCTCGGTGGACTTTGCGCTTTACCAACAGCGCCTGCAAAAGTTTGACTTTGACATCACCTCGCTGGCCTACGGCGGCACCCACAACCCAGGCCAGGAGTTTGCCGACTTGTTTGGCAGCCAAGCGGCCGACATGGAGAACTCGGGCAACCACACGGGAATCAAAAGCGCCGCCATCGATTCTCTGGTGGCGCGCATGGTGGCCGCCAAGTCCCAGGCCGAACTGCTGCCTGCCTGCCGTGCCTTGGACCGGGTGATCGCCCACAGCCATGTCTTTGTGCCGCAGTGGTCGGCCAGCACCCACCGCATGGTCTACAACGCATGGCGCCTGGACAGACCCGCTTCGATGCCGCCCTACGCCCAAGGTGAAACCTGGGCCATGGACACCTGGTGGGCGCGTTGAGCATGCTGCAGTACATCCTCAAACGCATCGCGCTGATGGTGCCCACCCTCCTGGGTGTCTTGTTGCTCACCTTTGTGGTGATCCAGTTTGTGCCCGGTGGTCCGGTGGAGCAGTACATGGCCGAGGCCAAGGCGGGTGCGGGCGGTGGGGCGGAGGGTGGGGGCCTGGGCTACCGGGGCGCGCAAGGCGTGGACCCCAAGCGCATTGCGCAAATCAAGGAGCTCTATGGTTTTGACAAACCGGCCCACGAACGGTTTTGGCAGATGCTGACCCAGTTCGCCCGGTTCGACTTGGGCAAGAGCTTTTACCAAAACCGCGACGTTGCCGACCTCATTTGGGAAAAGTTGCCGGTGTCCATGAGTTTGGGGCTGTGGACATTTTTTATCAGCTACTTGGTGGCCGTGCCCTTGGGGGTGGCCAAGGCGGTGCGCGCCGGATCGCGCTTTGATTTACTCACTTCCGTGCTGATTTTGGTGGGCTATGCCATTCCCGGTTTCGTGCTGGGCGTGGCCTTGTTGGTGGTGTTTGGAGGGCAGTTGCAGTGGTTTCCGCTGCGCGGCCTGACCTCCAGCGATTGGGACCAAATGACGTGGGGCGCACGCGTAGTGGACTACCTGTGGCACATCACTTTGCCGGTCACTGCCATGGTGGTGGGCAGCTTCGCCACCACCGCCATGTTGACCAAGAATTCTTTTCTTGAGGAAATCCGCAAGCAGTACGTGGTGACCGCGCGCGCCAAGGGTCTGTCCGAGCGCCGGGTGCTGTGGAAGCATGTGATGCGCAATGCGCTTATCCCCATCGTGACGGGTTTTCCGGGCGCGTTCATCGGCGCTTTCTTCACAGGCGCCTTGCTTATTGAGACGCAATTTTCTTTAGATGGTTTGGGCTTGCTGAGTTACGAGAGCGTGATCCGCCGCGACTACCCGGTGGTGATGGGCACCCTGTTCTTGTTTACCTTGATCGGGCTGGTAACCAAGCTGGTGTCGGACCTTTGCTATGTTTGGGTGGACCCCCGTGTCAAGTTCGACTGAACCCACATCCCTTTCAGGCTCCGGTACTGCGGCCACCCTGGCGAGCGCGGCAGCACTGGGCGCGCTCACCAGCCCCAGCCCAGCGCGGCGCGCCTGGATTCGATTTCGGCGCAACCGCCTGGGATTTTGGAGTTTGCTGGTCTTGTCGGCACTGGTGGGTTTGAGCCTGGTGGCAGAGTTGGTGTCGAATGAACGCCCGCTGGTGGTGTCGTACCAAGGCAATCTGTACTGGCCCATGGTGCGCGACTACCCTGAGACTACCTTTGGCGGTGACTTTGCCACCCCCACCGACTACCTGGACCCCTTCATCCGCGAGGTCTTGGCCGCCCCCGGCAATTGGGCGGTGTTTGCGCCCAACCCCTACGGACCCAAAACACTCAATTACTTTGCCACCCTGCCCAACCCAGCGCCTCCGAGCGCCCAAAACTGGTTGGGCACCGACGACCGGGGCCGCGATTTGCTGGCGCAACTCATTTACGGTTTCCGGGTCAGCATCCTGTTCGCGCTGGCGCTCACCGCCACCGGTGTGCTCTTGGGTGTGATCACGGGAGCGATCCAAGGTTTTTTTGGTGGCAAGACCGACCTGGCGTTCCAGCGCGCCATTGAGGTCTGGAGTTCCATGCCAGAGCTGTACGTGCTGATTATCTTCAGTGCCGTATTTGCGCCCAGTATCGGCTTGTTGCTGGTGCTGCTGAGCCTGTTTGGCTGGATGGGACTGAGCGACTACGTGCGCGCTGAGTTTTTGCGCAACCGCCAAATGGACTACGTGCGCGCGGCACGGGCTTTAGGCGTGTCAAATTGGAAAATCATCACCCGCCATGTGTTGCCCAACAGCCTCACGCCGGTCGTCACTTTTTTGCCATTTCGGATGAGTGGTGCCATCTTGGCACTGACCTCGTTGGATTTTCTGGGTCTGGGTGTGCCTCCGGGCACGCCGTCGTTAGGCGAATTGCTGTCACAGGGAAAAAACAACATCGACGCGTGGTGGATCTCCCTGTCGACTTTTGCGGTGCTGGTGGTCACCTTGCTGCTGCTCACCCTGATGGGTGACGCCTTGCGCGACGCGCTGGACCCCAGAAAGGCCGATCAGTGAGCTTGCTCAGCGTCTCCGACTTTCGGGTGTCCGTGGGCGGGCGCGAGCTGGTGCATGGCGTCGGCTTCGATATCCGTGCGGGCGAAAAGCTCGCCCTGGTGGGCGAGTCAGGGTCGGGCAAAACCATCACGGCGCTGGGCCTGCTGGGCTTGGTGACGGGTGCGCACTGCAGCGGCAGCGCCCGCTTTATGCAGGGAGATGGTCACGCGGATGTGGAACTGGTGGCCGCGCCCGAGAGAACGCTGCAGGCAATCCGCGGAACCGACATTGCGGTGATTTTTCAGGAGCCCATGACCGCACTCAACCCGCTGTTTTCAGTGGGCGAGCAAATCGCCGAGGTGCTTCAAGACAAAGTGGGTTTGACTGCTGCCCAGGCCCACCAGCAGGCGGTTGCCTTGCTGGCCGACACCGGTATTGCCGAACCGCAGCGGCGTGCCAAGGCGTACCCACACCAGCTCTCAGGTGGCCAGCGGCAACGCGCCATGATCGCCATGGCGCTGGCCTGCCGCCCCAAGCTCTTGCTGGCCGACGAGCCCACTACGGCACTGGATGTCACCGTCCGGCAGCAGATCCTGGGGCTGCTGGCGGACTTGCAAAAACGGTACGGCATGGCCGTCTTGCTGATCACCCACGACCTCAACATGGTGCGCCAGTTTGCCGACCGCGTGGCAGTGATGGAGCACGGCCACGTGGTGGAGCAGGGCCGTGTCGAAGCGGTGTTTTCCGCGCCCCAGCATCCCACCACCCGGCGGCTCATTGACAGCCGTCCGCAGCGGGATGTGGAGGCGGCGCAGCCGGACGCCCCGGTTGCCTTGCGCACCCATGCGTTGCGGGTGGGCTACCCTGTGCGACGTCCGGGGCTGCGTGGCTGGTTCGGGCGGGGTGAATTTGTCGCCGTGGAGTCTGCGAGCCTGATGTTGCCAGTGGGCCAAACTTTGGGCGTGGTGGGCGAGTCGGGCTCTGGCAAGTCCACTTTGGCCTTGGCGGCCTTGGGTTTGTTGCACTGCACCGGCGTGCTGGAAGTGTTCGGTGCGCGCTGGGGGCAGGGCAGGGCCAGTGACTTGGCCCTGCGCAAGCGCATACAAATTGTTTTTCAGGACCCGTTTTCGTCGCTCTCGCCGCGCCTCACCGTGGAGGAAATTGTGGGCGAAGGCTTGCTGGTGCACCACCCCGGGCTTGGCGCGAGCCAACGCCGGACGCAAGTGGAGGCGGCGCTGGCCGAAGTGGGTTTGACCGAGTCCCAGTTTCCCGGCCTGCTGCTGCGCTACCCGCACCAGTTCTCCGGCGGTCAACGCCAGCGCATCGCGATTGCGCGCGCGCTCATCGTGCAGCCCGACATCTTGGTACTTGACGAGCCGACCAGCGCGCTCGACGTCACCAT
>JBIIZY010000242.1:0-3475 GCA_044346035.1 Rhodoferax sp. | reverse complement strand
TGCCACGGCAGGACCAGGCGCGCAGCAAGGCGATGCACAACTCGCCAGAGCGCTGGCGGTAGGTTGCCGACAGCTCGGAATGCGCTATGAATTCTTCGGCCGCGCGCAGGTTGCTAAACACTGCGAACAGGCCCTGGCGGCTGCCGCTGGGGCGCAAGCCGAAACCACCCTCGAAACCGCTGCCCAGCAGCTTTGCAAAGCGCAAGCACGGCACGCCGCGCAAAAGCCGGGGGCCGATCACGATGCGCGACCAGCCCCACAGTTTGGATGATGGCGCGATGTCGGCCAGCAGCAGCACCGCTACTTCGTCCGACAAAGCCTCCAGGCTTGCGGGTGGGATGTCATGTCTCCAGGTTGGGGTGCGCAGGGGAGACAAAAAGCCGCCGCCCGGGGGCAGCGGCCTTTGACTTACTGCTTGGCCAGTGTTTGCAGCTCCGGGTGGTCTTTGGCCATCTGTGCACCGTACAGCGGCTTGAAGGCGCCTTGGTGGCAGGTGGTGCAGTTCACCTTGGCCACATCGCCCGTGGGCCCCAGCCGGTTGGCCGGGAAGGTCGCGGTCAGCGGTGTCATGTAGTCGTTGTTGATGTCGCGCGCCATGCGGATGCCGTGCCATGCCGTCACGCGCTGCGGACGCGATTCGGACCAGGACGCAAAGTTGCGGGTGTTGTGGCAGTAGGTGCAGTTCACGCCAAGCGACTCGGACATGTGCATCATCAAACCATAGGTGTGCTCGGCTTGCTTGGTCGAGGTGCGGTTGGCCGTGGGGCCGCGCACCACCAGCGCTTCGTCGCTGTTGAGGCGAATCTCCGAGGCGTTCTTCAGGTACGGTGAGTAGGGGTCAAAGGGCAGCGAGCTCAGGCCCACCGCCAGCGCCGGCTGGTTCTGCCCGGCCAGGTCCCCGAGCACGCCACCGGCGTACTTGCGGTCTTTGGGCGCAAACCAGACGTTGGCAGGAATGTTGTTGCCCCGGTGGCAGGTGTGGCAGGTCACGCCGGTGTCGGCCACGTGCGATTTCCAGTCCGCGTTGATGCGTTGTGTCATCTCAATCATGCGCCGTGCAACCACCTTGGTGTACTTGCTGTCGTCGGCAAAGTTCTCACCGTTGTGGCAGTAGGCGCAGCCGGCGTCCGGCGCAACCCACTGGGTAATGGCCGCCATGTGGCGGCTGAACTCGCCCACGCTGAGGTCGCCCAGCAGCTGCACGTTTTTGTACACATCTTTGGCCTTGGGGCCGTCCGGGCTGGCGGCCTCCAAGGGCGCGGGTGCCGTGTTGAGCTTGGCCTCTTTGGCCAGGGTGCGCGGGTTGTAGATCTGCTCCATGCCTGTGCCCCGGTAGCCGGTTTGCACCGTCTCGATGGGGGGACGCTCGCAGCCGGAGAGCAGCGCCACCAGCAAGGTGCCAGCAGCGATCGCAAGGGTTCGGATAGAGGGGTTCATTACTTGGCTCCCATCAAGGAGGGGTCGGTGACCAGCGGCATGGTCAGCGGGTACTCGGGCACCACATGGTGTTTGACGGACCAGAGGTACCAGTTGTCCACCACGGTGCCGGTCAACAAGATGCCGATGCCGCCCACCAGCGGGCACAGCACCGCAAACCACCAGGCCCAACGGTGAATCGATTCCATGGTGGCGTTGAAACCCATGGTCCAGCGCCAGAACAGGGCAGCGCGCTCCGAGGCGGTACCGCGGTCTACGATCTGTTCGATCTCGCGCTCACCGCCAAAGCGGCTGACCGCCAAAATCGTGGCGCCGTGCATCGCAAACAGCAGCACCGAGCCGTACAGGAACACGATGGAGAGCGCGTGGAAGGGGTTGTAGAACAGGTTGCCATAACGCAGCGAGATGGCCGAGACCCAGTCCAGGTGCGGGAAGATGCCAAAGGGCACCGCCTCGGACCAGCTGCCCATCATGATGGGGCGAAAGAAGCCGCACACCAGGTAGAGCCAGATGGCCGCGGCGAACGCCCAGGCCACGTGGGTGCCCAGCCCAAGCTGGCGCGCCCGCCGGTAGGTGCGTGCCCACCACAGCAGCATGGACACGGTGAGCATGAAGCCGGTGATCAACCACCAGCCGCCTTGCGCCAGCGGTGGAATGCTCAAGCCATAGCCCGGTGCCGGGGGTTCCAGGGCCAGCCAGAAGAGTTGGCGGATGAGCTGGATGGGGTTCCAGTCCACCGAGGCCAGCATGTTGAAGCCGATGATGTTGAAGGCAAAGGTGCCAAACAGCAGCGATGCCACGCCCAGCGAGCCCAGGTACACCGGGCCGATTTGTGCGTTGCCGATGCGCCCGAGCAGGTGCAACAGAAACGGTGTGCCGGTGCGTTTCCAGTCGCCCTTGGGCAGGGGTACGCCGTCGTGCAGCGGGCCAACTGGCTGCACTGCGGTAAAGAGGTTTTGGTATTGCGCCATAGTGTGTCTCCTTGTCGCCTTTAGCTACGCCAGATGGGCATGTTCAACCACCAGCCCCACCACTCGGGCCAAGCACCGGTCCAAAACGGGCCGCTGACCACGATGCAAACAATGCCGAACCACACCCCGGCCAGCGCCAGAAACAGGCCCAGGCGGTGGATGCCCAGGGTGCCGACCGAGTAGCCGATCAGGTCGCGGAAGAACGTGTCTTCGTGCTCGGGGGTTTTGACGGCTTGCCCTGCTTTGGGGTTGGTCGCCGACAGCACCAGCGCGCCGTGCATGGAGAGCGCCAACACGGTGGCAAAGAACAGCGTGACCGCAATCATGTGCCAAGGGTTGTAGTGAAAGTGCAGGTACTGGTAGGCGGTGTTGCTGACCCAGTCCAGGTGGCTGTAAATGCCGTAGGGAAAGGCGTGGCCCCAGGCGCCCATGAGTACGGGGCGAATTACCTGCAGCGACACATACGCCAAGATGGCCATGCTGAACGCCACCGGCACATGCAATCCCATACCCAGCTTGCGGCAGATCTCCACTTCGCGCAGCGCCCAGGACACAAAGGCGCCAATCGCACACACAGTGATGATCTGCCAGATGCCGCCCTCTAGCATGGGCGCAAAGCGCAGCCCATACGACAGGTCGGGCGGGGCGATGTTGATCTGCCAGGGGTTCCAGGTCGGCCCGAGTGCCGCGCCCCAGAGAATCATTGCCGTACCGGTCAATGTAAAAAAGATGGTTGTGATTCCGAAGAATCCAACGTAGAACGGACCGATCCAGAAATCGAACAGGTCGCCCCCGATGAGGGTTCCACCGCGCACGCGGTACTTACGTTCAAAACTCAGCATGGACATTTTGCATCCTCCGACCTCTGTGCGGTCAAGTTGGTCCCAGCGCGGTGAGAGTCAAAAAAAATCAAGAGACAGACGCACCGCCCAGGGGCGGGTACGTCTGCCGGAATGAACGACCGAAGTCGTTACTTTTGCGGCAGAGCCGCATTCTGTGCAGCCGCCGCGGCCTTGACCGTGTCGGGATGCCAGGTGTTGATGTTGTAACGATCGCTGCTGATAAAA
>JBIIZY010000241.1:0-3478 GCA_044346035.1 Rhodoferax sp. | reverse complement strand
CCTGCCTGCGCGCACCAGATCGACCATCTGCTCGCGAAATTGTGCCGGGTACGGCGCCTTGGGATTGGGCATCTTGGACTCCTTCTGCAAGAACAATAAGGTGTCCGTGAAATGGGGTCAACTTCAACTTCAACTTCAGTTTCCAACTTTTCTACAGGAAAATAGTTGGCACATCACAACATGACAAAGTCCCGATGGCGACTGCCTATCAGCGCTTCCTTGAGGTAGATGGGTGGGAGATAGAGCACTACTTCCGGACCGTTTATCACATGTTTAAACAGGTGAAGGATGTTCATCGATCATTCGACGCAACAGAGGCAGAGCAGAAGAGGTACTACGACCTAATCAAGTCGCAGTTATCGCAGTACGAACTGGTTTTGTTGTGGCTCAACATTCAAAGTATCAATAGAGGGAATTGGGAGGCGATTTTGGCAGAGCCCCAGGCAAAGCCGTTCGAGCACTTAAACAAAGCGAATCTGATTGAGAACCCGCCAACTGTGAGCCAAGATCAGACGGAGTGACGCCTAACACCTCTAGCAGGCTCCTTAAATATCTCCCGACGACTGGAAAATTGGCATTAGCGATGGTCATCTACCCCTTGGCAGCCTCAGAAAAGTGGCTTGTAGGCCTTTCTATGGCTTGTGAAGGATTGGCCTCGGCTCAGGATCTTAACTTGAGGCTACTGCCCGCTCTGCGACCGATCTAGGGTCATCCCCGGACCGCGCTGTGGCTGGTGTCCAATACACCTATGCACACATGGTCCATCCACCGCCACAACCCGGAGCAGCCATGACCTGGCGCGCCACCCTGAACCTGGACTACGCCTTGGAGGCGGGGCGCACCGTGGCGCGCTACGCGCACGAGGGCCCGCTGCGGGTGCTCAAAAGCCTGTACCCCGAGGGCGATGCCACCTGCCACAACGTGCTGGTGCATCCGCCGGGCGGGCTGGTGGGGGGAGACACCTTGCAGATGGCGCTGTCGGTGGCCGCTGGCGCCCACGGCTTGGTGACCACGCCGGGCGCCACGCGGTTTTACCGTTCGGAAGGGCCTAGCGCGGTGCAGCACACCACTGTGCGACTGGCAGCCGGTGCGCGCATGGAGTGGCTGCCCTTGGAGACTTTGCTGTACAGCGGCTGCGAGGCCGAAAACACCCTGGTCATGCACCTGGAGCCCGGCGCCGAGATGATGGGCTGGGACCTGAGCTGCCTGGGTCTGCCGCACGCGCAGCAGGCCTTTGTGGCGGGTCGCTTTTCGCAGCACATCGAGATGCCGGGGCACTGGCTGGAGCGCGGCACCATCCGCGCCGACGACGCCCGCTTGCTGAACAGCCCCTTGGGTCTGGCCGGACGCGCCTGTGTGGGCGCTTTGTTTTTTCTCAGCGGCAGCCCCCTGGAGCGCCAGCGCAGCGAGGACGCTCTGGCCCAGGCCCGCGCGCTGCTGCAGGACAGTCCGCTGCGCGGCGCCGCTGGCGTGAGCGCGGTGAACCGGCATGTGCTGGTGCTGCGGGTGCTTTCGCCGCACAGCGAAGAGGCGATGGCCTGCCTGCGCCAAGTGTGGTCGGCCTGGCGCCAGACGCTGTGGGCGCTGCCCGCTACGCCGCCGCGGATTTGGGCCATGTAGCTGCGGGCTGGGTAGGGCGGGGCTGAGGCTGAGGCTGAGGCTGAGGCTGAGGCTGAGGCTGCGTAAGCGCAGGCTAAGGCTTTGCGACAGGCGCCAAGGCGATGAATTCGCGCCGAAACGGCACCGCGTCGGGGTCGGCCGGGGCTGCATCCAGCGCGCGGGCGGCGCTGTGCCCAGCGTAGACCGCAGCCGCCACCGTGCCTGGCGCCCACGCATCGCCCACCGCCTGCACCGAGCGGATGCCAGCGGCCTGCCATGCGTCCTGGCGCGCAAGCAGATCGGTGTATAGGCCGTCGCTGGGATCGCGCATGGTGATCAGCACCAAACTGCCGCAAGCCAAGGCGGTGGTGGCTTCGCTGTAGGTGTCGCGCAGCTGCACTTGCAGCCCATCGCCGTGGACGGCAAGGGCGGCGATTTCGGTTTGGGTGTGCACCTGCACGCCCAGCTTGAGCAGGCCCGATTGGACGCGGTGCTGCTCCATGGTCATGTCGGTGAACTCAGAGACCTTGACCGCCGGTGTGACCAAGTGCACCTCGTGGCCCTGGCGGCGCAGGCGCTCGGCCAGGGCGCCGCCCATGGTGTAGTGGTCGTCGTCGTACACCAACACGGGCGACTGCAGGGGGGCTCCGGCAAACACGGTGTCCGGCGTGTGCACGCGGGCCATCACCGCCGCAGAGCTGGTGCCTGGCAGCGGTTCGCGGTGCTGGCGACCCAGGCCGTCGTTGCGCCAGGTGGCGCCGGTGGCCACGAACACGCGCGAAAAGCCGAACGCAAGCACCTGCTCGGCGTCCAGACGGCTGTTGAGGTAGATCTGCACCTGTGGCATTTTTTGCAACGCCAGCATGCGGTGGTCTGCCACCCGCATCCAGCTCGACAACCCCGGCAGCGAAGCCTCGCGCAGCAGGCGACCACCCACACGTTGACCGGCCTCGGCCAGGGCCACGGTGTAGCCGCGTTGCCCCAGCGCACGCGCCAATTCCAAGCCAGCCGGGCCTGCGCCCACCACCAGCACCGTGTCTTGCGATTGCGCCGGTGCAATGCGCTCGGGGTGCCAGCCCTTGCGCCACTCCTCGCCCATGGTCGGGTTTTGGGTGCAGCGGATGGGCACGCACAGGTTGTCGCCGGTGACGCAGATGTTGCAGCCTATGCATTCGCGGATGTCGTCGAAGCGGCCTTGCTCCACCTTCTGTGGCAAGAAGGGGTCTGCAATCGAGGGGCGTGCCGCACCAATCAAGTCCATCACGCCGCGCCGAATGGCCGACACCATGGCGTCGGGCGAGGTGTAACGGCCCACGCCGACCACCGGTTTGGTGGTGACCGATTTGACAAAGCGGATGTAGGGCTCTTGGTAGCCCTCTTGCGAGAAGCGCGCGGTCTGGCTGTCGTTGGACCAGTCGGCAATGTTCACATCCCACAGGTCGGGCAGTTCGGCCAGCATGGCGATGACATCACGGCCCTCGTTCTCGGCGGTGATGCCCAGCGGCCCCAGCAACTGGTCTACCGCCAGACGCACCACCACGCCGCAGCGGTCGCCCACCGCGTCCTTGGTGTCTTCAATGAGTTCGCGCAGAAAGCGTACCCGGTTTTCCAGGCTGCCGCCGTATTCGTCGGTGCGGCGGTTGGTACGCCGCGAGATGAAGTGCATGGGCATGCCCAGGTCGTGCCCGGCGTACACGTAAATGAGGTCGAAGCCAGCGTCGCGGGCGCGCAGGGCTGCGGTGCGGTGCCAGCGGCGCACGTTTTTGATGTCGGTCTTGTCCATGGTTCGGGCCTGGATGGGGTCCAAGGCCTTGACCGGAATGTGCGAGGGCGCCATGGGAATCTCGCGGCTGTAGCGGTTGGGGGTGGCGTAGCCGTT
>JBIIZY010000240.1:0-3495 GCA_044346035.1 Rhodoferax sp. | reverse complement strand
TCGGGCGGCATGAAGCAGCGGGTGGGTATTGCGCGGGCGTTTGCCATCCAGCCCAAGATGCTGCTGCTCGACGAGCCCTTTGGTGCGCTCGACGCCTTAACCCGCGGCACCATCCAGGACGAGTTGATGGGCATCGTGCGCGAGACCCAGCAAACCGTGTTCATGATCACCCACGATGTGGACGAAGCCATTTTGCTGGCCGACCGCATTCTGCTGATGCGCAATGGCGCCGACACCGCTGCAGGCTACCAGCCCGGCGGCATTGCCGAGGTGGTGGTGAACCCACTGCCACGCCAGCGCAAGCGCGCCGAGTTGCACCACCTGGACGGCTACTACGCGCTGCGCAACCACATCGTGGATTTTTTGGTCCAGCGCGCGGTGGCGCACTGACTGCGTCCACCCGTGAACCTCTTTCCTTCTCAACCCTTCGCAACGTTATTGGAGTCGCTATGAACCGCATGGAAGTTACCGAAAAAATCATCACCGTCAAGGTGGCCAAGGGTCTGCAATGGGCCGATGTGGCCAAGAAGGTCGGCTTGTCCAAAGAGTGGGTCACTGCGGCCTGCTTGGGGCAGATGACGCTCGATGACAAGCAAGCCAAGATCGTGGGCAAGATTTTTGGGCTCACCACCGAAGAGCAGAAGTGGTTGCAAGTGGTTCCCTACAAAGGCTCGCTGCCTACCCAGGTGCCCACCGACCCGCTGATCTACCGCTGGTACGAAATCGTCAGCGTCTATGGCACCACCATCAAGGAACTCATACACGAAGAGTTTGGTGACGGCATCATGAGTGCGATTGACTTCAGCATGGACATCGTGCGCCAGCCCGACCCCAAGGGCGACCGCGTCAACGTGGTGCTGTCGGGCAAATTCTTGCCGTACAAGCAGTACTGATTCGCAGGCGGCGGGCTGGCTCGGTTTGGCACCGTCTGTCAAGGGCCGTGCCTACAATGCCCCGACCCCAGCCCACCACACCGCCGCCATGCCCGATTCCCGTCCTCGCGCCGCCATGCGCCCCGTGCCCCGCTTCATTTTTGCCAGCCGCTGGCTGCAGCTGCCGCTCTACATTGGGCTGATCGCGGCGCAAGGCGTGTATGTGTTTCACTTCTGGGTGGAGCTGGTGCATTTGCTCGAAGCGGCCTTTGGCAGCGAGGCGGCGGTGCAGGCCTTGGTGAGCAGCATTGGGTACAAGTCGGATGTGGTGGTTTCGCAGCTCAACGAGACCATCATCATGCTGGTCGTGCTGGCGCTGATTGATGTGGTGATGATCTCCAACCTGCTCATCATGGTGATCGTTGGCGGCTACGAGACCTTTGTCAGCCGCATGGACTTGGAGGGCCACCCGGACCAGCCCGAGTGGCTCAGCCATGTGAATGCGTCGGTGCTCAAGGTCAAACTGGCCACCGCCATCATCGGCATCAGCTCGATCCACTTGCTCAAAACCTTCATCAACGCCGCCAACTACGACGAGAAGGTCTTGATGTGGCAAACCATCATCCACGTGGCGTTTTTGTTCAGCGCCATTGCGATTGCGTACACCGACAAGCTGTTAAGCGCCGCACACCCCAACGGGCACTGAGCTGGCGTGCCGGTGCTGGCTGCACCGCGTCCGGCCGGGTCACTGTGCGCCGCGCCCCAGCTTATTCGGCGCTGAACTGGCTGGCGTTTCTTCCCTTGAACTGCGCGTAGAACGCCTTGATCGCCACCATGTCGGCATCAATGTCCCCGCTCGGATGGAACACCGGCCCCAGCCCGCTGATCTTTTTTTCGTAGTCCATGTAGGCCATCACGATGGGCACCTTGGCACCCACGGCGATGTAATAAAAACCGGTTTTCCAATAACGCACCTTGCTGCGCGTGCCTTCAGGCGGCACCACCAGTTGCAGTGGTCCGTCGGCTGCTTCAATGGCCGCCACCGAAGCGGCCACCAGGTTGTTGGCACTGTCGCGTTGCACCGGAATGCCGCCCAGCCACATCATCACCGCGCGAAACGGGGGCTTGAAGATTTGGCTTTTGCCCATCCAGTACACGTTGAGGCGCAGCGCAAACGCCACCATCAGCGTGTAGGGCAAGTCCCAGTTGCTGGTGTGGGGCGCGGCAATGAAAACACATTTGCGGCAATCGGCCGGCAGGCTGCCCTGCACCTGCCAGCCCCGCAGGCGCAGAAAGGCGACGGATACGGCGCGCAGCACCGTGTTGACGACGGGCGTCTCGAAGATAGTACGGTGCATGCGGCAGTGGGGAGGTGGCAGGTGGCAGGTGGGGTCAGGGCTGCGCGGGCAGGCGCGCCGGTTCGTGGTCTTTGTCGGGGCGGTGCGCCGGGTCCACATGGGTCATGAGGTTGAGCACGCGGTGGCGCTGCATGACCGCATGGCGTGCCGCCACTGCAATGTTGTGACCAGCCTCGACCGTGATGTCGGCATCCACTTCGATGTGGGCGTCCACCACCACCATGTCGCCCATTTTGCGGGTGCGAACATCGTGCACGTCTACCACGCCCGGCGTGGCAGCGAGGGTTTGGCGAATGGCTTGTACCTCGGCCTCGTCCACCGCGCGGTCCATCAGGTCGTGCATGGCATCCCAGCCGAAGTTCCAGCCCATTTTTCCGACCATGAAGCCGACAATCAGCGCAGCAATCGGGTCCAGCAAGGGGTAGCCCGCCAGGTTGCCGATCAGGCCAATGCTGACCACCAGCGAGGAGGCCGCGTCCGAGCGGGCATGCCAGGCGTTGGCCACCAGCATGCTGGACTTGACCGCCTTGGCCACGCGCAGCATGTATTGAAACAACAGCTCTTTGGCCGCGATGGCGCCCAGCGCCACCCACAGCGCCGATGCGTGCACGGTGGCAATGGTTTGGGGCGATTCCAACTTGACCAGCGCGGTCCACACCATGCCTATGCCCACCGCCAGCAAAATCGCACCCAGTGCCAGCGAGGCAGCGGTCTCAAAACGCTGGTGGCCGTAAGGGTGGTCGGCGTCGGCATCTTTTTTGGCATGGTGGCTGGCAAACAGCACCACAAAGTCCGACACCAAATCCGAGAGCGAATGCAGCCCGTCAGCCACCAGGGCCTGCGACTTCGAAAGCGTGCCCACCACAATTTGCACCACCGCCAGCACCAGGTTGACGCCCACGCTCACCCAGGTACTGCGGGAGGCGGCCGCTGCGCGCTCGGCCACCGAATGGCTGGCGTGTTCGGAGTCGTCGTCGATGTCCGTGTACTGCATGCGGTCTAGCCTACCACCGGTTGCGCAGGCTACGCAGCGCCACAAAAACGTCCAGCGCAGTGGGCGTGGCAGGCAGGTCAGGCACGCTCTCGCGCAGCTTGGCGATCAGCCCCGGTTGGTCAAGCCGAAAGAAGGTGTTGTGCTGCCTCTCCTGCTGCAGCGTGGTGACGGGCGCGGTGTCGCCGTCGTGGTTGCTTGCGGTTTGCAGCAGGGCTTGCGCGTGCGCGTTGTCGGGTTCGCGCGAGAGGGTGAACTTCAGGTTGTTGACCAG
>JBIIZY010000083.1:0-11773 GCA_044346035.1 Rhodoferax sp. | reverse complement strand
CGAGTCATGGTATCTCAGCCCACAGTTCCGGCCAGGGCGCATATCCCAATCATCTAGACTAGCGCTGCGATAACCCCTTGATTTATCAAGGGGTTTTTCGCTTTTGGACTAAGAAAAACTACATGCATTGTCTAGAAAAGGTCGAATTGATCGGGCGTTTTGTTTGCCGGTTGTTTGGCTTTGCCATGAAAGCTGACGATGCGCTCGTACTGCTTGTCGGTGAATTGCAGAATATTCACTTTTCCGCCGTGAGGCAAGGCTGCTTCCACGCGTTTGCAGTAGGTGTCCACTTGGGCTGCGCTGGTGCAAAAGCGCATGTACACACTGAATTGGCTCATATCAAAGCCCAAGTCCAGTAGCGTGTTGCGAAAGTCGGTGGCCGCTTTGCGCTCCACCTTTTCAACTACGGGAAGGTCAAACATCACCACCATCCACATGAGCCGATACCCTGACAACATAAGTGATGCTTGCTACTCATCCCGTAACGCGTTTGCCAGCGCCAGCGGCAAACCCGGCAAGGGTAAGTCGAGCTTCTCACGTTCGCCCATGTACACCTGCGCGAGCGACACAGCGAGCTTCTGGGCGCACACCATGACTGGCGTAGCGCCAACCTCGGTTTGCATGTCGTCGTACAGCGTCCGAACCAATGCGCGCTTGGTCTCAGGAGTAACTTCTAGCTCTCCATTTCGGCGCAGATGCCAGATCTTCAGATCGATCACCGGGCGGAATGGCTCCATCAGATCGTCCACCAAACGCATGGCGTTGTTGTCGTTGCTGTGGTGCAGGCCAATGCTTGGGTGCAAGCCAGCGGCCAATACAGCACGCGCAGTAGCGGCCCGCAGTACGGTATAGCCGTAATTGAGAAGGCCGTTTAGGCCACCGCCATCCCGGTCGCGACGAAATGCGTCTCCGAACAGTAGCCGCCAGTAGCGCTGCGCCCCCTGAGCCTCAATGTTTTCCGGGTCGCCGCTTTTGACCTTGGGTACAAGGGCGCTTAGTGGGGCGGTGGGCGCTCCAGCGGCTTCTAGCGCCGCTGCCTGTTGCTCAAGCTTGCTGCGCACCACCGCCGCCCATAGTCGCTTGTGTGTGGGTAGGCTGGCTGCAATCTGGGCGTCTATTCGTTTGGCTTGCTCAAAGTTGCCGTCGATAGGTAGAAGCATGCCCACGGCATTGTGGTTTGCAGCGCACACCACAAACGGTGCGCCGCGCTCTGCCAGTGCCACCAAGAGGTTGTTTGTGTAGCTCAAACCATGCGCGTTGGCGATGACGGCGGCGATGTCATCCAGCGGCACCTGACCGAGCTCCTTGCGCTCTCCCTCTGCATCTTGTACCACCATAAAGCCGCGGTGCATGTGTAGATGCCGACGGTCATCAGCCACTTCGACAATGCGACCGATCATGCGGATTACTCCCTGAACCCGGGATCGCTGAGTTCGCCAATCGGGGAGACGGTTACTTGACGGGCCTTGGATGCCCTCAAACTTTGCGCGGAAAGCGCTTTTTGAAAAAATTCATCGTGAAGCAAACCTGCGTCAAATGGGGAGCCGTCACGCGCAGCCTTTTGGGCGGCAAGCTTCTTTAGGTACCGCGCGCTGATGTTTGTTTCATTAGGCTTCACGAACGTGACGGAACCTGAGCTGTTGATCTTCAAGACTTGCAAAACCAATAGCGCCCCGTCGACAGTCGCACGCACGTAGTCGTTGATCATCAATCGCAGAATAAGCGGTTTTCCGTTCGCCGCAAAGTTTGGATTCCTAAGTCGCTTGACTCCTTGAATCACTGACGGATAACTCCTAACCAGTTGGTAAGCGTCGAAGGTGCGCAACACGAGAGCATCCCAATCGCCAATTTCGTTACGGAAAACCTCAATGCAATAGTTGCTGTTAGACAAAAGACCCTTGTATGCTTTGGGTGAACCGTTGACGCTGCCATGTCGGTCAACGGCCTTCATGTCTGTGAAAGGAATGACAGTGCGGTCTTTCGCCGCACTTTTGCTCTTCCCGCCGGCGCTATAAATCGTTGCATCAAACATCGCACCCTCATGCCCATGGTCGGGCTTGTGGCTCACCCAAATGTTGCCAACCGCTCTTGCCACATGCTCCCGGTAGGTAGGCCATGGTAGGGGTGTGTCATCTACTAGCCGGTTGAGCCCCTGTTCGCGTGCCCTGGCGCTGGCTTTTGCGAATCGTTGCAAAAGGCTTTGATCGGTCACAGCGATGACGCAAGCGTCCACCGCATGGTGACGGTGGTCGTTTCGGTTTTTCTCACCCTGCAAACTCAGCACGTCGTTCAAGCCAAATTTGGCGCGCAGCATGGCAGTCATGCGTCCGGGTATGACGCGGGTGTTTTGCGGGCAAACCAGACTGAGGTACTCGCGGGCGACTTTGCTGAGGTGGCGCGTATCGTTGAGCGCTCGAGCCAAGAAACCTGCATCGTCTTTGAGCCATCGCGCATATCCATCCTCGCCAAAGCGGTAGCGCTTGGCTTTGGGCATTTGCTCAGCGCGTTCTAGCATTGCAGAGTAGCTCCAACCTTGCGCTGCAAAATCGCCACGCGCCTGCCAGGGCGTGCGGTTGCCCTTGATTCGATTGGCTTGGCGCAGTGACACTGTTTTGTTGTTGAGGCTGTCGTCAAGCGTTTCTGAGAATGGAAGGATGTGTTCGATCTCGACCTCCGCGCTCATCAGCATGGCCGCGCTGATTTGTACGCCTGAGTATGGGCAGCGACGGTCCGCGACGTTGTCGCTCAACTCACCCCAAAGTATCATTTTTTGAATGTCGGTCTGCTTCACGCGTTCGACGCTGATGTTCAAGATGCCTGCCACATCCTCTCGCAATCGCGCATTGCGTTTTTGGTTGTCTGCCTGTCGTTTGGTTTCCTCGTCGCGCTGTTCTTTGCTTTGCTTTAGATCGCGTGCGAGTTCCACAATCACTTCGCTGGGGTGTCCGTAGCGGCTGATGAGCGCATTCACGACCAGCCGCACTTGGTTCAACCCGATGTGCACTGTGGGGTTGGCGATCTTGCCGTAGCGCTTCTCGTCCGGGTCTTCCGCCTGCCCGGTGCCGAAGCCGACGTGGCGCTGTAGCGGTATCCCGTAGTAGGGCAGCGTTGGCAATATCTCGCCGGTCGCGGCCGAGCTGATGTTGCTGTGGTGGTCAAAACCTGCTGCGAGTACAGCCTTGTCATACGTCATAACATCGCGGCGAAGTTCCGGGAGAAGTCGTTCCAGCGCTTGGCTGCAAAGGCTGCCGTAGCCCTCTGGCAAACCAGCATTTGCAATGGCCTCGGCGCGCGCTTCATCCACGCCGGTCTCATCACACAGCCAGCGCACCAGTTTCGTTTCGTTTTCTTCCTGTACCAGTTGCAAGACGATGGCATCTTGCTTGTGTTCGTCGAACCCGAACCATGCTGCGCCAAAAAGATCGGTTTTAGACAAGATGGCGCTGGTAGTGTTGCCTTTGAGTTCCTGTCGTTTCGGGTCTTCGAAGTTGAACTTCACCGAGCCGCTCATTCCCAGGAGTCTTTTGATTTGGGTAAAACTGCGTTTACTGTTGGCCTCCAACGCAACGGCTAGGGTATCGCGTTGCCGTAGCGTCAGGCATACCTCCTTTAGGCCATCCTGCAATATGCGCAGGTTGTTTAGCTCCTGGTACATCCGAAACCTCTGCGTACTAGGCAGAGCGAGAGGCGCGCGCTCCTGGTCAGGCATCAACGTACAGCGACCCGGGCGTACCGGTTTCAACGGGCGCTGGAACAGGAGAACATGCCGCAGGTCATCGCGAGCGTTGTCGTTGAAAAGCGCCGGGTTGAGCTCTGCCTGTTTCGTCCACAGTGCGTCGAACTCAGCCTCGATCATTGCTCGATCGATGTAGAGGTCGTAGCTTTTGTCGATCCGGTTTTTTCCATCGTCGTTTGTTATCTTTGTCTGACGATAGCGCGCACGCACCGTCCCCCCTGAGCTGTCGCGCTTGTGCAGCCACTCGCCCACAGTTCGGCAACCTTCCTGTTCCAGTGCCAGCCGAAGCTTGCTGATAGCCTGCTTAAGCTCACCGCTGTCGTTGTCTTTTTTGTCGGTCTTGCGGTTGCTTTTGAAGCCACGCCGCTGGTTGATGTGAAACAGCGCACGCGCAAACTCGGCAGGTTGTAGGGGATGGTCGAGGCCCTTTGAGCGAAGGGAATAGGGATTGAGGGTTACCAGCGCTTTTCTCTTCGACTCATCCGCAGGGAAGAAGCCATGCTCAATGAGCGCTTGGGTCATACGTGCCTTGCGTTTTAGCAATCGATCACGGCGGCGGCGCATCGCACGCGCCTCGCGTCGTGTTACTGCCAGTGATGTTCCGTCTTTGGGATTGCGTCCATCGGAAAAAATTCGCACCCCAGCTTTGATGATCGCGCAGGGTTCGTTTTCAGTGGTGAGCCGGACCATCGCCCAACCCAAAGATGTTGATCCCAAGTCGAGTGCAAGCCGATACCGCATAGATGCCATCGCAGACCCCCAAAAATGTGTGACCGGCGTTTTATACATCGAACTACGCTACACTCCGGACACCAAGATGATTGGGATATGCGCTCTGGACGCTAACAAGCTGAAAGATGCACCAAATGGAAAGCCGCTACATGCGGCTTTCGTCATTTTGGGCTTCCGTGCTGCGATGTTTGGGGCGGTTGTTTGAACGAACACTGCAACATGGCTCACCGCGCAACTCCGACGCTGGGACCTCAGCTAGCATCGGATTCATGACGAAAACGAAACCTAACCAAGTCGGCCCCTTCGGCCTGCCCAAGCTCCCCGCCAAGTACGCCAGCGTCGTGATGCCGCTGTTCTTGTCCATCATCATGACGTGCATCATCTCGCTGGTGAGTACCTTGCGCGGCGTGGGTTTGGCGGATGGTTTTTTGGTACTGTGGTTGGGCTCGTGGGGCTTGTCGTGGGTGATCGCATTTCCCGTGTTGCTCTTGGTGTTGCCGCTGGTGCGCAAAGCCACTGCGGCGGTGGTGCAGATGCCCTGAGGGGCGCGGGATAATCCCGCCCATGCTCTTCCTACTCTCACCCGCCAAAGCCTTGGACTACGAGACCGAGCTCTCTAACCAAGCCCATACGCCGCCCTTGTTCGTCAAGCAGTCCAAGGCCTTGATTGATGTGTTGCGCGCGCAGTCGCCGCAGCAGCTTGCTGCCTTGATGGACCTCAGTGACAAGCTCGCCAGCCTGAATGTGGCGCGTTACCAGGCGTGGTCCAGCCGCGCCACCGTGAAGAACGCGCGCCAGGCGGCGCTGGCTTTTGACGGGGACGTGTACGGCGGGCTGGCTGCGCGCAGTTTGCCGCCAGCGGATCTGGCCTGGGCGCAAGACCATGTGTGCATTTTGAGTGGACTGTACGGAGTGCTGCGTCCCCTTGATTTGATGCAGCCCTACCGGCTGGAGATGGGCACCCGCCTGGCCACCGACAAGGGCCGCGATCTGTACGATTTTTGGGGTACGCAGATTGCCGACTACCTCAACACCCGCTTGCGTGCGGATGCCAGCCCGGTGGTGGTCAACCTCGCTTCGCAAGAGTATTTCAAGGCGGTGGACCTGCGTGCGCTCAAGGCCCGGGTGGTGGAGTGCGTGTTCCAAGAACACAAAAATGGCCAGTACAAAGTCATCAGCTTCATGGCCAAGCGGGCCCGCGGTTTGATGGCGCGCTTTGCGGTGCAGCAGCGCGTGGTGCAGCCCGATCAGCTGCGCGCCTTCCGGTCCGAGGGCTACGCCTTTGACGCCGCTGCATCGACGCCCGAGCGCATGGTGTTTCGTCGGCACACCGACGCCACCGCCGATCTGAGCAGCGCGGCATGAACACGCCCGAACAGTCCCTGCTGGGCAAGGCGGCTGCGTACCAGGACCAGTACGACGCGACCTTGCTGTTTCCCATACCACGTGCGCAGAAGCGGGCGGAAATCGGTATTGGTATCGGTAGCAGCGTTGGCAGCAGCCTGCCCTTCATGGGCGCCGACATGTGGACCGCCTTCGAGCTGAGTTGGCTCAACCTGCGCGGCAAGCCACAGATTGCCTTGGCGCACTTCACCATTCCCTGCGACACGCCCAATATCATCGAGAGCAAGTCCTTCAAGCTCTACCTCAACAGCTTCAACAACACCCGCTTTGCCGATGCCGCCGAGGTGCTAGAGCGTTTGCGCGCCGACGTGACCGAGGCGGTGTGGCGCGGCATGGTGCCGCAGGCCGCAGTCGGCGTGGCCTTGCGTGGCCCAGAGCAATTTGACGCCGAGCCAGTGCATGAGCTCGAAGGCCTGAGCCTGGACCGCTTGGACCTGGAGTGCGTGCACTACCAGCCCGCGCCCGAGCTGCTATCCACGCTGCCCCAGGCGGCGCCAGTGAGTGAGGTGCTGGTGAGCAACCTGCTCAAGAGCAACTGTTTGGTGACCGGCCAGCCGGACTGGGGCAGTGTACAAATCAGCTACTTTGGCGCGCCTATCGTGCAAGAGGGTTTGCTTCAGTACCTGGTGAGTTTTCGCAACCACAACGAATTCCACGAGCAGTGTGTGGAGCGGATCTTCATGGACATCCTGACCCGCTGCAAACCGCACAAGCTCACGGTGTATGCCCGCTACACCCGCCGTGGCGGGCTCGACATCAACCCGTTTCGCACCAACCACCCGCAAAGCTTGCCGGCCAACGCACGCACTGCGCGGCAGTAGCGGGCGTGGGTGCGAACGGGCTCGCGGCGCCCCACTAAAACAAACTGCCCGACGCTGCTTCAGACTTTGCGGGCCCGACCAGCGGTGCGCCGCCTTCGGGTTCAAGCCCCGCTACGCGCACCCCCAACAGGCGCAGCCGCTTGTCCAGCGGCGCGCGCTTGAGGCACTGGCCGGCTGCACGGCGAATTTCGGCGGCGTCTGCGGTGGCATGTTCCAGGGTGTGGTCGCGGGTGACGGTACTGAAGTCATCAAAGCGCAGCTTGATGCCGATGGTGCGTCCCTTGTAGCCCTTACGCTGCAGGTCGGCTGCCACTTGCTCGCACAGCCGGGTGAAGATGGCACCCAGCGCTGCTCGGTCCCGCACTGCGTGCAGGTCGCGCTCAAACGTGGTTTCGCGGCTCATGCTGACTGGTTCGCTCTCGGTTACCACCGGACGCTTGTCCTGGCCGTGCGATGCGTCGTGCAGCCACGCGCCCGTGCGCTGGCCGAAGGTGTCCATCAGCCATTGGCGATCGCGCCGCGCCAAGTCGCCGATGGTGGCAATGCCGTGGCCGCGCAGCTTTTCCTCTGCCTTGGGGCCGATGCCGTTGATCTTGCGGCAGGCCAAGGGCCAGATTTTGGCTTCCACCTCGTCTTCCATCACGACCGAGATGCCGTTGGGCTTGTTGAACTCGCTGGCCATTTTTGCCAGCAGCTTGTTCGGCGCAACGCCCACCGAGCAGGTCAAGCCGGTGTCGTCATAAATGGCTTTTTGGATCAGCCGGGCCAGGGCGCGACCACCTTGGCGCTGGCCGCCGGGTACGTCGGTGAAGTCGATGTACACCTCGTCGACACCACGGTCCTCCATCTGCGGAGCGATCTCGGTGACGATGTTTTTGAAGCGCTGCGAGTAGCGCCGGTACTGCGCAAAGTCGACGGGCAGCAAGACGGCCTGCGGGCACAGCTTGGCCGCCTTCATTAGCCCCATGGCCGAGCCGATGCCAAACTGGCGCGCTGCGTATGTCGCAGTGGTGATCACGCCGCGCCCCACGTAGCCGCGCAGCACCGGAAAAAAATCTACGGGAATTTCGTTCAAACGGTCTTCTGACCAGGCGTGGTCGGGCCGCTCGGCGCGCAGACGCTCAATCAGCGCATCTTCCTTGCGCCGCCCACCGCCAATTACCACGGGCAAGCCCTTGAGTTGCGGGTAGCGCAGCAACTCCACCGACGCGTAAAACGCGTCCATGTCGAGGTGGGCGATACGGCGAACAGCGGCTGCCACAGCCGGACTCAGCGGGCTTTTTGTACCACTGCGCCTTGGAACAGGTAGGGCAGGCGCGGCCCCTGCGCGGGGTCTACGCCCCCCTTGTTCTCGACGCTGATGGCGAGCTGTGTGACCTGGGCTAGGTCCTTGTCGCTGGCGTTGAGTCGCTGGGTTTTTATCTTGCTGGTAAGCGTGCCCAGTGACACCGGCCGCCCTGTGCTTGAAAGCGCCCAAAGCTGCATGGTGTCGTCCTGGCCTTCAACCACCGCGTTGAGACGTTGCAGTTGCAGGGTGTGCTCTTGTGGATCGAGCGTGGCCAGCATGGCGGGGGCACCTTGTGCGTCGGTCAAGACGCTGATGTACTTGATCTGCTGCACCGTTTGGAGCTGCGTTTGCATGTGCTGCATCTGCGCCTTGAATTGCTCGTACATGCTCACAGCAGCCGTTGCGCCCACCGCGATGGCAATGGCCAAGCCGATGGCGACGGCCCGCCACCAGGCGCTGACGCCGCGCTGTGTACGCCCTGGTGTTGGGGTCGGCGGGTCAGTAATGTCGGAGGTGCCCGCAACGCCAGTAGAAGCGCGCACGGGGCGTGCGATGGGGGTTTCAGGGTGCGTCATAGCTGTGTTGTGGGTGCGCGCCATGCTAAACCACCGTGCCAGTCGCCCCTGTGCAGGTTCAGGTGGGAAACGTGCCGGGCACCAGGATGTTGCGGTCCACGTTCTGGATGTCGGTGTGGCCGCAAAACGCCATGGTCACGTCGAGCTCCTTGTGGATGATTTGCAGCGCCTTGGTGACACCCGCCTCGCCCATCGCGCCCAGGCCGTACACAAAGGCGCGGCCAATCATGGTGCCGCGCGCGCCCAGTGCCCAGGCCTTGAGAACGTCTTGGCCACTGCGAATGCCGCCGTCCATCCAGACTTCAATCTTGTCGCCCACCGCCTGCGCAATCGCAGGCAGCGCCGAGATGCTGCTGGGTGCGCCGTCGAGTTGGCGGCCGCCGTGGTTGCTCACCACCATGGCGTCGGCGCCGCTGGCCACCGCGAGGTGGGCGTCTTCCAGGTCTTGGATGCCCTTGAGGATCAGCTTGCCGCCCCACTGCTCTTTGACCCAGGCCACGTCCTCCCAGGACAAGCGCGGATCGAACTGCTCGTTGGTCCACGAGGCCAGCGAAGACATATTGGTCACCGCCTCCACATGCCCCACCAAGTTGCGGAAGGTGTGGCGGCGCGTGCCTGCCATGCCAAGGCACCAGCGCGGCTTGGTGGCCAGGTTGATGAGGTTGGCGATTGTGGGTTTGGGCGGTGCGGTCAGGCCGTTTTTGAGGTCTTTGTGGCGCTGGCCGATGACTTGCAAATCCAGCGTGAGCACGAGTGCGCTGCAGCGTGCTGCGCGGGCGCGTTCGATCATTCTTTTCATCGCCTCGCGGTCGCGCATCATGTAGAGCTGAAACCAAAAAGGCGCGCTGGTGTGCTCGGCGATGTCTTCGATGGAGCAGATGCTCATGGTCGAGAGGGTGAACGGAATGCCAAACTTTTCTGCTGCTTTGGCGGCCTTGATTTCACCGTCGGCGCTTTGCATGCCGCACAGACCGACTGGCGCAATGCACACCGGCATCTTGGCGTCTACCCCCACCATTTTGGTGGCCGTGCTGCGGTTTTCCATGTTCACCGCCACACGCTGACGCAGCTTGATTTTTTGAAAGTCGGACTCGTTGGCCCGGTAGGTTGATTCGGTCCACGAGCCGGAGTCGGCGTAGTCGTAAAACATGCGCGGCACCCGCTTTTTGGCCAGAACCCGCAGGTCTTCGATGGTGGTGATGACGCTCATGCGATGCCTCTCTCGTTGTTGGTTGGGGTGCCGCGATGGTAGGGGCCAGCGCACACGCTGAGATTGAAATCCGGTGGGCCGGGCCTGAAAAAAATTGTCAGGCTGGTTGGGGCCGGTGCGCGCGTCATGTGGAGTTGCTGTTCGCTGGGTCTTGGGTTGGGGTCGGACGTGACACCAGGTAGACACCCGGCAAGATCAGCATGGCGGCTTGCAAGTGGAACCAGCCCAGGCGTTCGCCCAGCAGCAACCACGCCACCAGCGCGCCATACAGCGGGCCGAGGTACAGGGTCACAGCCACTTTGCTGGCGCCCAGTACCTTTTGCGCCCAACCGTAGGTCCAGTAGGCGGCAATGCCTGGCACCAGCGCGGCGGTGATACCCAGTGCCCAGGCATAGAGCGTGAGTGCCGGGGTGTTGGGCTGTGCCATCTCCCAGGCGGTACCAGCCAGCAGCACCGGCATCGCACCCCAACAAATTGCCGCCAACCGTGCGGTTGGCCCCATGGGGCTGGGCCACATTTTTTGCAGCAACGCGTACACCGCCCAAGACAACGTCGCCGCCAAAATCCACAGATCACCCACCACGAAACGCACCTGCCCCAGCGCCGTCCATTGGCCTTTGACGATGACGTGCAGCACACCGGCGAGGGCAATTGCCACACCCAGCAGCTGCGGCCAGCGCATGCGCTCGTGCAGCCACAGCACCGAACCCAGCGCGATAAGAACCGGCGAGGCGGCGTAGATCAGGGCGATGTTTACCGCCCCAGTCGATTGGGCTCCCACATACACCCAAGCGCCGCACACCACCATGCCGCAAAAACCAAGCACCACATACTGGTGCCAGACAGCGGCGAGGTGCTGACGTTGCGCCCACAGTTCGCTGCGTGCTGCCACGGCCAGCAGCGCCCCTGCGATGCCCCAACGGATCGTCGCCAGCGTGTAAGGCTCCACGACGCCGGGTGCCTGGCGGGCAACGTAGTAGTTCACGGCCCACAGCAACGGAATGAACCAAATGGCGGTTCGCGCCAGTTGGGTGGGCGTGTTGCTCGGCATGGTGGTGGATGGGGTGCTTCTGGGGGGGGCTGGTGTTTGCGGCCGTGTAGCCAGCGCGGTGGAGCGCCATTGTGCAGGCGCATCCACCGAAAACCCGATTGGATTAAAAAATTACCGATCAGTCGTAAAACGACCGTAAAAACTCTAAGGATACCTATCAGTTCTATTATCCGGCCGCGCCACATTTTTGGCGTGTTGAATAAATCCCCCGTTTGACTCTGGAGAACCGCATGAAAAAAACTTTGATCGCTTCCTTTTTGGCCCTGGGTATGGCGTTGTCAGCGCAGGCCAAAGACATTGTTGACACCGCCGTGGGCGCGGGCAACTTCAAGACCTTGGCAAGCGCACTGACCGCTGCGGGTCTGGTCGACACGCTCAAGGGCAAGGGCCCGTTTACCGTGTTCGCGCCCACGGATGAAGCCTTTGCCAAAGTGCCCAAGGCGGACCTCGATGCTTTGCTCAAGGACAAGAAAAAGCTCACTGCGGTGCTGACCTACCACGTGGTGCCTGGCAAAGTGATGGCCGCCGATGTGAAGGCAGGCAAGGTGAAAACGGTCCAAGGCTCGGAGCTGACCGTGAGCACCATGGGCGGAGTCAAGGTTGATGGTGCCAACGTCATCAAGACCGACATCGTGGCTGACAACGGCGTGATCCATGTGATTGACAGCGTCGTCATCCCCAAGTAACGGACAAGCAAAGTCGGCATGCAACCCCGGGCTACTCCCGGGGTTCATGACGAGCCCTTGCCGCACGCACAGGTCTGTTAAAGCGCAAGCGCGTACAGACCAATGCCGATTAAAGGGCACCCTCGGCCTGCGTGGTTGGCCATTCCATACGAATGCGGGTGCCGCGCCCGTCTTGGCACGGGCTGGTGAGTTGCAGCTTGATGCCGTGTTGACGCGCAATTTCTTGCACGATCGCCAGACCCAAACCGCTGCCACGTACGGCCACCGCAT